>CP066687.1:0-325724 GCA_016432405.1 Candidatus Giovannonibacteria bacterium | reverse complement strand
AAATGGCGATAGTATGGCTTGGTATCAAACATCCACCGGAGGAATTAAAAAAACGAATCAGCTCGCGGCTTCTAAAGCGCCTGCCCGGCATTATCCGCGAAACAAAAAAACTCCACCGAAGCGGAGTTTCTTGGAAACGCCTCCACGATTTAGGTCTGGAATATCGTTATGTGTCGCTTTATCTGCGTGGCAAACTGACAAAAAACGAAATGGCGCAAAGCATTCTCACCGAATCCTGGCACTACGCCAAACGCCAGATGACTTGGTTTAAAAAAAATAAGGAGATCCGCTGGATCCCCTCTGAAAAAGAAGCTTTGCAAATTGCACAAAGAGTTTAAAAAAATATTTACGGAGGGATGGGGATGCTCCAGCAAACTTCAAAGGGCTAATCCCTCCATCTGCTGGTCCCCATCCCTCCCCACGGTGCCACGGATTTTTTACGGCTTTCAGCATCCACCTATCTAGCCTAGGCCCTCTGTGGATGGGTGGGTCGGTACCCTCTGGGAATCTCCGTGGACTTTGCGTTTGCCAACCGCAGGCCATCGAACCACACTAGCACTTTTACTAGTATATCTACCCGATTATCCTTGTCAACACGCTTTTTATCAGTTCTGGATTTGCCGCGCCTTTAGTTTCTTTCATTATTTGGCCAACAAGAAACTGGAGAGACTGCTGTTTGCCTTTCTTAAAATCTTCAACTGCTTTCGGATTTTGGGAAATTATTTTTTTGGCAATTTCCTCCAATGCTTTTTCATCCCCTACTTGCTTGAGCCCCTTGGATTCTATGATGGTTGATGGATCGCCTCCTTGCTCAATCATAACCCGCAAAACATCTTTGGCTATTCGCGAGGTAATTTCTTTTTTATAAATCATTTTGATTAATTCCGCAAAATTTTCCGGAGTAATTAAAAGTTCTTCCGGCGGAATTTCTTTTTCTTTAATCAGCCCGAGAAAATCAGAGGTAAAATAATTAACCGCCACTTTCATAGCTTCAAAGAACTTTTTAGAATCTTTTTCCTTCATCCATTCTTTTAATTCAGAAATAACTTTCTCCCAAAAAGACGCAAGAGCTCGCTCATTAACCAAGGTTTCAACCGAGCTTGTTACTATTCCGTATTCCTCCGTAAATCTTTTTCTTTTCTCTGCGGGCAACTCCGGAATCGTCGCGCGGAGCGCCTCAATGTATTCATCCGAAAATTCCATCGGAGGCAAATCCGGCTCCGGGAAGTAGCGGTAATCGTGCGCCGATTCCTTGGAGCGCTGGGAAAAAGTCGCCTCTTTGTTTTCATCCCAGCCCCGTGTCTCCTGCACCACTTTTTTACCGCTCTCCAAAAGTCCAATCTGGCGCTGGACTTCGTATTCAATCGCCCGCTCCACCGCGCGAAACGAATTGAGATTTTTCACTTCAACTTTAGTTCCCAAAACAGACTTGGCAACCGGGTTGCCAAGTAGCAATCTTGTTGCCTTTGCAACAGAAACATTCGCCTCGCACCTCATCTCTCCCTTTTCCATATTTGCTTCGGAGGCGCCGAGATATTGCAGGACTAATTGCAGCTCCTCCGCAAACTTTTTAGCTTCTTTAGCGGATTTTATATCCGGCTCCGTGACCAATTCCATTAAAGGCACGCCGGCCCTGTTAAAATCCACTAAGCTGAATTTTCCATTGGGGTCGTGCATTAATTTGCCAGCGTCTTCTTCTAAGTGCGCGCGTGTGATTCTGACGCCGTTCAAAACGCCGCCCAAAACCAACGGATGTTTATATTGCGAAATCTGGTATCCCTTCGGGAGGTCCGGATAAAAATAATTTTTACGGTCAAAGTGCGAAAATTTTTGGACTTCTCCCTTCAAAGCCAAGCCAACCTGCTGAACCAATTTCACCGCTTCCTCGTTTATCACAGGTAAGGTCCCGGGGTGGCCCATGCAAACCGGGCAAACGTTGATGTTCGGATGCTTTTCGTCAGGGTCGTTTTTGGAAGAGCAAAACATCTTCGCTTTGGTCCGAAGCTCGGCGTGAACTTCCATGCCTACCGTAATTTGCCATTCCATAGAAAATAATATACACTATTTTTCAATGCTTTCATATACCGATTTAACCAAAGGGGTTGTTTTTGAAATGGACGGCGAGCCATACCTTGTTTTGGAATACAATTTTTTGCGCATGCAGCAAAGAAAGCCCACCGTACAGACCAAATTAAAAAACCTGATTACGGGCAAAATCGTATCAAAATCATTCCAGCAAAGCGATTCCTTTTCGGAAGCCGAAATAGAAAAACAGCCGATAACATTTCTTTATTCAAGTCGCAAGCCTGCCCGCCAACTGGCAGGCGGGGAATTTTGGTTCTGCGAAAAAGGAAATCCAAAAAACCGCTTTCAATTAAAAGAGGGTGCAATCGCCGACCAAGCCAAATTTTTAAAACCGAACACGGAAGTCCTCGCGTATAAATTCGGCGACAAAATAATTAATATTGAATTGCCCGTGAAAATGGATTACAAAGTTGTGGAAGCTCCGCCTTCTTACAAGGGCGACACCGCCACCGGCGGCTCCAAAACCGTAAAACTTGAAAACGGCCTCACGCTTAACGTGCCAATGTTCATAAACGAAGGCGACGTGATAAGAGTGAATACACAGACTGGTGAGTATGTTGAGAGAGCTGAAAAAATGTAAACACCTTTCACCCCGTTAGAAATAAAATTTCTAACGGGGCAAGCCGGCGAATACGTGGAACGCGCCGAGAAAAAATAATAAGGCCCGCGGGGGCCTTATTCTGTTCTTATTCCTGCTGGATCATGCCGTGAAAGGCGCCGAAGTACACTAGCTCTTCCCGAAAAGACTGACGAAAGTCATAAACGGGGCCTCTTAAAGATTCATGTCCCCAGAAAAAGTTTGGATCTCCATGAGCATCCATAAAGTAACCAAACTTTTTTCCAGTAAAAAGCCGCGGGCCCCTAAATGGCAATCCAAAGTATACTTCTCGTAAAGCCGCTTTTAGATCCGCATAGATTTCTCTAGGATCTGCAAGCTGCTTAAGATCAGCCGGGATGAGTCCGGAGTACTGCATAACCCATTTGCGAGGGTTGACGATGTCTTTTTTATAAGCAACCTCCCTTCCATAAAATTCGCAAAGGCCGCAGTAAATGTCTTCATAAATGTACCCGTCCGCTTCAAAAACCAGCTTCCTGCCGCCATCTGGCAATACCTCTTCCTTGCTTTCGGCTGCAGCATAGGTATACTTTTTCGCCTCAACGACGAATGCAACAAGCTCTCTATCAATATCAATCATTGCTCGCCCTCCTTTTCTAGCTACACCCTAGCATACTATAGTATTTTTGTCCAGAGCCCAATTTTCAAATCAGAATTCTTAGCAAATTACCAATTAATCCGCTATAGCGGATTAATTGGTAATTTAACAAACTTGTCCGATCGGTTTATTTTGTTAAGTCAAACTATAACTCAATCCTCTCTCCGGGCTTTAAAGTTCCGGAGCCGGATTCATTTTTGGGCGCCGGTTCCGGTTCCGGCTTATTTTTTTGCGCGTCTAACGATTTTTTCAGCGCCTCGCGCAAGGCCTGGAGATTCTCCGGCTTTCTAAATGGCTGTTCCGTGTGCGGGCGCAAAGATGGCTGTTTTGCCACAAATTCTCCTCTCGCTGGTCTGGGAGGCGCCTGGCGCGGCCGCATCAACTCTTTAAATCTTCCGGCCATCCCGATATGCTCTTTGCAAAATACCGGGCGCGTGGGGTCTGGCGGAAAAGGAACTTGCGTCCTTTTTCCGCAAACGGCGCAGATTGCGTCGTAAAGCGGCGATGTGGGCTGCTTCAGAGGAGCAACCGGCTCTCTCGCCAGCCGCCCCCTGGCCGAGGCCGCGCCCGTTTCCATCGCGCCGATTTCCTCCATCCACTTGTTAACTTTTTCCTCCACCGCTTCTCTCACGCCGCCGTAACTTTTTCTGGACGCTTCTATAATCTGCTCCTTAAAGGACTCGGCTTGTTTTTGTATCGGCGGGAGGGTCATTGCCGAAAACGGACGCGAGGCGACGCCGTCTATCATAAGCTTCAAATAAATATGGGCGAATCCAAGATTTACAATGTCCTGCGCGGAAAATTCAGGTGAAAATTCTTTTTCCAGCATCTCGGCGTCTTCCGCCCCAACGCGGAAAGTCGCTATTGTTCCGACGTTCCCGAAAACGGCGTCCCTGACTTTTTCATCCATCTGCGCGACATATTGATGCGTCAAAATCAAAGACAGGCGGTATTTTCGCGCCTCGGACAAAATATTGGCGAAGGACTCGGAAGCGAAATTTTGAAATTCATCTACGTATAAAAAGAAGTCTGCGCGTTCCGGCTCCGGGGTATCCACCCGGCTCATCGCGGCGAGGTAAAGCTTTGTCACCAGCATCGCGCCAATGAGCCGCGAATTATCCTCGCCCACCTTTCCCTTGGAGAGGTTGATGATAATAATTTTCTTTTCGTCCATCGCGCGCCTTATGTCAAAAGCGGATTTGGGCTGGCCGATGATGTTTCTGATTAAAGGGTTGGAAACAAACTGCCCGACTTTGTTCTGAATAGCCGGGGTGGCTTCGGCGGCGTAACGGTCGGTGTATTTGGCAAATTCCTGCGTCCAAAATGACTTCACTACTGGGTCGGTTATGTGCTCAACCGCCTTTTTTCTAAAATCCTTGTTTATCAGTATCTGGTTTATCCCCAAAATCGTGGCTTCGGGATATTCCAAAAGCGCCAAAATCGCGTTTGCCAAAATATATTCCATGCGCGAAGACCAGACATCAGACCAGATTTTTTTAAAAACCCCCATAAGCCCGTCGGACACCAAGTGCCTTCGCTCCGGGTCCACGTTTTCCATTACGTTGAAACCGATTGGATAAGCAGTATCGTAGGGATTAAAATAAATCACATCGTTAATTCTTTCTTTGGGCACAAAATCCAAAAGCCGTTCGGCGGTATCTCCGTGCGGGTCTATAAAAGCCATCCCCTCGCCGTTTTGAATGTCCTGCACGGCCATATTTTCCAGAAGCGTGGTTTTGCCCATGCCGGTTTTGCCGATGATGTACATATGCTTCCGGCGGTCGGTTTTTTTAATGCCAAAGCGCTTCAGCTGATTCCTGAAGTTCGTTTCCCCAAAATACGTGGCTTTCTGCTCGTCGTTCACTATTTATTAATTATATCCTAAATCGGCAAATTGGGAGGCGGGGCTCCTTTTTTGGCTTCAGTGCGGGGAACCGCCGCAGTGCTTACCACCATTCCCGGGAAATGATAAATTGTCGCAAGCTCCGAGCTTGATAAAACAATCGGCCTGCTTCTGCCGTTGTACGGCGGGTGAAACGCCGAGCGAAAACGGTAAGATTTATACAACCTGATTTTTCTAAGCATGTTGCGCGTTTCCACAAACCAATAATCAACGCTGGTGACAACTTTTCCATTTCCGGCAAAACCGTTTAATGACTGAGAATTAAACTGCCTAAAGATGCCGTTAATTGCCGGAACGGCCAAAAAATTATAAACGTCCGGACGAGCCAGATAAATCCAACGGACCACGGTTTCAAACCCGATTTTGGAAATATTCCGCTCTATTGCTTCCATGGTCGCGCGCTCGCCGGGAGAAAGATTTAAAATCCTGAACTGGTCTGCTTCTTTCTTCATTGGCTTTTTCGCCGGCGGCGCCACAGCCGCCATCAACGCGCCGTGGACAATATCCACAATCCAAGTCAGAAAACCAACCTTCGGAGGCGCGGCTTTGCCCGCCATCTTCGCCACCAGTGCCTCGCCTTCTCTTTTCCAGCGGTCGCTCATGGCGGGGCGGACCAACATTTGAATCCAAATTTTTTCGCCCGGGCGCAAATTTCCCAGAAACTCAAACAAAGATGAAAGCGGGTCAATTTTCCTCTCTTCTTCTTTGGCGCTGATGTCTTCCAGGGCAAAATCCTCGTAAGTGCGAATAGGATACGCGTCCGGCTTGGTGTGGACATATTCGCTGCCCCAAATGCTCCAGTCCCGATTCGGCAGGGCGGCGGGCATGTCTTTGACGTAATCATCAACCACCTTGATTTCGCAGGAA
This sequence comes from Candidatus Giovannonibacteria bacterium, assembly GCA_016432405.1. Classification (NCBI taxonomy): domain Bacteria; phylum Candidatus Giovannoniibacteriota; species Candidatus Giovannonibacteria bacterium. The sequence goes on along the minus strand of CP066687.1, from coordinate 319,655 downwards.
GGATATTGGGCAAAAATTTGCGCCTCTATCATCCTCTTAAAAAAATCGTGAGTCCAGATGTAAAAATGAATTTCGCCGCCGTCTCCCACGATTTCCAGAGAAAACCATGCGGTTATCCAGCCGTTCCAGTAACGTTCAATTAAATTGCCTCTTCGCGCCGTGCCGTGAATGCCGGCGAAAATGCTTTCCATCGCTTGAGGGCTTTTGGCGACTTCTCTGGGGATTTTAATTTCCAGCACGATGAATTTTCTCCTTGCGATGGCGTAAGCCCGCACATATCTCACCCAGGATTCCCAAAAAATAAAAATGAGCACCGCGGGTACCCAGAAAAACCAGCTTGCGCCGAGCCAATAGACGGCCTCCCTTACGATAGGGTCATTTAAGAGAATATTTACCATCGGGAGATTTTTTGAAATATTTTCGGTTCTCCAGATTGATGAAAACCGTGTTTGGTTTTACGAAGCGCTGCTTCAAAACGGCCGGAATTATTTTTTCTTTGGCCATAGGCCCGTTTTTCTTAAGCAAATCGCAAATCACATCCCTGACAACGCCGGGGGAGTATCCCCACGTTTTTAAAGCGTAAAGTCCGCGCCCTACCAAGACGAACCTTTCGTCTTTTATAAGCTCATTGTGGACGGTCTGCGTGTGCGCTTTTTTGCCAACCAGCTTCCCTATTTCGTCCGCCACCGCGGAAAAATGAAGGGGCTTCTGGAGCCTGGAAAGCACCATATGGGAAAGGTCCCGGACTCCGCGCGGTTTGATTTCAGGAAATTCAACAAGCCCCCATTCCCCGAAATAATTTTTAGAAATAAGTTTGGAAAGCCCGAGCCAATTGCCCAAAACCGCGCCGGGAGGCGCGTCGCCCAAAACGTTTTTCGCTGAAGCCGACAAAATCTCAAAAAGTTCGTTTTCCTGAACCGGCTTGCCCGATTTTCTCAACGCGTCAATTGCGCCGTCTAAAGATTTGCGCGCGTCCGCGTCCGCCTCCGCCCCCAAAGCCCAGCGGTCGTGGAGCTCGTCGGATTCGTGGAGCCGCACCATCGGGTTATGCAAAGAAAGCAGAAAGTAAACATGATTTGCGTGTCTGGGGTGGGGAGCCAACGCCTCTAAAACGGCGCCCTCTTTAAGCACCCGCCCCTCTTGGCTAAAATACGCCTCCAGCCCCTCAAAAACGCCCTTAAGCTCCGCCATAGTGGGAGATTTCCTTATCCTGCCAAGCCCATCGGCCTCAATCTGGCGCACCCGCTCGCGCGTAATGCCGTATTTTTGGCCTATGGCTTCAAGCGTCAGCCGTTCCGGATTTTTGCCCAAACCAAAACGCCGCTCCAAAACGTCCTTTGTCCTTTTGGGCAACACGCCGAAAAGCTTTTTAGTGGCTTCCTCCGGATGAACTGGCAGCTGATATTTCATAAGTGGTATAAAAATATACTAGCAAATAGCCCCAAATCGTGTCAAGAGCTTCTATAAAATTCTCTTTAGCCGCGCGCCAGTATATCTTTTTTGCTTAGGTTCATTCTTTTGCGATCGCTGAAGTATAAACCATTTTTGAATTTGCAATCTTCACGCTATAGCAAGCAAATTGCAAATATGAGCAAATAATTGATAATTGAACCCAAACTTTCCAATTTGCCCTTAGCGACTAAAGCTTGAGGCATAAAACATAAAGCTATGTGTTATTTTTTGATTTTTCATAAGAAACATAAATTATTGCGACGCCGAATATGAAAACAATGCCGCGTACCCACAGAGGAGTATCTGCTAATGATGAACTGGGAGCGATAGAGATACCCAAAACAGAAAGTATTAAAATATATCCAAATAATCTCTAACTTTCCCGATCCTTTCTGCGTCGTTTCTCCAAGTTCTTATTATTAAGTTTTCTAAAACGCCAATCATACCTACTAGCAAAATAAAGCAACAGCAAAGGAACGATTACAATTCCAGCAACAACTGATAAAAGTATAAATGATTCCATAATTGGATTAAGTACTACAAGCTAATGCTTTAAATAATAATACAACCTACCCAACAATCAATAGCTCTGTTTTTGCCAGATTTGTTAGGCGACACTTTCTTACGATCGTTCAAAAGTGTCGTATATGTAGCCACCACGCAACTATCACACAGCCACCGCACAACTACTATGATATATCATAGTGGTTCCCCTGCCACAAAACCCTTTCTTGCCATACACTGTTTTCTCACGATCGGAAGAAAACGATGTACGGGGAATAACTAAAAATTCAAGCCCCTAAAATGCCCTCGCTGAAGCGACCTTCGGAGCCCAAAAAGATGCCGCGTTTGCGGATGGAAAAGCTTTCCAAAATCCCCAATGCCCAAAACAAGCTCACTAAGCTTGACCCGCCGTAAGAAAGAAACGGCATTCCCAAGCCGGTTATCGGCAAAAGTCCGGAATTCATGCCGATATGTATTGCCGACTGGAAAAATATAAAAATAGCGAGCCCCGCCGCGTAGAGCTTTTCAAAATTTGATTCTCCGTAAATGCCCCGGAGCAGTATCCGCCAAAGCGCCACGCCCAAAAAAAAGAGCAAAAATAAAACGCCTACAAAACCCCATTCCTCCGCGAAAGCCGCGAAAATAAAATCCGTCTCATGCTCCGGCAAAAATTCCAATCTGGACTGCGTGCCGTATCCAACGCCTTTGCCAAAGAGCCCGCCCGACCCTATGGCGATGACCGATTGAAGCGCGTGGTATCCGGCTCCCCGCGCGTCGCGCGCGGGGTCAAAAAATGAAATTATCCTTGTTTTTTGGTACGGGAGCAAAACGAAGCTCCAAAGAATCAAGCCCAAAACCGCGCCGGAGAGCAAAAGAAAAAAAAGCTGCCGCATTTTTATTCCTCCGGCCAAAGCCATGCCAAGCCAGATCGCCACAAGAACGATTGCCGAGCCCATATCCGGCTGTGTGGCAACCAAAACCGCAGGAATTGCGACGTAAATAAAAGACACGGCCAGGCGCGCGAAGCGCGCTATCTCAATATGGCGCTTGGAGAAATATTTCGCCAACACCAAAACCAGCGCCGGCTTTATAAGCTCAACCGGCTCAATACTTAATCCTTTTATTTGAAACCAGCTGGAAGCGCCGCGCACAGATTTGCCGTAAAAAATTAAAAATAAAAGCGCGGCAACCAAAATAAAATATAAAATAAGCAAAAAAATGCTGTTAGTTTTAAGAAAACTCCAATCGGCAAGGACAGAAATCAAAAACACGGTAACCCCGGCCAAAACCCAGACCAGTTGCCGGCTGAAAAAATAATCTTCCGCGGCGCCGGCGGGGGGGCCGAAAAATTTCATTGTAGCAAGCCCCAAAACAACAAGCGCGAACACGCTTAAAATTAAAACCCAGTCAACGCCGCCAAGCATCCGAAGCGCCCGCATCATGGGATTTGCCTCAAAAAAACATCGGCTCTCTCCACTCCGCTTATCGCCATCGGCCAGGTAAATACCGCCGCGCGTTCCTCGCCGATATCCAAGCGGTCTATTTTGGTTTTGGAAACACCCAAAACAACGTCTCCGCTCCCCAAAAGCAGGGCGGCCGCTTCTATATTGCGGTAAACGCTCGTTGATTGGTTTTTAACCTTTACTTCAAGCCGCGGCGAAGACACGTCGGCAAGAAAAATGTCTCTCCGTAAAACGTCTATTTTTAAGGGCTCCGGCTCTCCGGCTTCCCAAGACACGCTTCTCATCTCAAGTACGGCGGTCTTGGGAAAGCGGTTTTGGGCGACGATGTTCGGCTCAAAAACCAAAAATTTTTCTCCTGGCTGTATGAATGTCGCCCCCTCGCGGATTGAGACAAGAACATTGTTGGCGTCGTAAAGCTTTATCGCATAGACGAATTTTTTCGTCTTTAAAAATTGGTTGCCGTTTTCCAGCAAAGCTGCTGCGTCGTAAACCCCCTCGCGGATGGGAAAAAATCTAGTCCATAAAATGGCGATGTCATGTATTTTCTCCGAGCACGGCGCGCAGCGCGCCTCGGCCCCTCCGCAATCAACCCCTTCTTCGTCCTGATTCTGCTTATTGTCAAAACAGGTCGGCTCCGGCCGGAAAAAATAAATCAGCCCACCAACGATTAAAACAACCACGGCCGCAAAAACCGCGAAAACCCCTAGTTGCCTTCTCACTCCCCACGAAAAAATAGGCATAGGTTAAGTATATTATAATTTTTGAAAATAAAAAATTGCCCTACTTATTACTTGACAAGATAATTATAAAGAGTATAATAAGAAATAGACACAAAATAAAAATACCACGAAAGGAGCGGAAAAATATGAAGAACATCGCAGAAGCGCGCCGGATGAGGCGCGAAAAAAGAAAAGTGAAAAGGGAAAGGCGAGAGGAAAAACATAGGCAAGAGACCAAACGGAAGCGCAGCCCGAGCATGAGGTTCGGCCAGCGCCTCTCCGGCCTCGCCAAGAGCGTCCTCTCATTCCTGCCTTCTTGGTAAAAGCCGCGTGCCAGCTCCGACCCCCAAGACCCTCTGGGCAATCCCGGGGGGTCTTTTTTATTTATAATCATAACTAAACACTCAAGGCCGGTCGGTCAAGAGTGTATAGTACCGGTAAAAATCGGCAAAAAATAAAAAACACCCTTGCCAGTTGACAAGGGCTTAAGAACTGCATTATAGCATATTTATTTAAAAATTCAGAAAGAACAAATATGGGTGGCGAAGGGGCGCGTAGCGGCCGTTATAGCCTGGACCGCACCTCGCTTCGGAGAAAAAGCGCCCCCTTCGCCTGTTCACGCCTCCCCCATTTCCGAACAACGGCACCACAGCCGGCAGCGCTTAGGGGGTTTTAGCGTCTGCGTAACCATTATAGCAAACAGGCCAGCCGCGTCAACATACAGAACCTGCTATAATTAAACAATGCCAAGGCGCATAAAACTGACGATCGCGGCCATTTTGATGCTTATGGTTTCTTATTATCTAAACATCGCCTACGTGGGCACGGCGGCTTATTATCTCGCGGGAATATTTTTCGGAAAAGAAGTGCGCGCCGAAGAGCTCCTGGAAAAATATAAAAGCGGCGACATAAAAATTTTAATAGTCCCCGGGCATGACAAAGAAAATTACGGAACGCAATACCGCGGGACTACGGAAGCAAGCATCAACGCCGAGCTGGGAAATTATCTGTTTGATTCTTTGCGAAGAGACGGAAAGTTTTCCGTTTTTATCACAAATAAAATCACGGGCGAGCACAACGACTGGATTTTGGATTACATAAAAACCCAAAACACGGCTATCGCCGCGTTTAAAGAAAAGGTAAAAGCCGTTTTTAAAAATGCCGTTAAAATCGGCGCGGTCAAAAAAGAAACAAAAGTATATCATAACCCTGCCGCGGACAATACCTCGCAGATTCTCTACGGCATAAACAAATGGGCGAACGACAACGGCGCGGATATCGTGCTCCACATACATCTTAACGATTACCCGGGGAGAAAATACGATATGCCCGGGAAATACGCGGGGTTCGCGATATACGTGCCGGACGACCAGTTCCCCAACGGCAAAGCAAGCATGGAAGTGGCCAAATATATAAAAGAGGAACTTGATAAAATCGCCGACGGAAGCAATTTCCCGAAAGAAAAAGAGATTCTGATAGAAGACCAGCAGCTTATCGCCGTCGGCTCAAACGCTTCCAGAGATGGCGTTTCAATATTGATAGAATACGGATATATTTACGAATCAAAATTTTTAAACAAGGAATTGAGGCCTTTTGTGCTGCGCGAATTGGCCGAGGCGACCCACAGGGGCCTTGCGAATTTTTTCAGACAAAATTAAACCCTTTCAACCGGCGGCTGCCTACTTTCCCCCAAAGGAGTATCATCGGCAGTACGGCGTTTTACTTCTCTGTTCGGAATGGGAAGAGGTAGTTCCGCCGCCTCAAGCCGCCGAATGAAAAGATTCAATTTATTTTTGTAATTTATAAGCGCGTTTCCTAACAAGACGGATAAATCTTATCAGGTTGTTTGATCTATTAGTACTCCTCGGCTTAAGGCCTTGCGGTCCTTACACCTAGAGCCTATCAACCTCGTAGTCTTCGAGGAATCAATAATTCCTAATCTTGGGGCGTGCTTCGCGCTTAGATGCTTTCAGCGCTTATCACTTAGCGACTTAGCCACCCTGCGTTCCGCCTGGCGGCAGAGCAGGCAAACCAGAGGTCGCCTCCTTCCGGTCCTCTCGTACTAGGAAGAACCCCCCTCAAGAATCAACGGGTGTAGTAGATAGGAGTCCAACCTGTCTCACGACGGTCTGAACCCAGCTCACGTACCTTTTTAATTGGCGAACAGCCAAACCCTTGGGAGCTTCTCCACCCCCAGGATAAGATGAGCCGACATCGAGGTGCCGAACTCCGTCGTCGCTATGGACGCTTGGACGGAACTAGCCTGTTATCCCCGGAGTAGCTTTTATCCGTTAATCTTCCGCGGCATCGAGTGCCAACGGTCGGTTCACTAGATTCTGGTTTCCCACCTGCTCGGGATGCCCCCCTCGCAGTTAAGCCGGCTTTTCCTCTTACAGGTCCGGCGCGATGTCCATCCGCGCTAAGCCGACCTTAATAAACTCCTCCGTTACTTTTTAGGAGGATTGCGCCCCACACAAACTGCCCAGCAGCTACTGTCCTCCGACGTTTTTGCCGTCGGAGTTAGATTTTACATTTTTAAAAATGGGTGTTTCATTGGCGCCTCCGTCCCGCCCAAAAGCGGGATTTCAACGGCTCCCCACTACGCTACGTAGTAAAAACGTAAAGCCAATAACAACTTGCAGTAAAGCTTCCGGGGTCTTTTCGTCTAACTACACCTAACCGGCATCTTCACCGGTATCGCATTTTCACCGAGCAAATCCCCGAGACAGTCCCCCAGTCGTTACGCCTTTCGTGCGCGTCAGAACTCACCTGACAAGGAATTGCGCTCACAATTGTTACTGCGTAACAATTGGACAATTGACAATTAACATTTGGCAATTGACCAAAACATTACGGGCTAACTCATTTCTGGTTAGCTCTCCGTGTTGCCACGGAGGTCGGACTATATCTTGTCGCCTGAGGCGACTTCTGCGTATAGTCTCTACGGGGTACGAATACTGATTTTTGGAGTCAAATTTGGGTACTTGACATAATAAACAATATATGATAACTTTAAGACAGAGGAGGGACAAGCCATGCAAACTTCGCTATATATCGTGGCTAGCTTATTGTCTGTAGGAGTGGCAGCAGTTCTGATTTACGCCGTAATAAAGTTTATCGAAGATTTTCGCAGGGTTTTTAAGGGGTCAAAAAGTTGACCCTTTTTCCTTTTTTTATTTTTTCCAAAAATCAGTATTCGCACTTCCCTCGGTATTGCCCGCCACAACTTCGCAGATGTTGGCGGGTGTTCACCGATACAGCAGAATTTTACTAAGGCAGGCATTCCACCTTAGGACCGTTTATTTGTGTTAGCTCATAGTCGCCCATGAGATCGGACTATATCTTCCCCGCCGATGGCGGGGTCTCGCGTATAGTCTCTGAGGAGCCTTCTTTGTAAACATCTGATAATTGATATTTACGCTTTCTGCCCCGACCTTCATTTAATGTTTCGCGCAATTGCAAAATTCTTCTGAAGCCATCTCTTGTAAGATGTTCGTTTTTTGCCATTGCCTCAACAATTTTTCTGAAAATCGAGAAGTTTCTTTTTTTATTTGCGGATAGAAACCCAAACCGCTCAAAGAAAGGAATAATTTTTTCTTGAAGCGACCGAACATTGGTCACTTCGTAGTACACAACTCCATCCGGTCTTTCTCTTAAAGTCCCGCATCCAAGCACGTTTTTGATTTGCGCTAAGATTACGCGATCTTTTTGAGAGATGTTAAACGAAGCTGTAAGTTTCCATTGATCCTTATAATCATTTCTTTTTTTACAGAAACATTGAAGCTTCCTTCTCCGTCTGTAAATCCGGCTATGTAATAACCGATTTTTGGATCAATGGTTTTTATCCATTCAGTCATTTGATTTTTTAATCAAAGAAGTTTCCTGCGGATTGTCTGCATCACAGCATTGTTACTTTCGCTCGACTGCGATGAGTAGCTGTGAATCCTGCCAGAGTTTCCCGCATATAGCGAGATTTTTTAACGTAACTACAACGGACAAATTTCTATAGTTACGGCCGACATTGACGAGGGCTTCGGCCGGTCACCCCTCCGACGTAACGTCGGAGGAACGCCAGCGTTAACCTTCTCGCATTGGTCAGGCGTCACCCCCTATACTTCCTCTTACGAGTTTGCAGGGAGCTGTGTTTTTGTTAAACAGTCGCCAGGGGTACTTTCGCTGCGTCCCGACACTCTTGCGAGGTCGGGAAATCCATATTGCGAACTTACGGATGCTTTTTTGCCGAGTTCCTTGGGGATCTTTCACTCGTTCACCTTGGTCTACTCGACCTACCCACCTGTGTCGGATTTCGGTACGGTTGCGTATAGATAATTTTAGACATTTTTCTGGGAAGCCTGCTTTGCAAAATTTCTTAACCTTGCGGAAAAAATTTTCGCTCTTCTTGGATAACGCGCATTAAAGCGCTTGAGCGCGGATTTGCCTGCGCTCTATCCTCAAAGCCCGAACGCAAATCCAATAATGCGCTTTGCATACTAGACTCCGTCCTGCCGTCAAAACTATACGCAGTGCAGGAATATTAACCTGCTGTCCATCGCCTCCGGCTTTCGCCATTGGCTTAGGGCCGACTAACCCTTGGCTGATTGTCATTGCCAAGGAAACCTTGGGTTTTCGGTGGTCCGGGCTTTCACCGGACTTGTGGTTACTTGTGCCAACATTCTCGCTTCCAAACGCTCCACTCCGGCTCGCGCCGTGGGCTTCACTGCATTTGGAACGCTCTCCTACCACTCTGTCCCAAACTAAGTTTAGGACAAAATTCTCACCTTCGGTACTCTGCTTAGCCCCGATAATTTTCGGCGCGAAGTCTCTTGACGAGTGAGCTGTTACGCACTCTTTAAAGGATGGCTGCTTCTAAGCCAACCTCCTCGCTGTTTAAGAAACTCCACCACCTTCTTTGCACTTAGCAGAAATTTAGGGACCTTAGATTGAGATCTGGGCTGTTTCCCTTTTGACCAATGGAGCTTAGCCCCCATAGTCTGACTATCCGCCTAAATAGATTAGCCATTCGGAGTTTAGTAGGATCGTCGAGCTTTCGCCCTATACGAACCTTCTAGTAGCTCTACCTGCTAATTTTTGGCGGACGCTAGCCCTAAAGCTATTTCGGAGAGAACCAGCTATTACCGAATTCGATTAGCTTTTCACTCCTTGCCACAGCTCATCCGATAGTATTGAACGGCTAAACGGTTCGGGCCTCCCCCCGCCTTTCGGCGGGGTTCACCCTGGCCATGGCAAGCTCATCCGGCTTCGGGTCTATCCAGCACCTTTTTTGATAAATAAATACCAAAATCGCCCTTTTAAGACTCGGTTTCCCTTCGCCTCCGGGCTCTGCGCCCTTAGACAAAAGATGCTGAATAAGTCGTTGGCTCATTCTTCAATAGGCACGCCGTTACCCTCGATGCTTGCGCATCGGGGCTCCGACTCCTTGTAAGCATATGGTTTCAGGTACTATTTCACCGCCCTCACCGGGCTGCTTTTCAACTTTCCCTCACGGTACTGGTTCACTATCGATGATAAATGGTATTTAGCCTTACCGGCTCGTGCCGGCAGATTCCCCCGAACTACACATTTTTCGAGGTACTCAAGTTCACCCCCACACCAAAAAATTTTGGTGTGGGGGTTTAGTCCAGAGAGTCAAAGGTGACTTTCGCTTACGGGGCTATTACCCTCTTTGGCCGGCCTTTCCAGGGCCGTTCTGCTAGACAAACCTTAATACTTGAACTCTCCCCCTCTCGGGACGGACTAAACTTACTACTTCTTAACTAGCCAACTAGTAAACTAGAAAACTAGAAAAGATCTGGGCTCTTCCCTTTTCGCTCGCCGCTACTGGGGGAATAAATTATTATTCTCTTTTCCTCCGCTTACTGAAATGTTTTACTTCAGCGGGTTCGCGCCCCGACGTTTCAGTCGGGGCGTTCCGACTTATCGTCGGAACGGGTTTCCCCATTCGGAAATCTTGGGATCAAAGGTTGCTAGACACCTCCCCCAAGCTTAACGCAGTCACGCCACGCCCTTCGTCGCCCATTTTATCTCGAGCCATCCGCCATACGCCCTTTTACCCCCGCTAAGCGGGGGTGTAACCTGCCCCGATGCAAGATCGGGGCCGTCTTGTTAGAAAATGCGCTTACAAATTTCACTATCTTGTCAAAGTGCGCACTCTCTATAAACAAAAAATCCGCTCATCAGGAGCGGGGAAACGCGCAAAAAACGAGAATCACCCGCTTGTTATTCCTGATAGATTAAAAATACTGTTCATAGATTGTGTAAGCCCATTATAATCGCCCCGAAAAACAAGTCAAGCCCCCCGCAACGCGGGGGGCTTGTGGATAATCGGCGCTTAACGATTGTTAGAAATGTCCGAGCGAAGCTTGTCTATGTAGCGAGCCGCGGCCTCCTTGCCTCCCAAACCGAAAGCCAAGCCCCCGGCCAAAGCAAGCATAGCCACAACCGCCGTAAACAGCGTCTGAACAAACGGGCCGGCGATGCCCAATTGGTAAAGCGCCGCCAGAATCGCGAAAATCCAGATGGCCCATTTGGCAACCCCGCCCAAAAGCCGGGCCGAAGGCAAATGAGCCGCGCGCGCGCTGCCCTCAACAACATTGCTGACAGTTTCAGCCAAAAGCGCAGCCGCAACCAAGATTAACGCGGCCACAATGACTTGCGGAATGTAAGCAAGCACGACGGAACGCAAAAATTCAGTCACCTGCGAAAGGCCCAGCACGTCAACGGCGGCCAACACGAACACCAATATTACAAACCACCTCACCAAGCCGCCCAAAAACGCTCCGGAGTCAAGCCGCATGCCGGCGCGGGAAACAACCTCGTCCGCCCCGACGCTCTTTAGAGCCGTATCAACTTTTATGGCGCGGGCAATTTGCTCAACTATCTTACCCAGAGCTACGGCGATAACCCAGCCGATAATGAACACTATGATGGCCACAACCAATTTCGGAACAAAGGCCACAACGCCTCCCCAAAGTTCTTGGAAAGACAGCACAAGGACATCGCCCCATGTTTGTACTAACATAATAATTTAATTATTTAACTCCGACGCTTCGGTCGGAGCCCCGACCCTAAGGCGTCGGGGTTTCTAATAATTGCAACCAGAGCCCTCGAGAAGCCCTCGTTGACGGTCAATAAGCGTTTGTATCGACCATATGCTTATTTGAGCCGTATTTGGCTTTATAGCTTCATTTTAACATAAAACAACCCTCCGCCAGCTGGCGGATTGGCGCAGGGTGTGGATAAAAATAAGCTTAATTTTGGGCGCACTAGGAGTCGAACCTAGAGTCTCTCCGATGTGAACGGAGCGTTTTACCGCTAAATCCCGACGTTTTGGTCGGGACCCAGACTACAATTATTGATATTCAAAATGAAACGTCGGGGCTATGCGCAACTCGGCGCATTTAGATTAATTCATTTTTATTTTGCTTTTCACAAAAACTGTTCGGCCTATATTTGAATCTATTATTGTATATCCTAAATCGTTTAATTCCTGCCATCGTTTTTTACCTTCCGGCGTAGCTAATTTCACTATTTCCACATGAGCTAGATTCTCATCCCAAACCAAATAATTATGCACATCGCTTCCTGCTATCAGGGACTCTATCTCTACCGCCTGTAAACTATCTGGCTTCTCAAAGCGTGTTATTGTTTCGCCCTTCAATTGGTCTCCGGCATAAGCCCAACCTTGCTGACGAATCACTTCATCAGCTTTAAGATTTTTTTCACCAAAATAAATCTTTTTATTTTCCAGCTTCGGAGTTTGTTCTGCCATGTAAAAATCATAGCACAATCATAGTGCGCCCTGTAGGGATCGGACCTACGGCCTTTCCGATGTGAACGGAATGCTCTACCACTGAGCTAAGGGCGCAATTTAATAAAGCCGTCTTTTATCATTTTTTCAATAAAATCTTTGCGTTTTAACTTTTTTATTCTGACCTCAATTTTTCTAGCTTCACTTAGTGTAGAATATTCTTGAGATAATACCAACTCAATCTTCCCCAATCTTTTTGTGCTTGGTGTAAAACCTCCAGCATGGTGTTTTAGTCGTTGTATTAAGTTGATAGTGCTACCAATATAAAACCTGCCATCTCTCAAACTTTTTAATATATATACATACGCCATAAAACGTTTTGCCGCTGAGTCCCGACGCTTTGGTCGGGACCCCGACTACAATTATCGTATTAAAAATGAAACGTCGGGGCTATGCGCCACCTATTCTATCCCCAATTTATTTATCAAAAATTCGTGCTGGTAGTCAAAGAGGTCGCGCAGAAGCTTGTCGTGCATGGCAAGCCGACGCTCAAATTCCGGAGCGCTCATCAAAGTCCAATTCAGCTCCTTGCCTACATCCGCCTCAACTTTTTTGATAAACCGCTCCGCCGCCCCGCGTTTTAATTCGCCGGCTATCAAAAGATCCAGCCGGCCGGAGGAGTCCAAAGCATCCGCCGCGAAATCGTTGCTGAAAACGCCGCCTAAAACCAAGAGTTTGATTTTGCCCTTGTTTTTGAAAAATCTAAGCATCTTCTCGCGAGACGCAGGCGAAGCGTCAACCAACAGATTTCTCAAAGCCGAAAGGTAAGGGAAGGTTTGCGAAAGCTGGACGCCTTTCACGCGTTTTTTCATGATTTTATAAGATTTTCCCGACGCTTTGGTCGGGACCCCGACTTTACGTCGGGGTTTAATGAAAGCGTCCGTACGGCTCGCCCTTTTTAAAAAGCCGACCGAGAGCAAAAACCTGGTTTCTTTTGAGGCCGCGCTTGAAGATACGCGCAAAATCTTTGCCGCTTCTTTCGATTCAAAAACTTTTTCCGGAGAAAGCAGGAAAAACCTTAAGAGTTTGACTCTCGCCCCGCCCCCAAAAAGTTTTTCTAAAATCTGCATTTGGATTATTTCAGTTCCACTGTCGCGCCGGCGGCCTCAAGCTTGGCCTTAAGCTCCTCGGCTGCGGCTTTGTCCATACTTTCTTTTACCACTTTGGGGGCGGAATCGGCAACTCCTTTAGCGTCGGCCAAACCCATACCCAAAGCTTCCCTCAAAACCTTGATTACCGCAATCTTCGTGCCTCCGGCCGATTTCAACTCCACGCTGAAAGTTGTTTGCTCATCCTTAGCTCCGACGTCCTCCGGAGTCGGAGCCCCGACCGCAAGCGTCGGGGCCGCACTAACCCCAAATTTCTCTTCAATTTTTTTGACCAAATCTGAAAGCTCAAGCGCCGAAAGCTTTGAAACTTCTTCCACTATTTTTTCTAAATCTGCCATATTACTAATTACTAACTTTTACTAATATACTAATCGACCGTTTATTTTTGTTTTTCAGCGATTTTGTTTAAAACTCTGGCAAAACTTGCCATCGGCTGCGCCAGCACAAACGCTAGCTGGGTAAGCAAAACCTCGCGCGGCGGTATCGCCGCCAATCTTTTGATTTCGTCAGCGCTAATCCATGCTTTTTGCCAAAACCCCCCGATAATTTTCAGCATATCCTTATTTTTTCTGGCAAAAACCGCGATTTCTTTTGAAGACGCCAGCGCTTCGTCCTCGCCTTTCGCGAAAACCGCCCCAATCTCGCCTTCCAACTTCTCACGGCTCACTTCCAATCCCGCTTCCTTTGCCGCGACTCCAAAAAGTGTTTTTTTGGAAACCAAATAATCAGCGCCGGCTTTTTTCAACGCCCGCCTAAGTTCCATTCCTTTGGCAACGCTCAAGCCATGAAAATTCAAAAACGCGACAAAGCCGGACGCGCCCAATTTGTCTTTGATCTTTTTAACCGCCTCTTCTTTTTGTTTTCGTGTAATCATAAAACAATTTTAGCGGCCCAAAAGCCGCTCATCTCGCCTCTGTAGGTCTTACGGTATCCCCGCCTCACTTCTACGGCTTAAGAGTATTCTAGCCAACCACCGAAATCACGCAATATTGACAAATTTTAGTAGATATTCTAGCATATCAAAAGATAGAAAGGGGGTTTCCATGAATCAGTTTAAGATATGTGGCGCCGGAAAAGTTATAGCTGCACTAAAGTCGATGTACTTCGGCTTCAAAAGAAAGACCTTCGGTGTGGGGCAAATAACAAACGTAACAGAAAAGGGAATCACTTTGCGCCTCAGCTCGTGTATGTGTCCTATGCATAGTGGGAAGAAAGGGGAGCACAAACTCTTCTTCAGAGCAATGGTGATGGAACTAACATTTGACGGCGGTTCTACTCCAAGCATTAGCATTAGCTTTAATATGAAGGAGGCCGACCGAGCTACTGAAAAATTCTTCGTAACCTACGGAGATGACGAAGAAGATGGGTGCTGCTTCCTTTGTGGCTATCTATTCGAGAACGAGGCAGATGCAATTCGGTTTTTTACGTAATAAATACCAAGCTAATCTTTTAAAAGCGGTGAGGGATAACCACGTAAAATGTGGCAAGTCCCAATACCCGCTTTTTTATTTTTCCCCAACAATTCTACAATCCCATACAAATCTTCATACTACGTATTACGGACGATAGGTTAATATACATAGTATAACGCAGTGTAAATATTTATATATATTTTTTTATCAAATCACGGAAATAGTACAAAGCTTTTCCGTTAGGCATCTCCTTTGTTAAATATATTTCAACAAATGGCTGAATAGCCATGATATCTTTTAGAAAACCGATCTCCGCTTCGCAGGGAAATGGGTGGATCCAGACGCTTTTTTGGACTGGATAGCAACCAAGCTCTTTTAATTTTTGCTGAAACGCCTTACGAGCTTTTTTATATTTTTCAGGAATATCGAATGTAATAATGCGCCATTTGCAATCCCATTTCTTGGGATATTCAATTGCCAAAGTCTCTACTAGAAATTTTTTGGCGATAGTCCGCCCAGTGTCGCTAAATTTGTAAATCAATTCGCCGTCCTTGTTTTCTCCAATATATTCAAGGTTTTTGCGTTTTCTTAAATCATGAAACCTTGCCCACATTTGTTGATATCTTTCGCGTTTTTCTTTGCGCTTGACTGCTATGTTTTTTCCAGCCATAGCAACCAGCCCAGGCGCAATAAATGCAGTAGTTAAAACTCCCCCAACAACGGCCGTAGCAAGAACCGCTTTTAAAACCGAGGTGGAAATAGGATGCTCTTTAGATCAATATGCATAGTATAGCTTTTTTATTTTATCCCCAAAGTAAAGTGTATGCCGCAACCACGGCGGCGGTTTCGGAACGGAACGTCAAACGTCCTAGAGAGATAATTTCAAAATTTGCGCGCCCTGCGGCGAAAATTTCCTGCTCCTCCCAGCCGCCCTCGGGGCCCACAAAAAGGTTTATCTGCCTGTCTCCGGCGCCCCTAATCATATTTTCTTTTTCAGAAGTTGAGATGAAATAGGTTCTGGCTCCCGAAGCCTGCGCCTGGCTTACCGCCCGCTCAAAAGACAAAACCTTATGCAGTTTTGGAATTATCGCTCGCCCCGATTGCTCCGAGGCTTCTTTTAAAATCGCTGCGCACCGCTCCGTATTTAAGCTTTTCTTTTCTGATCTTGCAGATATTACCGGCACAATCTCCGAAACCCCGACCTCAACGGCTTTCTCTAAAACCAATTCAAATTTGTCTTTTTTGATAAGCGACTGGTATAAAATCAATTTTTTTGAGGGCTCTCTTGTGTTTTCAAGTTTTCCCCTAAGCATAAAGGCGGCGGAGCCGGCCTCAATATTTTTGAGCTCAAAGACAAAATCAAAGCCGAGATCCTCCGGCGCGCCGCTGAAAAACGCGGCCTGCTCTCCTTTGCGAATTTTTAAAACGTCTTTAATCTGGTGGATTACCGAGCGGTCCCTCACCACCAAAATTTCTTTATTTAATTCCTGCGGCAGATAAAACCTGTGCATTATTTTGTATCAATAATCATAGTAAATTCCCCTCTTTGGCGTTCACCCGTGAAATGCTTTTTGGCTTCGGATAATTTTCCCCTGAAAATCTCTTCATGAATTTTGGTGAGCTCCCTGCCGATATTTGCGTATCTGTCGCCGCAAGCCAACTCCAGTTCTCGCAGAGTTTTTTGGACGCGGTGGGGCGACTCAAAAAGAATCGCCGGCGTATTCATGTTGGCAACTCGCGCAAAAAACGCCCGCCGGCCCTTTTTGCGCGGCGGGAAGCCAAAAAAACAAAACTCCGAAAGATTAATGTCGCTCACCGAAATTATGGCCGAAAGCGCCGAGGGACCGGGTATTGGGACAATATCAGCAATATTTTTCGCCGCGTTTATCAGGCGCAGCCCCGGGTCTGAAATCCCCGGGGTCCCGGCGTCGGTAACCAACGCCAAATTTTTATCTTCTTTTATTAAATTCAGAATCTTTTCTAAAATTTTCGGAGATGAATGCTCCCGGAAAGAAATTGTTTGCCCGGGAATATCGAGGTGCGCCAGAAGTTTTCTGGTTACCCTCGTATCTTCGGCCAAAATGGCGTCAACAGATTTTAAAACATCAACTGCTTGAAAAGTGATATCTTTTAAATTCCCGATGGGCGTGGCTACGATAAAAAGTTTGGGCATAAGAGAATAATAAAGAAAAAACGCGGGCTTGTTAAGCTCCGCGTTCGCTGTAGTAGCGCTCCTGATATTCAAAAAAGAGTTTCTTGAGCTGGGCGGTCAGAGTTCTCTCCCCAACCTCAAAGTGCTCGTACTCGCCGACTTTGGAGATGGCAGCGGCGCCCTTGGTGGTGGAGCTAAAGAATGCCTCTTTCATGCGTCGCAGATGCCAGAGGCGTACCGGCTGCTCAAGGACTCTAAGCCCGCTTTTTTGAGCCAAATTGAGCAATATTCGTCTTGTTACGCCTGGGAGCGCGCCGAAAGCCGGGGTTATAAGCTCGCCAGCATCGTTTACAAAAAACAGATTTTCGTACGGACCCTCCAAGAGCCCGTCTTTCTCATCGGAGTAAAGAAAGCTGTCAAAACCTGCCTCTTTGGCCT
Source organism: Candidatus Giovannonibacteria bacterium (assembly GCA_016432405.1). NCBI lineage: Bacteria > Candidatus Giovannoniibacteriota > Candidatus Giovannonibacteria bacterium. The sequence goes on along the minus strand of CP066687.1, from coordinate 302,578 downwards.
TTTTCAAATTAGGACCGACATTACCATAATGAAAAGTTAGCTTGTGCCGCGGCACAATCCGCCTTTCATTAACAGGCATCACGCTAAGCGGCGGCGGATTCCCCTGAAAAAACGGCCAAATATTCAAAGAAAGCCGAGGCGAGCTAGACGGCGTTTTAAGGTCTTCGGAATCTCCGCTGGTCACCAAAACATGGATCTGTCCGCGTTCGCAGCCCTCTCTGCTAAGCATCAGCTTAATCTGCTCAAGAATCTTCTGCCCGGGCAGCAGCTTCTCTAAAGAAATGCCGTAATATCCGCACGACCCGCGCAATCTAGAATGGTGGTCGTACCAATGAAACGGCACATCCCCCTTCGCCACCAAAACTTCAACTCCGCCCTCATTCCGGTGGAGGCCGAGGTCAGCTTCGCGAGAACAGCTTTCTTGCCACACGCCGTTAGAATAAACCGCAGTTTGCATTTCGGTTCTCCTTTTATTTAAATCTGCCTACAAACTAGCACAGAATATTAAACCGGGGAAGTCGGGCAAATATCTTGTAAATGAATTTTGGATTTGGCTTTCTCGCGGTTTTGTCGGCTTCTCATTTCTCGATTAAAATCAATTATTTTGTAAGTTAACCCGAACCAATCTTTTTTGGGAAAAAGTCGCATCAAATCCTGCTCAATTTTTTTTGGGTCATGCTCAAACGATAAAGCGCAGTAGTTGGCAAACTGCCTGACATGTGTGTCTACCCCGATCCCCTCAACAACGCCGTAGGCGTTGCCCAAGACGATGTTTGCGGTTTTTCTCGCCACCCCTCGCAATTTCAGCATATCTGCCATCGTCCGCGGCAAACGGCCGCCAAAATCTTTTTTAATTATTTTCGCTGAAGTAATAATGCTTTTTGCCTTTGCCCTGTAAAATCCTGTTGATTTTATCTCTTGCTCAAAAATTTTCAAATTCGCGCTGGCAAAATCATCTACCGTTTTATATTTTTTAAATAACTTTTCCGTAACTTCATTTACTTTCTTATCGGTGCATTGAGCAGATAAAATAACCGCAACCAAAAGCTGGATATTGTTTCCGTATTTAAGCGCGATTTTCGCTTTGGGATACGCCTTTTTTAATCTTCGTAAAATCTCAGCCGCTCTTTTCTTGCGCTTCTCCAAACTCTCTTTTTTAGCGTTCTCCATAGTAAAACTTCGCATTGGGTATATTTTAAACTAAATTCGTTTAATTTTAATAGTGCTTGACAAACATCTAAAATTATGCTAGCTTCGCATCAGGAGGTGAAGAATGAAGAAAATTTTGGTTATTTTGACAATGTGTCTGCTTTTCGCAAGTGCGCAAGCTCGCGCCGAGAGCCCTTCGATTTCCGTGTATTCACTGGTGTACGGGAAATATCTTGGGGGCAATGGCGGGATTTTCTACGACAAACCGGTTCATCAGAGCGGTACAACGGTTTGCTACCGCGGGTTTTGCGGGGACATCTGGGGGTCTTACTCCTTGGATGGCAAGAATGGCTTCGGCAAAGAAGTGGACTTCACCGGCTGGTATGACAACGACTGGGCCGAAATCGGTATTGCCTATTTTGCCATTTGGCCGAGAGGTTTTAGCGATGTTTTCCAGCCGTTCGTGAAGCTGAAACGCCAATTTATCGTCGGCAAGCACACGCTTACGCCCTACGGAAAACTGGAGCTTTACTGGCCGGCTTCCGGCAACATCCCGCAACACGGCGCGATCTTCGCCACCGGCTTGGCGCACACGTGGCATTTGCTGGAATTCCTGGACTTCAACCACGAGCCCGCGCTCAAGTATGATAACGGCGCTTTCGGAAATGATTCGGCCGTGATCGGTCAGTACAAAGCCGACTTTTCCTGGAAGCTGAACAAGAATTTAACAGTTCAGCTACCGATGTTGAAAGCATCGACGCCCCTGACCAGGGTGCGCGATGGCCGGAAAACAGAATTCGTCGTTGGCGCAGGAGCCATATTTAGCTTCAACTGGAGCGATGTGGTGAAATAAACAACAAGAATGCCATCCAAAAGGGGCCCGTGAGCCCCTTTTTTGTTTACCCAAAAAATTATTTTTACTGCGCCAGTTCTTTGTCTATGTCCGAAAGCTCGGCGTCCAGATTGTTCAAATCAGTGGCGTTGAGGTCCGCCTCTATTGATTGAGTCGCGTCCGACGGCGGCAAAACTCCGTAATCGCCAGTTCCCACAGGAGTATATCTTAGATAGTAAAACAAAAACGCCGCAACGACTAAAACCGCTATGATTCCCGCTACCCACCATCCTAAATGCCTGTTTTCTTCCATGTTTTTAAAATTATCTTGACGAAGTTGAAGTGGCTTCGCTACCAAGCCGCAACCCTTTAATTGATTTTACAACGTCAACCAACGCGCGGTGCGCGTCTTTTATTTTTTGCGCCACGCCCTGCACCAGCGCCTTTACTTGCCTAAACGCTTCTTTAGGATTTTGACTGTTAGCCATCTCTTTGAACTTAGCTTTGGCTTCGTTTAACGCCGTTTCCGCAGCGGAGATTTTATCCCGCGCGGATTTCAGCTGGTCTTTTATTTTGGAAACATCATTGCCCGCCTCTTCCGATTTATTCAAGCGCGATTCAATGCGGTCGGCCAAGCCGTTTAGACGATCAATGGCATTTTCAAATTTTCTAACCATTTGGTTAAAGAATTGCTCTATTCTCTTTGCCCGCTCCTCGCCCACTCTTTTTTTAAGCGCGTCAACCCGTTTTTGCGCTTCCGCTTTGAACGCCTCGCGTTTGTTTTTCGCCTCAAGCATAACCGCCTGCCGCTTCTGCTGGGCTTCCTGTCTTATATTTTGGCGTTCAGCGCGCAAGTTGCCGCGGGTATTTACATCCTCCTCCGCCAAAACCAAAATCGGCGCTACTAGCATAGCTCCGGTTATCAAAGCGCGTTTTAAGTGCGATTTAGCCATATTTTGAGCAGTTCTTTAATTATAGCATATCTTTAAAAAACAAAAGAGTGCGTCTGTGGAAAACCCTTATTCATACCTTAAGGCCTCTATCGGATTAAGCGAGGCGGCGCGGCGGGCGGGATAATATCCGAAAATAATCCCGATGGCCGCCGAAACCCCGAAAGCCAGCAAAATCGCCTGAATGGAAACAGACGTGGCGATGCCGGCAAATTGCGAAACCCCCAGAGAAATCAACCAGCCAAGAACTATGCCGAAAAAACCTCCGAGAAAGGTGAGCATAATGGCTTCCGCGAGAAACTGAAAAGTAATATCCCGTCTTTTTGCGCCGATTGCCTTGCGAATCCCTATCTCGCGCGTGCGCTCGGTCACGGTCGTGAGCATCATGTTCATAATGCCTATTCCTCCGACAACCAGAGAAATGCCGGCGATGGAAGCCAGAAAAATAGTGAAAGTGTCCACCACTTGCGTCAGCGTGCCTAAAATATCTTCCTGTGAAATTATTGAGAAGTCCGGCTCGGAAACGCGGTGTTCCCGAAGCAGCGCGTCAGCTGCTGCAAGGCGCACTTCGGTCATCCGATTTTTGTCCTTAACGCTGATGGATATGCCGGTAAGATAATCAACCCCCGAGACAACTTTTTGCATGGTTGAGAGCGGAATCAGCACCATATCATCGGGGCCGGAAAAACCAAAACCGCCCTTTTGGTTGAGCACCCCGATGACGCGGAATGACGCGTTATTTATTCTGATTGATTTTCCCAGCGGATTTTCGCCGCCGAAAAGATCTTTGGCCACGGTCGCACCCAAAACAGCCGTTCGGCCCAAGCCGCGGACGTTGCTATCCGAAATAAAAACGCCGTCCGCCAAAGAAAGATTGCGGACGAAAAGATACGCCGGCAAAATTCCGGTTACCGTTGTGTTGGTGTTGTTCCCGGAAGCCGCAGAGATTTGGAATCGCCTTGAGACCTCCGGCGAAATCACCTCAATGCCGTCAATGCGCTCAAGAACCTCCAAATCGTCGTCTGTGAGCGTCTGCGCCGAACCGCGCCCGGAGGAGACAATGCCTCTGCCCGGCTGCACTACGCCGGGGAGAATAGTAAGCAGGTTTGAACCAAGCCCTTCAATGCTTGCCTCAATTGAACTGCGCGCGCCCTCACCAATGGAAATCATGGCGATTACCGACGCGATACCGATAATAATCCCTAAAATTGTAAGCCCCGACCGCGCCTTGTTAGCGGAAACGGCCGTGTAAGTTTCTTCCAGAGTGTCCAAAATAGTCATAGCATTATCTCGTCGCTTACAATTAAGCCATCGCGAATATTGATTATTCTTCTGGCATGTTTCGCGATGTCGCGCTCGTGCGTGATTAAAATAATCGTGCGTTTTTCTTCTTCGTTCAATTTTTTAAAAGCGTGAATGATAAGGTCTCCGGTTTTTGTGTCCAGATTTCCCGTCGGCTCGTCTGCCAAAATGAGCGATGGGTTGTTGACCAGCGCCCGGGCGATGGCCACGCGCTGAATCTGCCCTCCGGAAAGCTGGCTGGGCAAATGCCGGAAATGACGCTCGTCCAAATCCACCGTTTTGAGGGCTCCCGCGGCGCGCGCATCCCTCTCTTCTTTTCCGACTCCGGCGTAAACTAAGGGCAGGGCGGCGTTCCGCAGCGCGGTCGTGCGCGGCAGAAGATTGAACGCCTGAAAAACGAAGCCGATTTGGTTCTTTCTGATGTCGGCGAGGTCGTTGTCGGAAAGAGCGGAGACGTCGCGCCCGTCAAGAAAATATTCGCCGCTGGTGGGAGTGTCCAAGCAACCGATAATGTGCATGAGAGTTGATTTGCCGGAGCCGGATGGGCCTGCGATTGCCACAAACTCTCCATCTTCAACTTTAAAGCTCACTCCGGAAAGGGCCCGGAATTCAACCTCTCCGGTTTTGTATGTTTTAGTGATGTTTCTGATTTCAATCATGGATTTCAACGCCGCGCGCCTCCGGGCGGACCGAAGATGCTCGGGGCCTGCTGTGTTTGATTTGCCGGGCTTATTGTTCTCGTTATTATCTCGTCTCCTTCATTAACGCCGCTTAAAATTTCAGTCAGCTCCTCGCTGGCCAAGCCAGTTTCCACATTAATTCTCCGCGGTTCGCCATCGGACAAAACCTCAATGTATTTTTGGCTTCCGCTGGATTTGACCGCGGAATTCGGCGCCAAAAGCGCGGCTGCTTTGGTGTTTACGACAATATCGGCGCTCGCGCTCATGCCGGTTTTTACGCGCTCATCGTCAGTTTCAAAAATAACTTTAACGCCGTATGTAACAACCCCTTGATTTATCGCCCCCAGCGTATCAACTTCAGCAACCTCTCCGGAGATTTTAACATCAGGCAGGGCGTCAAAAGTTAAAAACGCCTTGTTCCCAATTTTGACGCCAGCTGCATCAACTTCATTCAAAGAAATCTCCGCGATTTTCTGACGGGTAATCAAAGTGGCAGCAACGAGCGAAGGCGAAACGGCATCGCCTTTTTTAACATTAATTTCGGCCACAACCCCAGCAAACGGCGCGCGGATATAGTAATCGGCCAGTTTTTCTTTAGCGTCCAGCAAGCCGTTTTCGCGCTGTCTGACCGCAAGTTCCTGTGTTTTTACGTCCAAATCCGCGTTTGACACGGCGTCTTTATAATTCTTTATCTGATTTTTCATGTTAAGCAGCGCCGCTATGTGGGTATTGGTTTTATCGGTGTAGGCGTCCAGTTGCGCAAGATGCGTGTCCGCCAAAGAATTGGGCTTTAAGTCCCTTTCAGTAAGCCGGTCCTTGTAAAATTGAATGAGGTTGTTGGCGGATTTTACGGCATCCGACAAACTAATCGCCGTTCCGTAAGTTTCATCTATCAACGCCTCAATCTCCGCACGTTCCGCTTCGCGGCCGGTCATGCGGTAATCATCAAAATTTTTATCGTAGTATGCTCTGGCTTTTTGATAGTTCGTGTTGGCGGAATCTCTGTAATCCAGCGAGCGCGTGTCGTAATTTTTTACCGCGTCGGCGTAATAATTCATATTGCTCTGGCCGCCCGAAAAATTTATTCCGAAAAGGAGGTCTTTAAGTCCGGTTATCGCCGCGGGCAAATCCAAAAAAGCGTTAGACACGGCGGTAAAGCCGTCATCATAGGCCCTTTTCAGGTCGTCTTGGGCGTTCCTTTTATTGCGCGGAATATCGCTCTCTGCAGGGCCTCGCAATTTTTCAAGGGCGAGCTTGGCGCTTTCCAAGTTCACCTCGGCGTCCCGCACAGCTTTTTGAGCGTCTCTCGCGTCAAGCTGCACAATCAGCGCGCCGGCGCCGACTTCTCTCCCCTCAACCGGCGCGACATAAACCGCATCTCCCGAAACTTTTGATTTCACACCCAGCTGATTGGAGGCAGAAACCTGCCCGGAGCCGTTTACGGAGACCTCAAGCGTCCCGCGGCGAACTTCAGCGGTCAGATAACGAACGGCTTCATCTTTTCCAAAGAAATACTGGTAGCTAAAATAGCCCGCAATCATCAGTGCGAGCGCGGCAATACCAGCCCAAAGCTTTTTCTTTGCGATTTTTTTAAAAAAATTCCGCATAATGCTCCGTTCAGCATAGCTCAAGCCGGTTTTTTATTCAAATCTCCGCCATTCGGTTTTCTTGCCGCGGCGCAGGTCATCGGCCATCGCGAGCTCGTCCAAAATTCCGTAGTATTTCCCGCCTTTCACGACGATAGCCGTAATCGCAACTTCATGAAGATATTGGTTTTGATTTTCCATATTTTTATTTTTTATATTTGGTTACGCCGTATGGATTTCTGGGAGGATTTTGCGTAAATCGTCAATTGTCTTATCCGCCTTGATATCGCTGACTTTTTTGCTGTTCATTTTTTTTACAAACAGGTAAGTTTTTGCTCCAACCATTTTACCGGCTAGAATATCGCTTTCGGAATCGCCAATAATAATTTTTCTAGCATAATTTTTGCCGGCCGACAATCTGCTAATCGCATTGGCTTTTTCCATGGGCGTGCTGAATTTAAACCTCGTATGCCCATCTATGCCGATCACCTTGTACAAATATTTTTGTAAGCCCACAATTTTCACAAAATCCTCAATTCTATCTTGTCTAGCATTGGAAACAATAACATTTACGCCGCCTGATTTTTTTATCTGGCTTAAAACGTAATCCGCGTGATTCATAGGTTTTAAATATTTGTGCACGATTTTTTGGCTGACCTCTCGCGCCCGTTTCACCATTTTCCTCAATTTTCTCCTGTCCTGTTCTTCAGTTAAATTAAAAAAATATTCAATCCATTTAAGTCCGTACCAGCGGCGGACATCTTCTAAATAAACTTTTGTGTTAAAACCAAACTCTTTTACAACCTGCCTGCAAATACGCTGAACAGCATATTCGTTGTCTTTCTCCAAAACTCCGTGAAAATCCCAAATAAATAAAAGTTTTTTCTTTTTCATGATACTTTTTATTTATCAAACCTCTGCCATTCCGATTTTTTGCCTTTTCGCCGGTTTTCAGCCATCGCGAGCTCGTCCAAAATTCCGTCAATCAACTTGTAATTTTTCGCTTCCTCCAAACTTACCCACGTAAATTCATTGCATTCTTCTTCCTGAAGATTAACCTCGCCGGATTTCCAATCCGCCATGCAGGAAATAACCAGCGACGGGCTGCCGTCCGCGTGCACAGTGGCCAAGCTTGTTACGTATTCAATATTATCTATTTCAATTCCTACTTCTTCTTTTACTTCTCTCTGCAGAGTGCGCTCCAAAACATTGTACCAATAATGTTCCGTGTCTTTGGGCATAGCCAAATAGTCGCTCGTTTCCAACCTTCCGCCCGGGACCGTCCATAAGTTCGGCCAGCGCTTTTTGTTCGGAGAGCGCTTGGTAATCAGATATTTTCCACCTTTGACAACAATAGCCGTAATCGCCACTTCATGAAGATATTGATTTTCTTGCGGCATAATTATTGACATTATATCAAATCTTTGCTAGCATTAGAAGAAGAAATCAAGCCCCAAATCTTGCCGCCGGCCGCCTAGGCCAACCTAGAGCGGTTTTTTTATCTCCCATGACACCTTTTATACTTCTTACCTGAACCGCAGGGGCAGAGGTCGTTTCTCCCAATTTGGCCAGCGCCTTTGGCGCTGTTGCCAAATTGAGGACCCGCCGAAGCTCTTGGCGTAGGCGGGGTACTTTGGTCCAGCGCGGGGCCGATTTTGAAAATTAAATTGGCGATGTAGGCGTTGATGTGCACTTCCAATTGCTGGAACATCTTAGCGCCTTCGTTTTTGTATTCTACCAAAGCAACCCTTTGGCCATAAACGCGAAGTTGCACGCTGGAGCGCATATATTCCATCGCTTCCAGATGCTCCGTCCACAGCGCGTCAATCGCCTGAAGCATAACCATACGAAGCGCATCGGTAAATCCGGCGACCTCCTCTTTTTTCTTGGCGAATGTCGCTTCAATCTCTTTCTCCGCGAGCTCGGCCAGCTCTTCTCTGCTTTCCATTTTCTCAACTCGCTCGCGAAAGACGAAACCCTCCGGGGAGTGGGTTATCCCCATTCCCAAACTCACGAAGTTTTCAAAAATCTCTTTTTTATTCCATTCATCCGGCGAACCGGCAGTATGTACTAAAATTATTTTGTTTGCCACTCCTTTCAGCAAACCAAGCGCCTCCGCTTCTATTTCTTCGGGTGTCGCGAAAAGCAGTTTTTTTCTTCGCGAATAAACCGCCGTCCTTTGTTTGTTCATCACGTCGTCGTATTCCAAAACATGCTTTCTGGTGTCAAAATTAAATCCCTCAATTTTGCCCTGCGCGGATTCTATGGCGTTTGAGACCATTTTGTTTTCCACCGGCTCATCTTCCGGAATGCCTAGTTTGCCCATTAAATTTTTCACCCTCTCCGGCGCGAAAATCCGCATAAGGTCGTCCTCCAAAGAAACAAAAAACTGCGTCTCGCCCGGGTCGCCCTGCCTTCCGGCTCTCCCCCGGAGCTGGTCGTCTATGCGCCGTGCTTCGTGCCGCTCCGTGCCGATAACTAAAAGCCCTCCGGCTTCGCGAACCCGCCCCGCCTCTGCGGCATCCGGCGGATTGCCCCCGAAAATTATGTCCACTCCCCGGCCGGCCATGTTGGTCGCGACTGTCACCGAGCCGAATCTCCCCGCCTGCGCGATAACCGCTCCTTCCTCCTCGTGATTTTTAGCGTTCAGCACTTTGTGTTTTACGCCTTCGCGCAAGAGGAGCGCTGAAATTTTCTCGTTTTTTTCAATAGAAACCGTGCCAACCAAAACCGGCTGGCCTTTTTGGGTTCTGGTTTTTATTTCTTTTACCAGCGCCTGAAATTTGCCTTTCTCCGTCTGGAAAACCTTGTCCGACAGATCGCGCCGCACCATTGGCTTATTCGTCGGGATTTCGGTGACATCCAAATTATATACTTTATGAAATTCCTCGGCGGATGTTTGCGCCGTGCCCGTCATACCCGCCAGCTTTTTATACATCCTGAAATAATTTTGGAAAGTAATTGTCGCAAGCGTGCGGGATTCCTGCTGGACAAGCGCGCCTTCTTTGGCCTCAATTGCCTGATGGAGCCCGTCAGACCACCTGCGCCCGGGCATCAAGCGGCCGGTAAATTCATCAACAATGATTACTTCCCCTCCGCCATGCTCGGCGGATTTCACCACATAATCTTTGTCGCGCTGGAAGAGAGCGCGGGCGCGGAGCGCCTGCTCCAGATGATGCACATATCTCATGCCTCGCTCGGTGTAGATGTCTTTGAGCCCGAGCATCTGCTCCACTTTTTCAATTCCGGATTCTGTCACAAGCGCCGTTTTCATTTTCTCGTCAACATTATAATCCTCGTTTTCTTTAAGCCGCGGGACGATTTTTGAAAAAACCTTATAAAGTTCCGCCGACTCCGTATCGGGGGCGGAAATAATCAACGGCGTCCGCGCTTCGTCAATTAAAATTGAGTCAACCTCGTCAACAATCGCGAAGTTTTGCCCTCTTTGCGACATTTGCGACGTGGAATAAACCATGTTATCCCGCAAATAATCAAAGCCATATTCGTTGTTCGTGCCGTAAGTAATATCCGCGGCGTAGGCCTCTCGCCGAGAGCACGGCCTTAAAAATTCGTGGACGACTTTGAAAGCGCCCAATGTGTCGCGGGCCTGATCAAGCTCTTTATGTTCCGGGTCGTATAAATAACTCGCCTCGTGGTTTAAAACGCCGACGGAAAGGCCGAGCGCGCTATAAATCTGCCCCATCCAAGCGGCGTCTCTTCGCGACAGATAATCGTTGACCGTCACAATATGCACTCCTCCACTGGCTGGCGGACCGGAAATGGCATTTAAGTACGCCGGCAAAGTCGCGACCAAAGTTTTCCCTTCTCCGGTCTTCATCTCCGCAATTCCTCCTCTGTGGAGCACAATCCCGCCCATAAGCTGGACGTCAAAATGCCTCTGGCCGAGCGTGCGTTTTGCGGCCTCTCGGACGGCTGCGAACGCCTCGGGAAGAATCTCGTCCAGCGAAGAAGTAATAACTCTCCCCATTTCTCCTAGCCGTCTCCTGAACTCCTCCGTTTTTTTCTTTAATTCTTCGTCCGATATCCTCTCAAAATCTTTTTCCAGATTGTTTATTTCCTCAACAACCGGCCGAAGCTCGTCTATGGCTCTTTCATTGGAGCCGCCAAAAATTTTCCCAAAAAATGACATGATGCATATTTTACACAAAAAAACCCGAAAAGTCGATATACTCACTTTCGTCCGATCGTGAATAATTGAGTATAGTCACAATTTTATTTTTCTCGCGCTTCTCAAAAGCATCGTCCGTTTTTTTTCCTTGAATTTTTTTATTTCGCGCGTAAGTTCCCCCTCAACCAAATCAATGGCTTCGTTTAAGGTTTCGCCCAAGGCCTCGGCGCGGAGCATTGTCTTGCCGACGGACAAATTCGCCTCGGCGCGGAAATACGGCCCGGTTTTGTGGTGGCGGGTGGTTTTACCAACTTCAATTTCCAAAGATAGGGCATCGCCATCGTGAACCAGCAGTTTTTCCGCAGATCGCACGATTTTTTTATCAACATATTCCCGGGTTGATTCCAAAAGCTGGATATTCGTGCCTTTCAGCGAAACTCTCATGTTGTTTTTTGTTCCGGCGCGTTATCATTGTTATCTTCCACGAACACCGCGGCCGCAAAGACCGTCGTCCAAAGGCCGTCTTTGTTGCCGATAGCCGATTGGGTGACGTTTGACGTGCGCACAATCTTACCGGACATTTTAAAAAGCTGCTCTCTCTCATCCCAAGCGGTATCCGAGTTAAACTCAATGCCCAAAATCGTGGCCAACATGCTCGCCGCCAAATCCTCGGCGTATTCTCCGGCTTTTTCTTCGGTCTCTCCGTAAGCGTGATGCTCTGAAAGATAGCCGTGCTGTTCTGGGTCGGCCGGAATAGCCAGCCCCACAGAAGCCGCGATGAGACGGTTGGGTTCGTTGGTGGACTCGCGGTCGTAGACGCAAAAGACAATTTCGCCCGGCCTGATTGATTTTACCCCTTCTTCCTTGGAAATTTTTTTGACTCCCGGAGGATAGATGCTGGAGACCAAAATTAAATTGCAGTGGGCAATGCCGGCATCCCGCAAAGCCAGCTCAAAAGACGCCAGTTTTTCTTTATGCGCGCCGACTCCTTTCGTAAAAAATATTTTTTTGGGGACCATCCGTAATTTAATATTAATTTATACGGTGCTAATATCAATATGTGGATAATCGGCTTTTGCGCTTTGGGGGGTTACGGAGCCGGCACTCACATAAATGACATAGAAGGAGTACAACCCTCCGTAGCCCCCTCAAGCGCGAAAAGTGCCATTAAAAAACACAAAACCCGTGATAAATCGCGGGCTTTGTGCAGACATAGACATGTACCCGCCTTATCGGCGGAAACACTCACATGCCCCTATCCTAGCAAATCCATTATATTTGTCAAGTTATTTATCCACAAAACGGCTGTAGTAGCCCCTATCCGCTTTAAGCGCCTCGCGGCCGGTGTATTGGTACTTAAATCCATAGTTTGTGATTTTTGAGCCGTCAACGATAATCGGGTAAGTGTAAGAATTGATGCCCGCCGGGACCGTTGGAATCCTCCCCCGCGAAAGATGCCACAAAACGCCGAAGCATAGTTTCCCCAGCCACATCGGCACCCTTATTGAGAGTTTGCTGATTTCTTTCGCCATATCTTTCAGCAAAAAGAAGTCGGCCGGAGCAACGTTGAAAACTTCGTATTTTGAAGACACCTCTCCGTCTGCCATAAACCGGACGGCCTCCCAGATATCGTCTTCGTGGACAAACTGCCTCGCGGAATCCGGCCCAGTCACCGGCACAACCGGGAGGCCAAATTTTACCGCGCGCAGAAGTCCGAAGCGCTTGAACATAAACTGCCCCCGGGGACCCGTGATGGCGCACGGGCGGATTACCAAAACCTGCGTCGCGGAAGACGGCTGAAGCGCGGCTTTTAATTTTTCTTCAATTATTTTTTTATCCGCGCCGTAAAGATACTTTTCCTCGCGGAAAGGGTCGGATTCTTTGAATTTATAGTTCGTGGAATTACCGGGAAGCGCGCCGTAAGAAGCGACGGTTGAAAAATGTATAAGCCGCGGTATCTTGTTTTTTGAAACAAAATCAAAAACCTTCTCGGCCGCGGTGATATTGGATTTTATCTGCCAGGCCCTTTTTTTACCGTAGCCCTCGCGGATAACGTAGGCGCAATGGATAACAACGTCCGGCCTGCCTGCGGCCAAGACCTTTTCTTCCCAGCCGGGGTCGCCAAGATTATGCTGAACCAAAGCAACTCGGTTGCCACTTGGCAACCGAGTTGCCAAGTCCGAATTCGTATCCAAAGCGATTATTTTTTCAACTTCCTGATTTTCAGCAAAGCGGTCAGCGAGCATCCCGCCTATGTATCCCGACGTTCCGGTTATAAAAATTTTCATGGTTATAATTTTATTTGAAAAACCCGATTCTGGATAAGACCAAGTGCAGTGTTTTTAAAATTATCGCCAAGTCCAGAAGAAACGACCTGTTTTTGATGTAGTAAAGGTCATACGTCAAGCGCTCCTTTGTTTCCTCCATCGAGCTGGGGTTCTCTCCTTTGACTTTTTGGGAAACCTGCGCCCAGCCGGTAAGCCCCGGCTTAACCAGCGTGCGCACTTTATAATAAGGAATTTTTTGTTCAAGCTCCCGCGCGAAATCCGCCACGTCCGGCCGCGGGCCCACCAAGCTTATGTCGCCCAAAAAAACGTTCCAGAGCTGGGGCAGCTCGTCCAAAGACGTCTTCCGCAAAAATCTGCCTATTTTCGTGACGCGCGGGTCGCCCTTTTCAAACCAGCTGACGGGCGCCCCCACTTTCATCGTGCGAAATTTAAAGGGCCTGAACTTTCTGCCGTTCTGTCCGACGCGTTCGGGCACGTAAAAAACCGGCCCGCCGTCGTCCAGTTTCATGGCCAAAATTATAAACGGGTAAAATATCAAAGAAATTATTCCGGCGGACAATGAAATAATTATATCAACGAACCTCTTCGCAAAATCGTAAATAGCGCGGGAGGGAGAGGATATATTTTCCAAAAGCCACGCCTCGTCAACCAAAGACGCCGGAACCTTGTGGAAAACGGATTCATAAAATTTCTGAAAACTGAAAAACTGCACGCCCTTAAATATCGGCTCGTAAAACTTTCTTACAATCGCTTCGTTATGTTGATAGGGCGCTCCTATGGAAGTCGGCGAAACCACGGCGGCGAATCCGCCTGCGGCGGCGGCGCGCTCCAGCGCGGAAAGATCTATGTCAGATGCCGATTTTATTTCCTCGGCGCGCTTCGCGCCGACCACCCTTATATTGCTGTAGTAAGGATTGTGCGAAAAAGCCATAACGAGCTCCCGGAGCTCCGGACCCGGCCCGATAAAATAAAGGGTGGCGGCGCCGAAAGCGTTTTTCAAAAACGGCATATTCCACGCTCTCCATAAAAACAAAAGCGCGAAAGAAAAAATAAGGTATAAGATTAAATTCGCTTTCGGCGCCAGAAAAAAATACGGCAGGAAAATATAAAAGAAAACAACCGCTATCACGCTGTTTATAACATGGACCCTGACCAAGGCCTGCGCCAGAGAAAGCCGATAGCCGATTACAAGAGTGCTGTAAAACCCAGCGAGATACAAGACCAAAATCCACATCAAAAATATCAAGCTGAATGGCAATAAGTGGTCTTCCAAAAAAACCCTATATGACCAAAGATAACTCCCGTACGGCAGAAAAAAAAAGCGGACGGTCAAGGACGCCCAAAGGGCCAAGACGAAAGACAGCAAATCGCCAAAAAGCAGGACCAGAACAAGAAACTTTGATTTGACATTCCAATTATACATGCCTGATTTAAATAAAAAGACGAAAATTTTATACGTAATTACCAAATCAAACTGGGGTGGGGCCCAAAGATACGTTTATGATACCGCAACCTCTCTGGATAAAGAAGTGTTTGACATCGCAGTCGCCGCCGGCGGAGAAGGCGTTTTAACGGAGAAGTTGAACCGAGCCGGCATCCGCACCATACCAATTCCTTTTTTGCAGCGCGACATCAGCATCATAAAAGAATTTTTATCGCTTTTTGCTCTTTTGAAAATTTTCAAAAGCGAGCGCCCGGACATCATTCACTTAAACAGCAGCAAGGCGGGCGGGCTCGGGGCATTAGCCGCAAGAATCTCGTCACTCGTCACTCGTCACTCGCTCGCCTCGCTTCACGGGCGAAGCGGGCCACTCATAGTTTTCACCGCCCACGGCTGGGGCTTTAATGAAGACAGGCCTTACGTCGCGCGGCTTATTATTTTCCTTGCGCAATGGATTACGGTTATCTTCTGCCACAAAATTATTACGCTCTCCAGAGCCATGCACAGCCAAGCGATGTATTTCCCGTTCTCCAGAAAAAAAATTTTTTTCACGGAGCAAGGCCTGCGGCCCGCAGAATTGCTGCCGAGAGAAGAAGCAAAACAAGAGCTTACTGGCGCTCTAAGTAAAACAAATTCAGGCAACAAAGAGTTTCCGGGCCTATGGGTCGGATGCGTCGCGGAACTCACTAAAAATAAAGGAGTTGTTTATTTAATTGAAGCCGCGGGCAAACTGACCGACCATGATTTCCGGCTTTTAATACTCGGGTCAGGTGAGGACGGCGAAAAACTCCGGCTTCAAATTTCTGACACAAAATTGCAAGACAAAGTTTTTCTTTTGGGCTTTGTGCTGGATGCCGCCAAATACTTTAAATCCTTTGATATTTTTGTTTTGCCGTCTGTTACCGAAGCGCTCGGGTATACGCTTATTGAAGCCGGGCAAGCCGGACTTCCGGTTGTCGCGACCAAAGTCGGCGGAATCCCGTGGATAATCAAAGACGGCGAATCCGGCATTTTGGTTCCGCCGAAAAACCCTGAAGCGCTTGCCGGGGCCATAAAAAAACTTTTAGACGACGGGGGGCTCCGCCAACAAATGGGGCAGAAAAATCACGAACTCGTCTCCCAAAAATTCTCGTTTGATAAGATGCTCAAAGAGACGGTTGACATTTATACCAAGCCGTGAAGTTTTTTGAGTCCCGCAATGCCCTCCGGAAGAGAAGTGGTTGGCTCCCAGCCTAAAATCTCGCGGGCTTTTGAATTATCAGCCAAAGTAACCGCCGTCTCTCCGATACGCGCGGGGATAATCTGAATCGGCCCGCCAAACATATCTGCCAGCTCTTTTACGGTATAATTTTTGCCAGTGCCGATATTTATTATCTCCGCCTTGCCTACTTTTGTGGATTCCATCGCTAAAATATTCGCGCAGACAACATCCTTAACATGTGTGAAATCGCGCGTTTTTTTATTCCCATCCGCCACCATAGTCATTGGTTTCCCTTCTTTTAGTTGCTGGCGGAAAATGCCGATAACAGTAGCGTATGCCCCGGTCAAAATTTCTCTCGGCCCGTAAACGTTAAAATATCTTAAAATCACGGTCGGCAAGCCATAAAGCTCCGAAAAATTTCTGCAGTACAACTCGCCCATGAGTTTTTGGGCCGCGTACGGATTCAACGGATCGGGCTTCATGTCTTCGCGGAAAGGCGTGGAGTTTTTTCCATACACCGAGGATGAGCTGGAGTAAATCAGTTTTTTGACTCCGGCTTTTTGCGCGGCGCGAAGCACATTATAATTTTTTATATCAGCTTGGTGAAAAACGGCTTTCGGATTTATATTTTCGCGCTTCCCCGTTTCTAAATTATCAATAATATGCACTTCATGCCCTTTTTCTATTAAGGCATCAACCAAATGCGATCCAATAAACCCGGCTCCGCCGGTTACAAGAACTTTCATATTATATTAGTAAAACCACCCCGCTCGCGGGGTGGTTTTGAAAATCAATTTCGGATTATTGGGCTCTCGGAGCGGATTGCAGCTGCAGGAACCATGGGACTTCGCTTGAAGACGGCGTCGGAGCCGGAGTTGGCGTCGGTGCAGGCGCGGGCGTGGGAGTCGGGGCGGGAGCGACTCCAAAAATTACTCCCAGCTTTGCGCGAGTTTTTGGCCCCACATATCCATAGCCGGGATCGCCGGCTTTGGCAATTCCGTATTTCACCTGGAATTTTTGAACGGCGCGCCCGGTAAGAGAGCCGAAATAAGTCGTCTCCTCACCCGGAGAGCCGACGCCGAAAGAAGAAACTTGAGTATCGGGGTCGGAGTTCAAAATCTGCTGCAGGAACTTCACATCTTCGCTAACCACGCCGATGCTCAAGCCGGATGAGAAAAGCGGTGTAATCGGTGGGGGTTGGGCCACTTCGGGCGCGGCCGGGGTTGCTTTCCCGAAAACTTCTTCCAGTTTTGCCCTTGTCTGCGGGCCTACTCTGCCGACTTGCGAGATGCCGTATTTTGCCTGGAAACGTTTAACCGCTTGCGCAGTCAAATTCCCAAAATAACCGCTGACTGTCCCCTCCGGATAAATACTTTCATCCCGAGCCAGTAATTGTTGGAGTCGCGTCACGTCATTGCCTCTTGAACCAATGGCCAGATCGCTGTTAAAAACCGGACTTACGGCTTGAGCTACTGGAGATGGCTGGGCGGCCGTTGCGGCCGGTGTTTGCGACACAACCGGAACGGTTGGCGCGTAAGAGCCGCCACCACCGCCACCACCGCCTCCTCCTCCGCCACCGCCGCCTCCACCGCCAGTGCTGCAAGTAGTAGTGTTACCGGTAACGGAAAAAGTTGCGGTTGCGCCGCCGGATGGGTTGGTTATTGTGTGAGTATTATCTGACGAAGTGCAAGCCGCGCTGGATTGTATTGAAGCGGTTTCCGGCACGGTTAGAGTCACTCTGTCCGTGGAATTCAGCTTGATGGTCTGGCCTGCGGACATAGTCACGGAAAAATCGGCCTCATTGACCGTTATAGAATCCATAACAGACGCGTTTCCTGAAACAGTCCAATTTTTGCCATTTAAAGTAATTATGACGCCCGGCTGTAGAGTCGCGTCTCCCACAGCCGAGGCAAAGGCAAAAGGAACTGACATTAAGATGGCGAAAATTTTAAAGTAAATTTTCATGAGTAATTTTTGTAATTATTTACTTGTCAAACTTACTTGCAAGCGCCTGCCTCAACCAGCAAAACCGTTGTGTTAAAGTTATCTAACGTTGTCGTGCCAACAGAAAGTCTGAACACAACACCATCATGTGACCGCACAAGCTCAATACAGCTGCCTTTCTTTGTTCCGCTGGTATCTAAATATAAAGTCGTAGTAGCGGCACTTGTAGCAGACAATTCCGCCGCCGGAGTGGAAGTCCCCCCCGCGCCGATGAACCCTTGGGTCGCGAACTGTCCGGAGGATCCCGTGGTTGTGGCAGTGCCGGAAACCATTAATGAGTTAGCGCCGGTAGAAATTGAAATACCGCCGGTGGAAGAAGCGTAGCCGAGAGTAGTGAGGCCGGTTACTCCTAAAGTGCTGCTTAAAGTGGTTGCGCCTGTTACCGCAAGCGTTCCTGTTGCGGTGACATTGGAAACATTCACTAAAGCGCCGGAAAGGTAAACGCTGCCCTGAACCGCCAAACTATTGCCAACCAAGGCAAAGGGCGTGGAAGTTGAAACTCCCAAAGTGCTGCCCGTAGTTATGGCTCCGGTCAGCGTTGAAGCGCCTGTTACCGAAAGTGTGCCGGTTGCGGTGATATTGGAAACGTTCATCAAATTGCCCGCAATATACACATTGCCCTGGACCGAAACCATGGCGGTATCGGACGGAGTGGAAGACGCGACCGCAACAGTCCCCGTAAGAGTGGAGGCGCCCGAAACCGTGAGCGTCCCTCCGGTGTTTACATTAGTGCTAATAGTGGTTGCGGAATAAACAATCCCCGCGACCATTAGTACGGAAACAAGTCCAGACGCCGCCACGGTGATGGACTGTTTCTTTGACAGAAGAAAATTCTTCATAAAAATTTTAATGCTAATAAAAACGAATAATTAAAGTTCGACGCTTTAAACTGTTTCTATTATAGCATTATGCGCCAACAGGCCGGTTGTGGATAACTCCGACGTCGTGTCGGAGCGGGCTTACTGGGGATTTCTCCCTGCCCGTATTTCCTCTATAAAATACTCTCCCTGCGGCTTAAATTGTGGATTAAGCTCTATGGCTTTTTGAAGCTCTTTTATGGCATTTTGACGCTCCCCCAGCTGCATATAAGTTGCCGCCAAGCTCACGCGGTACTGGGCGTTTTGGGGTTCCAGTTTTATAAAGAGCAGCCAGATATCGCGGACCTTTTTGTAGTTCCCCACTCTAGCGTAAGCCGCAAGAAGGTTTTGGTCGTTAGTTATTCCGTTTTTAAAAACCTTTGATAAAACTTTTTCGGCATAATTTTCGTCCCCATTAATTATGGCGGCCAAAGCCAGGTTTCTCACCGCCTCCCCGTAAGTCGGGTCAAGGTCGTAGGCCTCCTGTAAAATTTCCAGGGCCTTTTTGTTGTCCCCTTTCGTAATGTGCGCGTCAGCCAGTAAAAAATAAATTTGCTGTTTTTGCGGCGACAATTCATGCGCCTTGGCGAGAATTGCGAGCCCGTCGTCAATCCGCCCGATTTTCAAATAAAGCGCCGAAAGAAAAAGGTACGCGCGGGCGTCTTTCGGGTTCTCCGCAACCTGGCGCTCCATCTCGGAAACGGCTTTTTGCACCGCCTTAACCTTGAGCTCCATCGGGACGTTAAATCCTGCGATTTTGTTTGCGTAGCCGGCGAGCTGCTCCCTGGCTTCCCCGTTGCCGAAGGTCTTAAGTTCAAACACCCTGTCAAAATCCGCCAAAACTTTGTCAACGTTTCCGGAATCCGTCGCCATGCCCTTCAGCGCGTCAAGCAATCTCTGGTTTGCCAAAAGCGGTTTAAAATTCAAAAAATATAAAGAGAATAAAACTGCGAGAAAAACAAAAATGACGGCGACGTATTTGGCAAAAGATTCAGCGGGGGGTCGGAAATCTCTTTGCTGAACGCTTCCCAAAAATTGCACGAAACCCAAAACCGAGAAAAAAATGAAATAGGAGGTAAGATTGTCAAAAACAAAAAGATTGTGGAAAAAATAAGCGGCGAAAAGCGACGTGAAAGCGGCAGTGGCGAACTTATCCGATTGATTTTTCCAAAGCGTGAAGATAGCCGCAATGAAGATTCCGAGGTAAGCAATCAGCCCCAGCGCCCCGCCCTGCGCCAGCCAGTCAAAAAATACGTTGTGCGCCCTGTCAAACCACGGCTCCTGCGGCCACAACATGGCTTTATAGTGCTTATTGAAGACAAGATTAAAATTTTCAAGTCCTACTCCCAAAACAGGATGTTCCTGAAACCCCTCCAGCGCCATGCTCCAGATAGTAAAGCGCGATTTGGTTGTCTGCTCCTGCGGCGAAAGCTGGGCAAAGCGGCTAAGCACATAATTTTTTTGGACAAAATTAGTATTCTTTAACGCAAAAAACGCGCCGACCATTAAAAAAACAGCCGCAACAAGCCCGGCGGCAACAAGTTTATAAAGCCTGCTCTTCGCACCCCAATCCAACAGCGCCAAAAGCAAAGCAAAAAGCACCGCGCCCCCCATGAGCCCCAAAATCGCGCCTCTGGTTGCGGTAAGAAACACAATCGGGGTCTCCAAAACAATGAGCGCCGCAAAAAGACCTTTTATCCAAACTCGTTTTTCCCCGCCTGCCAATTGGCGGGCAGGTTGAAATAAATAATAAGCCAGAAGCGCGAGGTGAAAAATAATGTAAATCGCAAGATACGTCGCGTTTCCTAAAGTCGCGTCAAGCCGATCGCTTGACTGATGGATTTCCAACCTCCCCATAAACTGCAGATACGAATAAGTCGTGATTATGAAACTTACTGCGATGCTTGAGTAAAAAAATCTCCGCCAGTCGGTTTGCGATTTAAAAACGCCGATGAGCATTACGAAATACGCAAAAAGATGAAGATGCCCCACGAGCCCCTCCATTCGTTCATAATTGGACCAAAAACTGCGGTAAGGATTCTCCCCGAAAATAGTGGATAAAACCAGAATTACGAGCGTGGCCGAAACCGCCCAAAAAACGGGCGACAATGTCGGGCGGAAGCGCTTGTCAAAAATCGCCGCCAGCGCCCAGAGGGCGAACAAAATTTCAACAACTATCCTGAAGAAAAAGTTTTTTCCGGTAATGAACGGAAAAAATAAATCCCCCACCCCGGGGAGAAAAATATTGGCGAAAAAATTTCCGCCCACGATAAGCGTGGCGGCCGGCAAAACGCAAAGCCCGACTTTGATTATTTTAACAATGATGTCTATTGTTTTTTGCGACATGGTTTAAATGATACCTAAAACCAAACCCTGCGGCAAGGCAAAAGAAAAAGGCCCAAGATTGGGCCCATTCGCGCGGCTAAGCCAGTGCTTTCTCGATGTCTTTGCGGACGTAGTCCAGCAAAGTAGTCGGGTTGGGGAGATTGTTTTCTTCTTCCATCTTCTTGATCTTTTTGTCCCACTCATCCAATACTTCCAAAACTACATCTTTCGCGGACCTAGCAACTTCTGCCGGTTTTTCCATGTGACCAAGCATAATTTCCCCTCCTTTCTGTAACCCTAGCTTTTTCAATGATTTTTGTCAAGTGATTATGGCAAAACTCTATCCGGCAATACTTGGAAGCCGGACTTCCAAGTGCTAATATAACAATATGAGAAAAGAGGTATTCTCCGTTGGGGAATTTTATCACATCTATAATCGCGGAACCGATAAGCGAAAAATTTTTTTGGATAAATACGATTTTGAGAGATTTCTGCAAAGCATGCAGGAATTTAACACGTTAAAACCAATAGGCAGTATTTATGAGAATTCTTTCGTAAAAAATCAACTTGGGAGTTCGGCTTCCAAGCAACGCAAATTAGTAAATTGCGTAGCTTACTGCCTTAATCCAAATCACTATCATTTTATTCTTCAGCAAACCGAAGAAAGGGGCGTAGAAAAATTTATGCAAAGACTCGGCACTGGTTTTACAAACTATTTTAATAATAAATATCACCGCAGTGGAGTATTGTTCCAAGGTAAATTTAAATCTCGCCATATTGACTCCAATGAGTATCTTCTGCATATAAGCGCTTATGTAAATTTAAACGACCGCATCCACCGACTTGGAAGCCGAGCTTCCAAGTCGAGTTGGGAAGAATATGTAGAAAAACAAAAAGGGACTTGTGAGAAAAAAATAATCCTAGATCAATTTAGAAACATTGCGGAGTATAAAACTTTCGCAAAAGAATCGCTCAAAGACATATTGGCGCGTAAACAGCTTTACAAAGAGCTGGAAACGTTATTGTTTGATTAACTTGGAAGCCGGACTTCCAAGTGCGTCATAGTTCATATTCTATGACAATTGTGTCGTTTTGCTTCGGATGAAAAACGCGGGTTTCTCCGCCCACGCCCTCAACCAGCGCAAGATAACGAAGCGGCCGTTTAACGGTCACTTGGTCGCGGACGGAGACCGTATTTTCCCCGAATATGTATTTTCTTTCCAAAATAAAATCGTCGCGCACTTCTCCGTCGCGCGCCGCCGGAGCCACTTTATAAAATGCCGCGCGCGGAGAAACGTCGGCAGCAACATCCCTGCTCCACTCCGTGGAAATCAAAGGCGAAAATGCGGACAAGATGCGTTTTAAAAAATGTCCAGCGAAGAGGTGTCCAAAAGCCCGGATATTTCCGGCGCGGAGCTCAACAAACATATAAAACATGTGGCTTTTCAATTCGTGCCGCTCGTTTTTAAGAAGCTTTAACGCGCGCTGAATGCGCGCGCGAAGCGAAAAAGACGACGGCGCAGCCACCCAACTGCCATAGCCCGTGCCGCTCTCCACCTCTCCATGGCGCGCCGGGTATTTATTAGCAAATCCTTCGGAAGCATTACCAAAATAAAGCGCATTGCCTCCGCCGTAGCCGGAACCCCAGCTCATTGTTGGAGCAAACGTCTTTCCGCGCAGAGTTACAAGATACGACGGCTTCCCGACGCGCAAAATGTCGGCGTCAGGGAAGTAAGTATATTCGTCTTGCGGCATATTTGTTTTTTGCGGAACAAAATTCCGCACGCGCGCAAGCCAGGCGGTTTGGCAAGTCCAGAAAATTTTACATTGAAAATTTTCTCCCGCATTGGAAGCCAAAATCCAGCCGTCTTTTGCCTGCTCGCTCTCCAAGCGCTCCCACATAAGCCGCGCGTACTCTGTTGCCAATTCGTCTCCGGCGCGTTCGCCCCATACCAAAAGCGCGTAGAGGTCAAAAGAATAACTCGCCACCTCGTAAAAGGAGTGCCAATACCAGCGTTTGGCTTCGGCCCGGACGTTTTTTAGCCCGTCTCTGCCGATTAGCGCGACCAGCGCCCGAATCCCCTTGCTTAAATTTGCTTCGTACGCGCGCCAATCAACCCCCAGCCGGGCCAGAGAATACAATATAAAACCGATGTGCCGGGAATGGTAAAAGGAAGTGAGGTCGCGCGCGGAGTCCGGCATGCCGGATTTCTCCGGAGAAGGATGGTAAGAAAAAAAACCGTCCGCCCACTGCTCCCGAAGAGCGCGCTCAATGCCTTTTAAAACGGCGTCTTTCCACTTGTCTTCGCGGAATAAAGCGTAAGCGGCGGCGAGCCCCGTCCCCGCCCATAATCTCTGGTTGGTAATCGGCTTTTCTGAAGCCGCTTCCGTGAGATAGCTGGAGGCGACTTTCCGCACGGCGTCACGATATTTTTCTATCGTTTCACCCGAAAGGCCGCTCTTTGGATGAAGCAGAAGAGATGAAAGCGCGTCAATCCCGGCCCCGGCGTCCAAACTTGAATTGGACATATTATATCTTGAATAATTCCCGGGCCAGACTATCCAATATTTTTCCGAGGGCTCGGGTTTTATTTTAGAATACACGAACTCCGCGTAAATCCTCGCGCGCTTTAAATATTCCGCTTCGCCTGTCGCGTCAAAAAGCTCCAAATTCAATATCGCCGCGTAAGCGATTTTTCCGGTGTGTTCAACTCCGTGTTTCGCGCAAAAAATATTTCCGTTCCTCTCCGAGGCGCCCCAAAGTGCGCCGGACGCTTTTTTAAGAAATCCCAGAGGGGCGTCCATCGTTCTCCTTCCTCAAAAAAAATAATTGTATCTTCGCGTATTTTCTCCAAACCTGCCGCGGCATCATTTTAGAAAACATCCTCGCGGCTTTGACAAATAATGAAAACGGCAATGGCGGGGACTTGCTGTAATAAGGAGTCAGCTCTTCAATTGTCGGAAAAAGAAACAAACATTCCCGCGCTTCCAAACTGAACCCAGCTCTCCTTAATATCCCACAAGTCCAGTCCGGATCAACCGGCTTGAATGGCGCCACCATCTGCGGAGTCATCACCGGAAAACGAATTTCTTTTTTGCGGCGCGCCTTGAGGCGGTGCAGGGGCAAAAAATAAGAAAATTTGTTGCAGACGCCTAAAATCAGCATACCGCCCGGCTTTACCAAAGACGACAGATCTTCCAGTATTTTTTCATGCAAATCGGTCGGATACGCTTCCAAACGAAAAAGGCAGGAAACCGCGTCGGCTCTGCTTTCCGCGCCCGCAAAATTGTAATTGGCGTAATCAACAGGGTTCTCCGGCTTGCCCGCGCCGCCGATTCTTTCTATTGAAAAACGCGCCAGTTGGTCGGCAATCTCCAGAATTTTAAATCTCGCGCGCGGAAAAATCCTGACCAAGCCCTCCAAATACGCGCCGGTTGACGGCAAAAAATCAATCCATTCCTTCGCGTCAGCGGGCGCGTGCGCTTTGATTGAATCAAGAACCGCCGAGAACTCCTCCCTAAGATAGGGGCGGTATTTCGCGCCGCTCCAGACCCTGAATTCCTGAAATGCTTTCAACTGCTCAATTGGCCAGTCGTCCGGGTCCCCGGAAAGCGGCAGGTCGCGGCTGCCGTCGTAGAAATTATTATGCACAAACTCCGCCGGCGGCCTTCGCCGCGGAGGAATCGGCTTTTTGTCCGGCCAGCCGAACATAACCAAAGCAAGAATCTCGCGCCTTTCAGGTATTTTAAAAATGCTCCGCACAATTTCTTCTTTCCCAACGCTCGCCGCCCAATAAGCTCCCAAACCAAGACTTTCCGCGGTAAGGACCATATTTTGAATCGCCGCCGCGCCGGATTGGATGTTTGAATGGTATTCCTGGCTGAATCTTTTATCGTAAGTAGCCACAAAAAGCACCGGGGCTCTCGCGGCCTCGCCGGCGGACTTCGCTTCATAAACAAGTTTTTGGCGGAGCGCCGGGTCGGTTACGCGAATCAGCCCCAGAAGCTGCATATTGCAGGAGCTCGGCGCCCAGCTGGCCGCCTCAAGAATTTTTTCAACATATTCCTCCGGCACGGGCTTATCGGAAAAATGCCGCTGGGTGCGCCGCGATTTAATGACATCTAAAATCATTTTAATTTAGAATATATGTCGTTTCGTAAAAAAAGCAGTTGATGGTTTATTACCGGATAACGGTAAGCAAACGGCGATGGGTATTTTTGCGCAAGCGCATATCCTTGAAAGCGCGGGTCGCCGGCAATCGCCATGGCCTCCTTGTCGGACTCCACTCTCTCTAAAGAAGAACTGGTAATAAAAATCGCCGCCGGATTTTTAGAATAAAAATAATCTATGCGCTCTTTGGGCGACAGCTTGCCGCGCGCCAAAACAGGGTCGTTTAGCGCGCCGAAATCAACGGCTTTCATTTTAGAAAAATACGGCACCGCGCCAGCATCCAAATAAATTACCACCCAATCTGTCGGCGACAGATTTTTTTGAAGAAACCCGCCAGCTAAATAATGCTGACTCTCTTTTTCGGTTTTTTCATCATTGGCAAAAGTTATTTCGTTTTTCAGTTTCGCCGCATGGAATAAAATTTGATATGAACTTAAAGCAAAGAACAAAAATATTGCCAACTTATAACCAAGTTTTTTGTTGCCTTTAATATAATTAAGAACCGCAAAACCAAAATTAAATGCGAAAGCCAATCCCAGCCACATTGCCGGCATCAACGAAGTATAAAAACGCTCGGAGAAATTCGTAGTAAGGTGAGAGCGCGCATAAAACAGCATAAGTAAAGCCGCGAAAGCCGCGGTCGGCAGAAAAACGTATAAAATATTGGATTCCCAAAACCCTCCCGCGCGACTTTTTATCCGCGCCCAAAACCAGTCAATTTCCGGCAGTAAGAGCGCTATGCCCGCCAAAATTGGGAGCGCAAAGTTTCCGCGCAGAAACCTGAAAATGTCAATTAAAATGTCCACGCTAAACCCGACGTCGCTTTTTGCGTAATAAGTATTCGGCAAGAGGGCATGATAATAATTTAATCGCCACAGGAAATAAAGAAGCGCGGGCACAAAGTAAAAAATCGCGAAGCCGATTATAAAAATTTTTAAACTTCCGCGCCGTTGTCTAAATTCATAAAGCGCCGCGGCAGCCGCAAAAAACCCGGCAAGCGCAACGCCCTCCGGCCGCACCAAACTTGTAAGAAGCAGAGACAAAAACAAGGGCGCGCTCTCCCCGCGCAATAAAAACCGCAGTAAGAAATATGACGACGCTAAAATAGAAGCGATAAAAAGCATTGTTTCCAGCCCGGAAGAGGCGTGAGTAAATAAAATCGGCGTCGTGCTGTAAAGCAGCAATATAATGCCGAGGACAAATTTATCGGACTTCAGCAGCCGTAGCGATAAAAAAAGCATAAGCCACCCCAAAAAGAAAGAAAAAACGCCGATGGCGCGGCTTACGTTAATCGGGTCAAAACCAAATTTTATAAAAACGGCGAGCGCCGCGGGCAAAAATACGCCGGTATATCCCTCAATCGGCGGCTCGCCGACGTTCCAAGTAAATTCACCGGACTTCGCCAAATTTTCCGCGTATCTAAAAGTGATAAAAGCGTCATCAATAACCCAGTTCGGGAAAATAGTAAAAACAAAAATCGGATACGCAAGCGAAGCCAGTATTAGAAATAAGGAGATGGCCCTTGTAAGCCGGTTCATATCATAGCTGTTCATATATGGCGCGTAAAAAATTGTTTATATTTTCTTCCCTGCTCAAATCACTGCATGCTGCGTATTCCTGGTCGGTGTAGCCGCGAAAACTGGCTTTATCAAAGGCCGTTAAAAACTTGATTAGTTCGGCTTCATCAAATCCGCGCCAAGTTTCAATTTCAGCAAAAGCCCGGCGGCAGGATTCAACGCTATCCACCCGAAAAACCCCGGGGCTATTTTGAAACCAAACATGCCCAAAAAGCAAAGCGGGTTTTGACCTCATTACTGCTTCCCACGCGGCGGTTCCGGTAACCGCGGCCGCCGCTTTAGCATAATGAATCAGCTCAAACGTGTTCGTTCCAATCGGCATTATTCTCGCGTTTTTCAGGGCAGCAATAGATTTATAATAACCCCGCGGGCGATCGTTAAAAAATGCCGGGCCGCGAGGCAACCACTGAAAAGGGTGTTCCTTGACATAAATTAGCCAACCCTTCGGCAAAGACGCCGCTAAAATTTCCAGCATTAAAAGCTGATCTACAAAAACATCTCCCTGGGTGACGGTGTTTTGCTCTGGTTGCGTGTGAAGCGGAACATAAACAAAATTTCTGCTGAAATCCGGAGGAGATTGAACTGATAAATATTCTTTTTTCATATTGGGGCCAAGCCTGTTGATAAAAAACCTTATGGATTTTTTAGGCAAAGAAAGGTCTTTGGCGCTATTCACAATCAGCCGCAGCCGTTCTTTAAAGGCATGCGCTGCGCCAAATCTTCCTTTTAAAAAAACATTAATTTCCTTATATGTCGCATCTCTAAAATCCGAAATGTCCTCGGGGCTTTGAGACAACTTTCTGTGTTTAGAATAGTAATCCCGCAAATCCTCGCTTAAATTCGCGACGCTAAATTTACCCGATTGATTTTTCCAAACCTGCGGTTTAAGCGACGGATGCCCGTCTTTAAAATCTTCATAAAGCAGCAGCCGATCGTTCACTACCGAAACCTCAACCACCAGCGTTTTAACATTTCTGCTTTTAGCCAGCGCGTAAACAATGTAATCATAAAGCGCATGCGGCGCGGAAAGAAAAAGAATCGCATCCGGGTTATATTTATCAAATACTCCGCGCCAGTACTGCAAAATATGATAATACAAATGCTTCCTCTCGTTGATTGCTAAGTGTCCCAACCTCTTGTTCATCATGGTTAAAACAACCGACTCGGTGGCGTAAAATTGCTGGATTGCGTCCCGTCCGACCGAAGGGAACTCTTCGGCGTTAACGCCCGGGGCCGGCTTGCCCGCTATTGCTTCGTAGTGGTCGTGAAAAATCGTGCCTGGAAAAGTTTTATAATCCGCCTCTTTGCCAAAATCACAAACCCAATAAACAATTTCGTGGCCACCTTCTTTGAGCCGCTTTACGATTTCTATCATCCCGACTTCCTTGCCCGACCATGACATTAAAAATATCCTCATTGAATTATTGTATCTTTGCCGCCGGCATCTTGCAACGCCGCGACTAATAAGGTATATTATTCTACATAATGGCGAAAAAACGTAAAAAACGAGTTTATACTTACGGCGTCTTTGATTTATTTCACAGCGGCCATGTGAAGCTTTTAAGAGAAGCGAAGGCGCTTGGCGACCATCTTATAGTCGGGCTTTTTACAGACGACGTCGCGGAAAGTTTTAAGCGAAAACCAGCAATAACGCTCAAGCACCGCATTGAAGTCCTCAAGCACTGCGTTTATGTTGACGAAGTGGTTGTGCAAGACGAATTAAAGCCAGACAAAAACATACTTCTTCACAAACCCCACATTTTAGCCAAAGGGCCGGGCGCCGGATGGGACAAAAGCAATAAAATTATGCCGGGAGAAGAAACGATGCTTTCCATTGGCGGCTCCGTCGTGCGCCTTGACTATCATGACGGCATCTCAACAAGCGACCTTATAAAACGCATAAAGAAAAGTTAATATGTTTATTGTTTCTCACCACCTGTTCAAAAACGGCGCGGTAGAATCTCTCCGCGGAGAAAGCGCGGTGACGCGCGTTAACGTCGCGTGGCTGCGGGAAAAAAGCGAGCTTGAGGATTTACTCAATAAAACCGCGGGCGATATTTATCTTGATTATCCTTCTGGACGGTCAAAACCGCCTCTCCCGACAATTTCTTTGGACGATGTCTTGGAGCTTGTTCCGCGCTACAAGCAAATTAAACATTTCGCCGTGTCAAACGTTGAAACGCCCTTGGCAATTGCGGCAATCAAAAACCGCCTTCCCGGGAACATAAATCTGGTGCCGAAAATTGAAACGAAAGCGGGCGTTGAAAAACTCGCCGAGATTATAGACAGCATTCTCGCAACGCATATTATGTTTGATAAAGACGACCTTTATGTTAATGTCCTCGCTGATAATAAGCTCTTTGAAGAACTTGTTGAAAGGGCAAGGAAAACCTGCAGAGAAAAAGGAGTAAAGATCCTGGAACTACAAGGTGTCGTTTTCGCGCCGCGCGAATAAATGAGACATTATGTGCTCGGCCCCTATTTCAGAGGAGCGGCCGAAAGAATAAATATATTTTTGCCTTAAACCAATTATTTTTTCCCTGTATTTTTCTTTTTCGGCTATCAGTTTTAAAACAAAATCCGGAGCCAAATCTATTTTCTCCGGCGATAAAACCAGCCCGATTTCACCGCGCAATGAAATTTCTATCGGCTCCAAACCCAACTCTTTATATCTTGGATTGTTGACTCTAAGCGGCACGTCAATAAACAATACCGGCCTCTCCGTTCCAAAAGCGTATTCCAGAGAAATGCCGGAATAATCCGACACCAAAACATCGGCTCTGATCGTTTGCTCATCTGACTCAATGGATTCATCTATCAAGAAATCGGGGTTCGCAAAAAACCGCTCGCGCAGACGGTTTATCAACGCGGGGAATCGTTTGGTGGTCTCGGGATGCGGCCTGACTACAACTTTATATCCGCTTTTTAAAAGCATGCCGGCAAGTTTTTCTCCGCAGCTTTCAATCACGTTATTTTTTCCGTAAGACGGCGCGACAAGAACGGTTTTTTTGCCGCCGGCGCGGACGTCGGCGGATGCGCCGCGCGCATGATATTTTTTAAAAATCCGCTCCAAGCGGTAATATCCGGCGTTAACCAGCTCTTTCGGTTTTAAGCCGTACAGTTGCTCGCTTTTTATAATTTCTTCCATGTGGCGCGGCCCGGCGCACAATATTGAATCATAATAATCAAGAGCGCCGAATCTAAAAACCATATGCGTACTCACGAGCGTGTGCGGAACATAGACATAATGGACGTCGTAGATAGACCTTTTAATGTGCAGCCGGTGCAGGTCATTCAGCGTTGCCGCAAAAACCCCGCATTTAACAAGGGGCATAAAAATGGGCAGAAGTTTATTTAAATAAAACGGCTTTAGTTTAAAAGGATGACTTTTTAACACGGGGTCGCCACGTCCGGAAGTAATATAATAAATATCCTGTTTGTAGTTGCTTATAAGCTCATTAATCAATCCTTCAAAGTAGGGATAAAAACCGCCGTCTTCGGCGTAAAAAACTATTCCCCTTTTTACTCCGGGGGTTCTCCAAAAAAAACGGCAGAAATCTTTTATTTCTCTTACTAACTCAAGCATTTCCGTTTATCCCGTCGTCCTTTTTTTTCGTTTGCGCTGCTTTTGAAAAAATACTGCCGAGAAAAATTATAATTTTGCGCAAAACAACCCTGAAGGCGACGGCAACGCCCGCAAAAAGGGCGATAATTATTCCAAGAATGTAGCTTCCGGTGCCCGGATCCAAATAGGCGTAAGCAACAACCGGAAAAACAAGGCCTAAAAGCAAAATGCCGGACAACGCTGTTTTATAATATTTCATAATACCTTAGCGAGATACTTTAATGGTAATCGGCTTTGTCAGTCACGTCAATCAAGTCATAAGCAGTCGCGCTATCAGAATAGTAACTCCGGTCTTCCAAGAAATCAAAATCGAAGCCGAATTGCTCGTTAAGAATTATCCTGAACGTATTTACATTGGTCGCGCGCTCTTCAACGCCGCTGATTCCCGGGAGACGGTACGCGTTAAAATTTCTCATCCTCTCTTGAAAAAAAGCCGCGGCGGAGGCGTCCTGTTTGTCAAGCGTTGAGGTGCCATGATCCGACTGTATTAAAATAATGGCATCGCTGTCCGCCGATATTATTTCCCGAAGCGTTTCTTTTACTACTTGATTTATAAAGATTAATTGGTCAAGATATTGCTCTTTTTGCTTCCAAATATCTCCCTCCAGCATATATTTGCCATTCGGCACTTCTTCACCATTCTGCTTAAACACAAACGGCGGGTGCGGCGACAATATGTGGGCAAAAATGAATTTAGGGCCCGGCAGGCGAGGCATTTCGCGCAACGTTTTAAAAGTATACAGAACCCTTTCTCGCTGAATATATGTGAAATACCTTTGGTATACAGGACCCAAAACAGTTGTTTTCAGAACCAAGATTGAAAACGGGTCCATTGAATTGTCAACCCGGAAACTCAAATCGGCGCGCCGGTTGTAATTTGTTTCTCCCCAGCCGGAGCTTAAATGCACAACGGAATAGCCGTAGTGTTTTAATATACGCGCGACCTCGCTATCTTCTATTAATTGTTTTAGCGCGTTGGCAATTTTTGGATAGTCTCCATTATATTCCTCAACAAGATAATTAACATATTTCATATTCAATGTGGACGCCAGTGACAATGAAGTGTGCGGGTAATTGCTTCTGCTCTCGCGCACAACGTGAAATCCCATACCAGTAAGATAATCTATAAATTCTTTGTTGTCGTAGCCATAGAGTTCTTTAAGGGTTTTTTCGTTCGCGTACGCGTCCAAGACGATGTAATAAATATCGGGCGCGCCTCGCCCGCTATTGTATTCCGGATACGCGGCCCGACTTTCATTTTGGCGCGCCTTAGGATCTCCGGACACGGCCGAAAACGCAATCCTTGACTCGTACCAAAGGAGCGCGCCGAGCGGCATCGCCATAAGGACAATGCTCGCGATATTCAGGGCGCGCGTCACGTCATCCAAATCCTTCTTTGTTTTCCAGATAAAGTAAGCGCTCAAAAAGAATAATAGGAGCCACAAAGCAAGAATATATCTTGTCCGCGCAAAGCCGAGGAAAAAATATCCGTAAGCGGCCCCGAAAGAAAAGAAGAACAAAATAAATAATGACGTTATGATTCCGGCTTTTTTGTAATTCTTAATAACAAAACTTAAAAATAGAAAGAATAACAGCGCGCCGGCGGCGGAGGCGAAAAAAGGGAGCACGGCTTCGTAGTATGAAACCTCGTCTCTATTGTGAAAAAAAAGGGAAAGGACCGGGAATATCGCGAATAAAAATTGGTGGATAGGCAAGTTAAATAATCGTCTCATGTTATGCTCTTAAATTATAAGTTTTGAAGAAATAAGAATCCTCATTTTTGAGAAGCATTGCCGGAGACCCTTCTTCAATAATTTTCCCGGCATCCAATGCTATAAGCTTATCAGAAGCTTTAACCGTGGACAAGCGGTGAGCAATGGCCAGCACGGTTATTTTGCCCCTCAAACCCTCAATTGATTTTTGAATTAAAATTTCGGATTCGTTATCCAAAGAACTGGTGGCCTCGTCCAAAAGTAAAATTTCTGGATGTCTGGCTAAAACTCTCGCCAGGGCTATGCGCTGACGCTGGCCAACCGAAAGCTGAATGCCCCGCTCGCCAACGAATGTTTTAAATTTTTCGGGCAAAGATTCAATGAAATCAAAAATGTTGGCCATTCTGGCCGCTTCAATCATATCATCATCAGTTACGTTCTCTCCGTAAAATTTTATATTATTTTCCACGGTGTCATTCATCAAAAAAATATCCTGGGAAACATAGCCGACCCTGGTTCGCCACTCCTTGAGCTTAAGGTTATAAATATCAACACCGTCTAAAGTAATTGCGCCTCTTTGCGGCTCCAAAAGGCGCAGTATGAGGTCAACAATGGTGGTTTTGCCAACGCCGGAAGGCCCAATAAGCCCGGCCATCTCCCCCTTTTTGATAAAAAAATTGATTCCATTAAGCACCGGCCCGTAAGAAGCGCCGTAAGTAAAATGGACGTTGTTAAATTCCAAACGATCCCGGAAATTAAAATCGCGCTCGCCTAAATCCTTTTCCTTGCGCCCGCGGATTTCGTTCTCATAATGCATTAATCCGCGCAAGTAAGGCTCGTAAGAAATGACTGAGTGGAAAAAAGATTGCCCCTGTTGCGCTTGAGTAAAAATTTTATTAATGGCATAGACAATTACCGCAAAAGATGCCATATTAAGACCCTGATCCGACATATAAAAATAAAGGAGCGCCGCCATTATAAAAAAAAGGGCTAGCGGCTGAATGAGCGCGCTGGTTAATATGGACGCCAGAGTAATTCTTATATCAAGCTCCTTCAGCCGATCAAAATAATTGTCAGCGCGCTCTGCAATTTTATCTTTGGCCTCGATGGATTTAATTGTTTTGATGCCCAAAATGCTCTCGTTTATAAAATGTGCCACATCCTTAAAAATCGCGCTCATCTCCGAAGACGCGGCTGCGTTTTTTCTAAAAAGAGGCCTAAAAACATAAAAGGACGCCAACGCCAGAAAAAATGCCGCGAAAGCGACGGTTGCCGATATATTGACTGCCAAAACAATGTAAATTAAAAGATTAGCGGCAACAATAATCAAACTGCTGACGTAGGAAAACAGGGCGGAGCTGTTATTGATGTAAGTTGTTAAAATCTGATCCAAATAACCAAGTTTGTGTTTGGTAAGATATGGCCAATCCGCGAAAAGGGTTTGGCTAAAAAGCAAGCTGCGCTTCCTGCGGGCAAACTCCGAGGTTGTTTTTGCCGCGATAAAACTGGCCGCAAAAAAAACGATGGCTTTTATAACAAAAACGACGACAATAAACAAAACCAAATACTGCAAAGTAAACGGCAAATAAAAAAAATTAAAAAACTTCCCAATCATCCGCGAAATAATATCGGTGCCGCCGGCGCCGTTGTTAAGAAAAGAAAAAAGAGGAATAACAGCATTTATGCCGATGCCCTCCAAAACACTGCTTAAAAAACTCAAAAGCGCGAAAGCCGCAACCGCCCATTTAAAATCGCCGAAGGCTTCGCCGAATAATCTAAATAAACCGAAAATCTTTTTGCCGGCGCTTTGCATTACAACCATCAAATTTGGCGTGAATCCGCCTCTTTGACCAGCGCCGAAAGGCGGTCTTCGGAAAGCTTTGGCGCAAATTCCGAAGAAAAACTTTTATTCTCTGCGGCTATCAACTTTGCCGGATACTTTTCTTTGTATTCTTTCCCTACAACCTTTTCATGCGGAGTCAAAATATACATATCCTTGGTCTCAAACGCCCGCGGCAGTTCATGGTCGGCCAGCAATTTTTCATGTATTTTCTCGCCGGCGCGCCTGCCGATAATATTGACCTTTATATCCCGCTCTTTTTTGCCAAAAAGCGGCGCATAATGCCTGACGGCGGTTTTAACCAAATCTAAAACTTTGACCGCCGGCATCTTAAGCACAAAAATTTCCTGCCTCCGCATCAATCCGGCAGCCTCCAACACCAAATTGGCCGCTTGAGGAATTGTCATAACAAATCTCGTCATCTGCGGATCGGTGATGGTCACGGCGCCATTGCTTAAAATTTGCTTTTTTAGCAAAGGAAGAATGCTCCCGCGGCTGCCCAAAACATTGCCGAATCTGACGCAAGCGAATTTGGTTTTCTTGTCGCCTTTGTAATAGTACGAAGCCAAAAATAATTTTTCAGCCATAAGTTTTGACACGCCCAAAATCCCCTCTGGCTCGGCAACCTTGTCGGTGGATATGCCGATAACTTTAGGTATGTTAAGGTCCCGCGCAACTTCTATGATATTTTGCGTGCCTATAATATTGGTTTTCACGGCTTCAAAAGGGTTATATTCGCACATTGCCACTTGTTTTAAAGCCGCGGCATGAAAAACCACGTCAACCCCTTCCATTGCCATTCGCAGGCGGTCTTTGTCGCGAATATCCCCGATAACAAAACGCAGTTTGTTGTTTTCCAATCCGAATTCATGCATCAGCTGGTAGTGCCGATCTTCGTGCCTGGCAAAAATACGGACAACTCTCGGCTTAAATTTCAAAAGCTGGCGGACGATTTCAGAACCGATTGAGCCTGTGCCGCCAGTGACTAAAATATTCTTATTTTTAAATTCGCTCTGCATTTTTTAAATATTGGCCATTAGAATAAATGGCGTTTTTTGGGTCGCGAATCCTGCCGGCCGTGATAAGCTGGTAAATTTCCCGCACGCCGTCTTCCAAACTATACCGCGGCTTCCATCCGTATGACATGAACTTTGCAGAAGAAACTTTATAATTTCTCAAGTCTTCAAACGTGACATTATCGTGTTCAACTTTTGCGTCGGGAATTATCTTTTTTATCGTATCCGCGATTTCAGAAACCTTGTAGTTCTTGGCGCTTAAATTAAACAGGCCGTTCAGGTTATTTTCTATTCCGAACACTATTCCCTCCGCGGCGTCTTTGACGTGCATTAGCGGTCTCCATTGCTCGCCGCCGAAAACCGTCAAGAGCTCATTCGCGGCGGCTCTTTGGGTCAGCAAATTAACGGCGAGATCAAATCTCAACCGCGCGTGCCTGTCTCCTGCGCCAAAAAGAGTGCCGAGCCTGAATATAAGATAGTCGTTTGAACGCGCCATAATTTCTTTTTCTGCGTTCAATTTGGTTGCAGCGTAATGCGACAATGGCTTGACCTCCGACGATTCATCCAGCAAGCCGTCGTTTTTCCCGTAAACAGAGCAGGTGGAAGTATAAACTATTTTGCCTTTATAATTTCTAGTAAGCCACTGAACGGCGGAGAGATTAATTTCTCTGGTAACAGTAGGATTAATCGCGCACGCCTCATCCCCAACTATAGCCGCCAGCCAAATAACAATGTCAAAATTGTTTATAATCCGGCCCAATTTTTCTTTATCGCGGATATCTCCGTAAATAAAATTTATATTTTTCAAATAGCGATCTTCGTAGATAAGATTATCATAAACGGCAACGTTGTATCTTTTTTCCATAAGCAAATCGGCGAGATGTCCGCCGACATAGCCGGCGCCCCCGCAAATCAATACTTTAGTTGTATTTTTTGACGGCATCAGCGACTTTATTGGATATATATTTAATGTCTTGTTTTTTCAGGCCTATATAAAACGGCAAAGCCAGCGCGCTTGCGCTCACGGCTTCGGAGATCGGGTAATCGCCCGGTTTAAATCCAAACCTGCTTCTGTAAAAACTGAAAAGATGGATTGAAGGCAAATACGGCTTTGTGCTAATTCCCTGTTTTTGAAGGTCAAGTATGACTCTGTCGCGATTAATATTTTTACCCGCCTTGCCGTCGGGCAGGTTTTTGATGCGGACAACGTAAACCATCCATGTGTGGGTGTTGTGCGGATGCGTTTGAGGAGCTTGAATCAAGCCGCCGTGCGGCGCCAAAAATTCATGATACCAATCGGCGATGCGGCGCTCGCTCAAAAGAAAATCAATATTCTCAATCTGCGCAAGGCCGACGGCCGCGCTCATCTCGTCCATCCGGTAATTATAACCGAGCCGGTTGTGGTCCAGCCACTGCATATTCTCGGCCCTGCCTTGGTTGCGCAAACTTCTGCAAAGCTCGTAAATCCTTTTATCGCCGGTTACAATGACTCCGCCTTCGCCGGTAGTCATTTGCTTGTTCGCGTAAAAAGCGAAAACGGCCGATTCGCCGAATGTCCCGGCCATCCTGCCTTTGTATTTCGCGCCCAGAGATTCGCAGGCGTCTTCAATAATTTTTAAATTATGCTTTTTGGCGATTTTCAAAATAGGAGCCATTTCCGCCGGCTGGCCGAAGATGTGCACGACCAAAATCGCTTTGGTTTTTTTTGTTATAGCTTGTTCAATTTTATTCGGGTCAATGTTGTAAGTCAAAGGGTCAATATCCGCAAAAACCGGCTTGGCGCCGACGTACAAAATCGCGTTGGCGGACGCGACAAACGAAAAAGGCGTTGTAATTACTTCATCGCCCGGCCCAATGCCGGCCGCAATCATAGCGAGATGCAGCCCCGCCGTGCCGGAAGAGACAGCAATGGCATACTTGGTGCCCACGAACTCCGAGAATTTTTTTTCAAATTGTTCCTGTTTTTGGCCGATACTTAAAATACCGGAGTTTAAAACTTCTATTACGTATTTTTTTTCTTTAGCGGTGATATGCGGCTTTGCGCTAGGATATTTTTTCATGATCAAATATAAAACCCCCAGACTACGCTCGGGGTTTCTTGGACAATTTTCTCAAAACCCTTGCGGGAACACCGACGGCAATTACATTGGGCGGCAAACTCTTATTTACAAAACTATGCGCGCCGACGATGGTGTTTTCGCCAATTGTAATTCCGGGCATCACGGAGCTATGCGTGCCGATGCGGCAATTTGTCTTGAGCACCACTTTCCCCTTTTTATTGTCAATCGTGGAATACGAGTAAAGCGAGCAGTGCGAGCCAACCTGCACGTCGTCCTCTATTTCCACGCCATAGTGGGCCGCAATCAAAGTATAAGCGCCGATGTCCGTATTTTTGCCGAGTTTTAATCCTTCCGGCCGCAAGACCACCCAATTATATTTTGTCGGCTTACCGTGCCGAATTCTCGGCACTCTCCAATTTTTGAATCTTGCTTTAGTTCTAGACATATCGTCCTCCTTAACTAACCCTGATTAGAAAACATTTCCTCGCTAATCAAGGTTTCGGCTGGAATGCCTGACTTGGCCGTCTTGCCGATGATTTGATTTAAGTATTTTGGCGGCATTCCGGTGCCGGGGCGGCGGATATCCAGATTTTCGCGAGTGAATTTTTCGCCTTTTTTAATGTCGCAGGCGGCAACAATGCTTTTTCTCGCCACGGTCACGTATTGGCGCTCGGCAGGAAGAAGCTCTTTTACGCCACTGCCCATCATTAGCGGCACCTGTTTTAACATTGCAACCATTTCTTGAAATTCTTTTGGTTCGGTGGAAGCAATGTGATCCGGCCCTTTCATTTTTCTATCCAAAGTAAAATGCTTTTCTATCATACAGGCGCCAAGAGCAACTGCCGCGATGGCTGCTTGCGGCCCCACGGTGTGGTCGGAATACCCCACAAGCCCGCCGAGCTCTTTCATCAATGTCTGCATTGCGCGCAGATTAACATCTTCTGACGATAAGGGATAATCAGTTGTGCAATGAAAAACCAAAATCTGGTCGTTGCCGGCTTTTTTTATCGCATCAACTGCTTCTTTTACATCTTCCAGATTAGACATGCCCGTTGATATAAGCATCGGCTTGCCGAGGCGCGCCGCGTATTCCAAAAGCGGAGTGTTCGCAAGGTCTCCCGAGCCGAACTTAAAAGCCGGCACATCGTAGGACTCCAACAAATCAACCGATTGGAAGCCGCCGTGCGGCGTAGAAAGAAAAATTATTCCTTTTTCTTTGGCGCGCTTGATCAATGCGGGATACCAGTCTTCTTTTAATTCCAATTTCCTTAACATCTCCAGCTGGCTTTCTTCGGCGCCAATGTTCTTTTTCTGATAATCGGCCATCTTGCCCGCTCCGGTCACAACCTGCTCGGCACGGAATGTCTGGAATTTCACCGCGTCAGCTCCCGCGTTTGACGCGGCGTCAATTAGTTTCAGCGCCAAATCAAAATCGCCGTTATGATTAACCCCCGCTTCAGCAATAATAAACGGCGGATTGCCGTAATTTACTTCGTAGCCGCTGATAATCAAGCCGTTCATTTTTAATAAGTGATTTGCTTAGTCAATAATTTCCGGTTGATTTCCAAATCCTCCAAAATCTTGGCAATACGAGGGCCGGTTTTGCCGTCGCCCCACGGATTTTTTATTTTTTTCAGCCGGACCAGATATTTTTTATCGTACAAGGACTTTTTTATTGCTTTTTTAATTTCAGAGCGGCTGTAGCCGACGTCTATCACGTTTCCCCCGCGCCGGCGGCCCAATTGGCGCGCGCCTACGTTCACGCACGGCGTCTTAAAAGACGAGGATTCAATCATCGCGGCGCTGGAATTCCCAACCCAGACCGCGGCTTCCCGCTCCAGCGCCAAAAAATCTTTATGCCCCAAGCTTTTGAATATCCTGAATAGCGGGTTTTTCCTTTCTTTCTCAATGGCTTTAATAATTTCTCTTCCGCCGGGGTCGGCATTCGGGTAAATAGCCACAACGGGCAACCCGAAAGATTTCACCGCGGCCAGAGTTTCTTTTATCTGCCTGCCGGCGTCATTAAACTCCTCGCTAACAGGGTGCTGGGTTAGCAAAATAACTTTCTCTTCAGGATTAATCCCCAGTTTTTGAAAAAGTTCCGCCCGAGTCGGCAATTTTTCATTTAAAATTA
This sequence comes from Candidatus Giovannonibacteria bacterium, assembly GCA_016432405.1. NCBI lineage: Bacteria > Candidatus Giovannoniibacteriota > Candidatus Giovannonibacteria bacterium. The sequence goes on along the minus strand of CP066687.1, from coordinate 263,699 downwards.
CATCAAGCGCCGGCGCGCCGACAACATGGATTCTCCGCGCCTCCTCCCCCATCTTTCTAATTCTTTCAGCAGATTCTTTTGTGGCCGCGAAATGGATGTGCGCCATTTTCGTAATCGCGTGCCGCGCGACTTCGTCCAAAGTAAAAGTTTTTTCGCCTCCGTGGATGTGTGCGACGGGAACGCCGAGATAAAGCGCGGCGGCGGCCGTAAGCAGCATCTCAATCCGGTCTCCCAAAATTAAAACTGTATCCGGCCTCTGTTTTTCAAAAACCGCCGCGACTTTTTTTAAAAATTCTCCGGCAAACCGCGCCATGCCAAATCTATCATCCGTTTCAAAAACGGCGTCAATGTGTTTGGCGGCTGGAAAAAATTTCCTCACCTCATTTATGGTTTTGCCGAACCGAGGCATAAGATGCATGCCGGTTATATAAAGCTGGAGTTTCAGTTTTTTGCTTTTTTGCACAGCGCGCAAAACCGGCGCCATCAGCCCAAAATCCGCCCGCGTTCCCGAAACATAAGCGATTTCCCTCATTAATATTTAAACAAACGGCGCTTGCATTAAGTTTTCTGCGCATTTATAATAATTGAGAAATGAAAATAACCATATTCACAAGCAATCAGGCGCGCCACATCTCTTTAATAGAAGATTTGTCCAAAATTGCCGAGGAGGTTTACGCGGTAATAGAATCCTTTACCGTTTTCACCGGCGAGGTGGCTGATTTTTACAACAAAACGGAAATAATGCAGAAATATTTTAAGAGCGCGGTTATTGAACCGGAGAGGCAAATTTTCGGCGCGCCAAGATTTCTGCCTAAAAATGTGCGGGTGCTGTCAATAAAAGCCGGCGATTTAAGCATGCTGAACATGGAGACTTTGTCGGATGCCTTAAAATCGGATAAATACATTGTCTTTGGCTCAAGCTATATAAAAGGCCCGCTGGTTGAGTTTTTGGTCAAGAATAGAACGTACAACATCCATATTGGAACCTCGCCTTATTACCGCGGGAATTCCTGCAATTTTTGGGCGGCCTATCATGGAAACTTTGATTATGTTGGCGCAACAATTCATCTTTTAAGCCGCGGTTTGGATTCCGGCGATATGCTTTTTCACGCGTTCCCCGAGCCGATCGGCGACCCACTCCTGCTAGGCATGAGAGCGGTAAAAGCCGCCCACAAAGGTTTAATTGAAAACATCAAAAACGGCAAGATTGATAAAATGACGCCGGTGCCGCAGGATAAATCTTTGCAGATAAAATACACTAGAGGCGCGGATTTCACCGATGAGGTGGCGCGAGATTATCTGGATAATTTGCCCGCGCCGGAAACGGTTTTGGGAAAATTAAAAAATCGCGACTTCTCAAAATTTCTAAATCCGTATATTGGATAAAAAGAGCGCAGTAATGAGTTACTGCGCCTGCGCTAAAGCCATATCTAAAATCTTTTTTGCCGATTTAAAATCCGGAGCAAGGCGCGGCTTGGTCCGCGGCCGCGTCACAAAATCGGCCAAAATATCCTCCAAACTTTCCGGCGAATCGGCTATTTTGACATCCGGCGAAATTTTGGCAATCGCCTCAATCCCCGGCTTTCCATAAACTTCTTCCAACGTCTCCCAACCCATGTTTTTGCCTTTAAGGCCGAGGAAAATCGCTTTTCTGCCGCGAAGCGGCGCTAGAAAATTCTCCGTACTTATAATGCCGCAGATCACGTCAGCCCCGTAAGCGGCGTCGTTTATGGTAAAAGGAGGCCCGCCGGATTTGAAAATTAAATTCTTTGAAACGCCGGCGCTTCTAATCAAAGCGCGCTTGGCTTCTCTTTGCAAATCTCTGGGATGCGGCCGCAAGACCAGAACAAAATTCTTCTCGGGAAAATGCAGGGCAATGCTTTGAACTTCGTCCGTCAAAATCCGAAAAGAAATTTCGTCAAGATATTCCCTAGCACCATACCAATCGCGGAGTTCGCTGGAGATGCCGCCGATGTACAAAATAACAATATCGCCCTCGCTAACGCCCCATTCGTTTCGCGCCATTTTGCGGTGACTATCAGCTTTCGCCACATCCAATGAATCTAAATTCGGCGTGCCTGTAGCAAAAATTTTTTCTTCCGGGAAACCGCAGCTCTCAACGAAAATCGCCTTAGCCAGCTCATCATTTACAAAAATACCGTTTATCTCGTCCATTCTTTTCTTGTTTGGCGCGAAAATCGGATTAAACCGCTGTCCCCAGCTCTCAAGAACTAGAAATATCTTTTTAGCCCCAAGAACACTTTTTCCTCCAAAAAGCACAACGCCGTCCGGACTATTAAAGGCATTAAGCGTTCCGAAAACAATATCAATGCATTTTCGTCCCGCAAGATCAAGCAAATCCGCCAAAACCAGCTTATGCCCGGCGACCAGAACAAAATCTTTTCCGAATTGTTCGGCAAACGCATTGTTGGAAAAACCCGAGGTCAGAACAATAATTGTCTCGCAGAGCGCGTCTTCTTTTAGCGCGGCGACCAACGGACCGACGACAGAATAAGCGCCCGGATTTCCACACGCCAAGAGAACATTTTTTGCTCCCCTCTCCAAAATCCATATCTTGGCTTCAGACATCGCCTCACCTCCTCTTATGTAATCTTTCGGAACCTTATCACGTTTCCATCATCCTTGCAATATTGGCGTGGTCTTCTCTGGCCATTTCAAAAGCGTTGGCGTTAAGCGCCCCCATTTTTGTTTTTGGAAACATATTTGAACGAAAACCGCAAATAATGCCTAGCTCTTCCAAAATCTTCAGCGTGTCCGCGTTGTAGGAATTCACCGGATGCGCTACGGCAACCGGGTTTTGGCCGGTGACTCGTTTTATGTGCGAGTAATTTTTTTTATACTCGTCAAGTTGCGCTTTAAAAGGCAAATCCGCAAATGATGTGGGATGAGAATAAGAATGCAATCCAACAATATGTCCGTTATCGCTAAGATATTTTAAATTTCTGTTCGACATCCATAAACTTTTCGACATTTCTTTTTTGTCCAAGCCATAATCTTTTAACATAGTATTCATTATTTTTTCGTAATCCTCTTTTCCCAACACTTTGTCGCGCAAAAAACGAAATCGGACGTCATTTACGGAGTAAAACGGGAAGTCCGCCAGCATCTTTTTTTCAAACTCCGAATTTACTTGTACAGTCATTCCCAAATCAGAAACTTTTTTTAAAAATAATTGATAAAAATCATCTATGTTATCAAAATGTTTTACCCGGAAAAATCTGTAGAGCTCCAGATTCTCCAGTCTTCCTTCAAAAACGCCGGAGTAAACAAACCAAAAAGCCCTAAGACCGTATTTCTCTAAAACAGGCAAGGCGATTTCCGTCTGGCATAAAAGGGCGTCATCAAAAGTCAGGCAAACATCCCCGTCTTTTAATTTGCTTTCTTTCAATCGTTTTAACCACTCAAGCGGCGGCAAAATTCTTTCAATGCCAACATAGCGTAATATGTTGTCTAAATCGTCGGCGGAAATGGCGCCCTGCCCCCGGGGATGCGCTTCATTATAAAAGTGATGAAACATAATCCCGTGCGGAATTTTTTTTGGATATGCCATAGATTTTAACTGAAATAGCTCTCCAGCTTGCTTTCTCTGACCGTGTCCAGTGTGCTGCAATGGATGCCGCCCATGTAATAAGAATGTCTGAAGCGGATTGGGACCGGAGTAATTTTGTGTTTTTTTAAAAGATTGATTAAAGAAACCTGCCGCTCGTCAACGATTACGGTGCTTGGATCCACCGAAAGAATATTCATGCCAATCCAATCCGATGCTATAGAATCAAGGCTTGATTGAACGCCCAAAGACGCAAGCTCGGCATGAACCTTTTTACGAACCTCTTTGTGAAATTTTACAGTTGACTCCGGCGCCGGAACAATATCAGTAAAATAAATTTTCTCCCACGAATCTAAAATCGGAGGGCAAGTCTCCGGCGACACCCTTGTCGCATTAAGCAAAACAAGACCAGGACGCAAAGCCAAAACAGTTGAGTCAATATGGCTGGAGCGGTAAATTTTTTCAGTAGTGTGCACGCGATATTCATCACCCAATACGCTCTGCAACCATTTTGCGCCAAGATTATTGCCTGATCTGGATACCAGATAAAGCAAGTCTTTGCCCATTCTCACGGTATTGGCTGCCTCAAAAAGAATTTCATTTTCGGTTAATTTTATAAATTTCTGCCCGTCTTCGTACTCATCTTTTTCGCCATCATAATAAGTAATCATGGGATTGCCGGCAAGTTTCGGCTTCGGCCCGGCAATCCAGCGAAATCCTTCTTTGAAATATTCATACCAAATATCATAGAGACCAGATGCCTCAAAATATCTATGTTTTTCTTGAGATGGAGATTCAATAACAGTATTTCCAACAACAAGATGAAGGTCTCTCATGTTGTAGCAATAATCTCCGGCCGCCCGGAAGTAAGGCGTTGCAAAGAAATTATTTATATGCGACGTCTCCGGCCGATGTACCTTAACGCCGAAGGATTTAAGCGCGTCGCTTAATCCCTCTAAATCTTCATTTATTTCGTCAATTAGCCATTTGGGCGAGGCTTCGCGCGCCAAACGATTGGCTTTTTCCAAAAGAGTCTCCGAAATCGGGCCGGGCTCTGTAAACAAAAGTGGCGCCTGGCCTTCGCCGCGGCCAACAATAATCTCCCGAAGTTTGTCCCATTCGTTATGACTGTTGATTTTCATATTGTTTTTTAACGATTCTCTATTGGTTTGTAAGCGATGAAATCCGCATGGCGCAAGCCGCAAGCGCCCTTAAAAAGAACCTCTGTTTTTTCTATAAACTTGCGCAGTTTATTTAAGTCGGATGTATGAACCAAACTAACAAACTCGTCGGCTTCCCCAAGAGCTCGCAGAAGCTTCTCGCGAAGGGGCTGGAGAAAATTCAGCGCGTCGGAAGAATTTGCCAGCGCGCGCGATAATTCTTGAAAACGGCCAACATCGAGCTTTGTATTTTTATTGAAGTTCGCCACATATGATGTAAGATTCGCAAGCGCCGCCGCAAGCGGATTCAGCCCGCTCATGAATTTGGGAAAGACCTTGCTATCCGATTCTGTCTGCAGCATCCAAACCAGTTCGGTAAGCGCGCCAAGACTAGCAAGATTAGATACAGATGCAGCATCAAACTTTGGCTGGTGATGCAGCGAGTCCCCCAAAAGGGGCATCGTGAACGAGGGGTATGACGAATATAAACGCATGCCGCTCTTCTTTATCCAGCCAGTAACTTCCGCAACAGAAGGGTCGTCCTGGGATTGAATTACCCATCTGTCAAAAATGATGGCGCGGCGCGTGCGAGGAATAAACTTCTCACTGCGGTCAATGTCTTCTTTAAAAAGAAATTCGCAAACCTCTACCATTTCGTCGGGCGTTGAAGCAAAATGATAGACAGCGAAGCGCTGCAGCATATTCTGGAATCCCCCGGCCTTATTTGGGTCTCCGAAAATCAGAAATCCGCCCGGTTTGACCATCCTCGCGATTTTTTGGAAAGCAATTTCCTTTGCTGCGGTGTGCGAGAGCACGGCCCTGCAATGAACAATGTCATACAGCTTGCCGCTCTCCGGGCTATAATCAAAAATCGATGAACAAATAAAAGTATGGTCGTCAAAATTCCGCGCGTATTGTTTAAACACCTCTTTTGAGATGCTCTGCGCTTTGGAATTCATTTCAACAAGCGTGCACTTGGCGCCCCAGCTTGCAAGATACACGGTGTTTTCCCCCGTTCCCGCCCCGAAGTCTATAAGTTCCGCGCCGCGAAACATTTGCGGAGGGAATTTGAACAGCTCTCTATAAACAAATTCGGCGTTCTTTACATAATCCCTGTACGCGGCTTCGTTTTTATGGGAAAAGTATTGCGAAGGAATTTCTTCCCGAAAAGTTTTGAGGGTCTCACTTTCTGTTTTCTTAATCCTGCCTTTATTAAGAATCATTTTTGCCGAGAGTAATTTCTAAAAAGTAGAACTGGTGGAGTATTTGCGTTCCGTTGATGATAGCGCGTTCGCCGTTTTCAAGCTTAAAAGTCCATGATCGCAGGGGGTCGTCCTTATGCCGCGGGATATCGATTCCTATAACGAAGCGATGAAAGGCGCCCTTCGCGCCTCGTTTGCGCAAATGTTCAAGCACTGTTTTCTGCGAAAACATATTCCATCCGCGCTGATAGCGCGAACCCGGCTTTGCATAACGCACGCGCATAACCACATCAACATCCTCGGGGTTGAAAAGCCCATCGACAAATATATGGCCATTGGGTTTTACCAATCGAAGTAAATTATCTAACCAAGAACCAACATCATCAAATATGCTATGCACGGCCAGAAGAAATACCGCGTCAAATTTACTCTTGGGCAGTCCTCTTCCCGTATAAATATCGCCGCGCACATAACTTGCCTGCGGCACCTCGCGTTTTGCCAGTTTCAAAAGCGCGGGCATAATATCCAATCCGGTAAGCGAAGCATTGGGATAGCGCGCGCGCAGATAGTGGAGAAAGTCGCCGGTCGCGCAGCCGACATCCAATATTTCAGGGCGCGTAAGTTTCCGCAAATGACGATCCGCAATCCGTATTATTGACTTAAACTTCTCTTTAACTTTAAGTTTGCGATTCTCGCTTAAATATAACTTATCGTGCTCTCGAACAATTTTTTTATTAAACGGGTTTTGCGTACTCATATTTATTCCTCAAGTTTATATAGAGTCCGTAAATTTCGCAAGTCTTCTTCAAAAGTATAAGGATAAGGCGCGCGGCCGTAGATAGCGTCAACAAATGCTTTCATTTCGTCGTTATACATATCCTCGGCGGTCAAATAGCCGGTTGCAGAGTTGCCTTTCGGAACATCAATATTATCGGTTAATTTTGTTTTAGCATCGTAAATTTTAATAACATTCTCAAGCCACTCCCATTCCAGCACCCCATCGCTTCCCAAAACACGCAGCGTCCGGAATGGCTTGCGCGAAATGACATCAATCAACAGACTGCCTAAAATTTTATTTTGATATTTTAAGTAAGCCCAAGTAATATCTTTGGCGCCCATTTCCAACTCCAGGTCCGAAATTTTATCCGTAAAACCGAAGACGACGTTGGCCTGATGCCCGAAAAGCCAATTCAGCCAGCTAAGTTCAAATAAAAACATCGTGCGGAAAGCGCCGGTTTCTTTTTTGGCAAAATAAATTTGGCGGTAATCTTCCCACGGATGCCATTCCGGCAAATATTGGCCCGCATGATGGTGAAAAGCCAAAACTTTCCCGATGCGCCCGCTGTCAACAAACTTTTTCACCATTTTAATCGGGAGAAAAAAACGAAATGAGCAGGAGGGCGCCATAACAATGCCCGAATTTTTATCCGCCAGCCGGCGGATTTCTTCATAACCGTCGTCTGTCGTCGCGAGCTCAACAAAAAAATGTTTTTTATTGGCAAGCGCCCAGCGGATGTAATCCCCGTGCTTGTCTGGGGGCGTGGAGATGCTCACCGCATCAATGTTTTCAACCTGAATTTTATTTAAATTATCAAATGTTTTAATGCCGTATTTTTCTTCCGCTTCTTTTCTCCTTTCCGCCGAAAAATCAAGGCCGACAACATTCTGCTCGCCGTTGGCAAAAAGATTGCGCACCCGCCGCTTACCCATTGACCCAAGCCCAATTTGCAAAAATGTAAGCTTATCCGCCATGTTTTTTCAAATATTCTATGTTTTTAACATCCCAAACGGCTTCATCCCAATTGGAAAAATACTTGCCGCCTTTTATCAAACCGATAAAAAAATTAATTTCTCTTTGATACATCTTACCGCGGTCTTCGGCGTCCGACGAATTCCATATTAAACTACCCTTGGAGCCCGCTATTTCCAGGGACCGTCTGCCGGGAATTCTTAAATAATCCTGGTGCACGGACACGATTACCCCAGTCTTTTTGCCGACAAAAACGCTTTCCGCCAAATCCTCCGTATTTATTTTTAAATCAGATATCTTTTTGACCAAAGAACGTTGCGGGATTAAAACATCGTCCAAAAGCCATGCGGGATAATTAATATCGTGCACTAAATCCAGCAAAACCCCTCCGCCAAGATTTTTTCTCGCAGAATAAATTTTGCGATAATCGCGCCCCGGCCGCCACTCTTTCAGGTCCTGCCCCACCGACGCGCGCAAGTAATAAATTCGGCCCAGTTTGCCGCTCTTGATAATTTTTTTAATTTTAATAAATGGCCCGAAAAAGTGAAAGCAGTATCCAACAAAAGCGCTTATCCGATTCTTCAGCAAAAGCCGACCGAGCGAATTCAGATTTTTTAAATTATGCGATAGCGGTTTCTCTATAAAAAGCGCTTTGGTCCGCCAGCCGGCGGATAGAGCAATGCATTTTTTTATTGTCACAACATGTTTAGAAGTTTCGTTCGCGATAATAATGCCGTCATACGGACCGCACTTTTTAAATTCGCGCCAATTTTTAACCTGACGCGGCAAATTGACATCGTCCCTTCTAGAAAACACAATGACATTTTTTGTACGCTTAACTAAATTGTTATAATGCCGCTGTCCTATTGAACCGAATCCGATTAAGCCGATTTTCATAGAAAATTTATTTAAAATTTTTAATTTGCTTACCCAGTTTTTTCCGATTTTTGTAGAGCAATTCCGCCAAAACCCAATCTTCGGGATTATCTAAATCAACCGACCGCCACCTGTCACAAACCACGGCTCTTGTATCGCTGGTAAAAATGTCTTTTTCTTTAAGCAACGCGGATGTTTTTACAATATACACGAAACAGCCGTTTAAAATGTACGCCTTGCGCCATTGCTGGACATTAGACGGCAGCTTGTCTCCGGGGCTGTTAGCCAAAATGATTTTATTTTTCGCGCCCAGATAATAAAGGCGCGGATGCGTGGGGCACACGGTAAGAACGGTTGTGGCGCCGCTTTTTTTCATAAATTCCCAGCATTCATGAATGTCCTTTTGTTCGCGAAGCGGCGAGGTTGTGTGCAAAAACATTACATATTCCGGTTCGTATCCTTCTTCTTTTTTTAATCTCTTTAGAAAATAAACGGCCGAATCATTGACGCTGGCTTTGTCTGCAGCCAAGCGCTTGGGGCGCAAAAACGGCACCTCCGCTCCGCATCTTCGCGCAATCGCCGCAATTTTTTGGGAATCCGTGTCCACAACCACCCTGTCAATAAAAGAATTTTCTTTTGCCTGCAAAATCGTATGCGCAATCAAAGGTTTGCCAAAAAAATTCCTGATGTTTTTATTGGGAATGCGTTTAGACCCCCCTCTTGCGGGAATAATGGCCAAAAGTTTTTCTTTCATGCTTTTAAAACTTTTTTAACTGACTTGGCGTTTCAATCGCCACTCTTCGTTCGGCAGACGCTCCCATAAATGCGGCGACCTAAATTCGTCGGCTAATTTCATAAAATATTTTTTGTTCATCGCAGGATAATCAAACATTTTAACAATCTTTGGCGAAAAGTCCTTTTTCGTAATGCTTAAATACTGAAAAAGTTCGTCCTCAAATCTTGCGGGGTATTCTCCGTCAAATCTTCTCACAAGCGATACCCCTTCATCGCGCGTTATATCGCCCGATCTTATTTCCTGCGCCGCATCCCAAGTCGCGCGCCCAATGCCGAATTTTATGAACATTGTGTAAAAATTCAAGTCATCCATTTTATCATCAATGCTGGTATATTTTCCGTATGTCCCCGGGCTGCGTTCCGGGGCGGCCTGAAAGCCACCGTGTTCCACCGCGTAATAATAACAGGATTGCGGATGCCACTTTAAATAATATCCCAGATAATGTACCTCCAAAGCGATTTTTTCCATTCTTGCCGGATCGGCGGGGAAATACTGCTGAAGATCGTTATCTGAAATATCGTAGCGCTGTTTAAGATCCGCTACGGATACGCCGCCTAAATAAATTTTGGATTGATCTTTCGCCGTGAAATAAGACCGGTCGCGTTTGGCAGTGGACATATCCGCAATTGGGTTGCCGTATTCTGCTTCATTTTCTCCGTAAAAAACCAAGGGGATATTAAAAGATACGGCTAATTTTGGCGGGAGGGATTTTTGCCCCAAAATAAACGGCTGGAAGGGATGAAAAAGTTTTTCAAGAGCAAGGCGGGTTAATAAGCGATGCACATTGCCGTTCGGCGTATGCAAGTAATTGTCAAACCCGGCGTGAATCCACGCCTGAAAATTTTTCCACCCCCAATCGGTATAAAGATGCGGCGCCCAAGTCACCGTCAACGGGTGCATGCCGTATTTATATTTCAAAATATGGGCGGCGTAAAAACTATCTTTGCCCCCGGACCCCGGAACGATGCAGTCGTATTCTCCGTTATTTTTGCGGTATCTACCGCACAATGCCGCCAACTGCCGTTCACGTTCGGCCCAGTCAATTTGAGTTTTTTTTATTTTGGCAAAGCGGCACGCATCACAAACTCCTTCAGCATCAAAGTTAATCGTGGCTTTGCGAGTGTCGCTTGTGTGCGCGAATTCAATTGCTGAATTCGGCCGCTGGTTGGAAATTACGCACTTTTTACAAAACTTAACCTCTTGCGGCAAACCGTATTTGACTTGCGTGTTCTTAACTTTTGAAATCATGCGATCTTAATGAAATTTTTAATTATCTCAAGCCCGGCATCGCCGCTGCGCTCCGGATGGAACTGCGTCCCGTAAATGTTGCCTTTTTTCACAACCGAGCAAAATTCCTGCCCGCCGTAAGTTGTAAGCCCGAAAATGTGCTCCCTTTTTTCCGGCCGCAAAATATAAGAATGTACGAAATAAAAATCTTTGTTCCACGCGTCTCCGCCGGGCGAGCTGACTCTATTCCATCCGATATGCGGTATTTTCTCCCCGCCGGCAAGCTCCGGGAAACGCGTAACTTTGCCAGGAATTATGTCCAGCCCTTCAAAAACCCCGAACTCATGCCCTTCTGAAAGCAAAATCTGCGCGCCCAAACATATGCCAAGCATCGGCTTGTTGCTGACAGCAAATTCTTTCACGGCATCAACGAGCCCGCGAACCTTAAGGCCTCTCATTCCCGCCTCAAAAGAACCGACCCCGGGCAAAACTACGGCATCCGAGTTTAAAATTTCATCCGCGTCTTCAGAAATCGCCGCATCAATTTCAAAAAACTTAAATGCCCGCCGCAGACTATGCAGATTTCCAACACCGTAATCAATAATTGTTATTTTAGGTTCGGACATTTATATTTTTTGCTTTTAGATAATTTTTAACATCTCCTATCTTAAAATCTCCGTAATGAAAAATTGAGGATGCAGAAATGGCATCTGCTTTCCCATCCATAATAACTTTGTCCAAAGATTCCAAATCCCCAGCGCCGCCGTGCGCGATAACCGGAACCGGCGAGAAGGCGCTGATTCGTCGGATTAAATCCAAATCATACCCCCGTCTGGTTCCGTCGCGGTCAACCGATGTCACCAAAATCTCGCCGACGCCAAGCTCAATACCGCGTCTTGCCCATTCTACGGCATCAAGCCCAGAATGCTCCCTTCCGCCATCTGTGTACGCCTCATAAGCGCCGTTGGGCTGTTTTTTTGCTTCAATGTAAAGCACAATACATTGAGAGCCGAATTCTTTTGCCGCCTCGCTTAAAAATTCCGGGTGGCGGACAGCGTAAGTGTTAATCGCGACTTTATCCGCTCCCGAACGCAGAGCGTTATTTATGTCATGAATCGTCCGGATGCCGCCGCCGACGGTTACCGGTATGAAAATATTTTCGGTTACGGATTTTAATAAATCAAAATCAAGATTCCTCTGATATAAACTTGCAACGATGTCCAAGTAAATCAGCTCGTCCGCGCCCTCTTTGTGATAACGTATAGCCGATTCTTTCGGGTCGCCCACAACGCGCAGCGCTTCCGTATGCACCGGCTTTACAACATTCGGCCCTTTTATGTCCAGCCGCGGTATGATGCGGATATTTTTCATAATTCATGAAAGCGAGCGCACGACTCTTGCCGGGCTTCCGGCGGCGACGACGCGCGGCTGGATATCTTTACTCACCACGCTGCCCGCGCCAATTACGCTGTTTTCTCCTATGGTAACCCCAGCCAAAATGACGACGTTGGCGCCAATCCACGCCCCTCGCTTTACAACTATCGGCTTGGATGGCTTATAGTCCTGATAACAAATAGGGACGTCCGGATTTTTAAATTCGTGGTCGGTTGTATACATGTGAACCCCGGGCCCCAAAAGCACTTCGTCTTCTATAGTAATCCCATGCTCTCCGTCTTTTGGATTGGCGGCCAAAAAACTGCCTGGCCGGACAATAACGCCTTTGCCAATACTGATTTTGGAAGGGCAGATAAAATAAGAGCCGGGGCGCAATTCCGCGGTCGCGTCAAAATGCCTGAACTTCTTCTTACAAAACGCGCGCATCGTGGAATTAAAATGCAGTTTCCAATGAGTCCATGGAATATCAGGCCCGATCCTGTCAGCCGTCCGCCAGAATTTTATCCGCTCAAAAATTTCTTGAATCGCCATGGTATGTCATATATAATAACCACATTTAAACCCCGGTTGTTACATAATTATAACCATGAAAATTTGCTTTTTGGCCCAGCGCCGCTTCGCTTATATCGCGCATTGCCTTGCAATCACGCTAAAGGAAAAATACGGCATAACCGAATTTTGCGGCTATACTTCGCTTAGGACGAGCCATGATTTTTTGGCGAACCAAAAAGAGATTAAATACAGCTCTTTAATTTTTGACGAGGAGATTCATAAGCGGTACAAAACGGAGCCGCTTGATTTGGCGTATTTAAATTGGCTGGAGCGCGCCTACGGGATTCCAAATCTATGGCCGTACATAGCCGTTGACAGGGTCGTAATGTTTAACCAGCTGGTGCGCGAGTATCCGTACGCCGCTCCGCCCTATACTCACGAAGAGATGATGCGCATCCTTCAAGTAAGGGCCAAAGCGATTATTGAATTTTTGGACAAAGAAAAACCGGACGCGCTTGTCTTCTCCGTGCTCGGCGGCATGGGAGGATATCTTTTGCACGAGATAGCCGTGAAAAAAGGAATTCAGCCGATAGCGATTCTGCCGGGATACACAAAAAACAAAACCATAATCAGTAAGAGATACGACCGATTTACGGAGGTGGAGGAAATAGCAAAAGAGATTATGGCCGGGGGCACCGATTTCAAGCGGCTGGAGAAAGCTTCCAATTTTCTGCGCGATTTCAGAAGCGCGCCGCATCCTTACTATGAAGGGGTGGACATTAAAAAGCTGGCCGTAAAGAGAGCAAGCCACTTTAATTTTTTAAAACCAAAAAATTTTGTAAGATTCGTGCGCGTTTATTCTAAAGAGGTTTACGACTATGCCGCTAAAATTGATAGAAGCGATTATACCTACATTAATCCCCTGTATTCTCTTTATGACCGCGCCAAACGCAAAATAAGAAACCTCATCGGCGTGGAAGACCTATATGATGCTTTTAACCCGGATGTGGATTTTGCTTATTACACCCTGCAGATGGAGCCGGAAATTTCCACGCTCCTCCACGCGCCGTTCCACGCCAACCAGCTGACGCTGGTCCGGCAAATCGCGCGCTCTTTGCCGGTTCATTTTAAACTCTACATCAAAGAACATCCGCAAATGGTGCCTTTCCGGCCGCGCTCATATTATAAGGAGCTCAAAAAAATACCGAACGTCAAACTGCTGGACCCGTCAATAACAAGCTTTGAGATATTGCCGAAAGCAAAACTTGTGCTAACCATCACAAGCACGGCGGGCTGGGAAGCGCTTTTTCTGGGAAAACCGGTCATCACATTCGGCGACCAGTTTTACAACGCCATATCCATGGTAAAAAAATGCGAGCAGATAGATATGCTGCCATATATCGTAGAAGACCAGCTCCGGCGGTTTAATTTTGATGAGAAAGAGCTTTTAGCGTACATTCAAGGAATGTTGGAAGACGCCGCTCCGCTGGACCTGTCATATATCTGGGAGCACGAAGCCGATTTGGGAAAAAAGCGGGCCGTCCTGGAGCCCTTGGCCGATCTCTTGGCAAAAAAAATTAAATCGTATGCTAAGAAAGATATATAGAGCGCTGTTTTTGCATAAGCTGTTTGACGCCTTGGTTGATGTTTATGCTTTTTCCGTGGGCTACCACTTTCCGAAAAATTATATCAGGCGCTGGAAACTGGACATGCTTTTTGACCTCTACGAGCCGGAAACAATTTCTCTTTTTAAAAAAATCGTAAAGCCCGGAATGACAATAATTGACGTCGGAGCGCATATCGGCTATTACGCCCGGATTGCTTCGGAATTAGTTGGGGGCAGCGGAACAGTTTACGCTTTTGAGGCAGACCCGGAAAATTTTATCCTGCTGCAAAAAAATATCGGGCGGCTGAAAAACATAAAATCATACCGGCTTGCCATATCCGACAAAACCGGTCAGATTGATTTTTACCACTACGATGAAAAAAGCGGCGTGGGCAGTGTGTTGCCCAACGTACCGCTGGATTTTAAAAAAACAAAAATAAGCGTCCGGGCAGCCAACCTAGATTCATTCCTGCAAAAAAACGACGTAAATAAGGTGGATATTATAAAAATGGACATAGAAGGTGGCGAGTACGCGGCTCTTCAAGGTATGAAAAAAATACTTTCAGAAAACAAAAATCTGGCCTTAATCATTGAATTCGCCCCCGCGTGGGTTCGAGCGGCCGGAAACACGCCGTTAAATTTTTTAAATTTCATTGAGTCCTTCGGCTTCCAAATTTTCGCCATCACAAAACAGGGCTTGTCAAAATTAAGTCCGGCGACAAGTGACGCCGACTACGCAAGATTCATACCCAAATCCGCCGATGGCACAAATTTCGGCGAATTCGTGAATTTATATTGCGTCAAACCAAAGATTTAAGTTTCTCGTTCCAGATTGGAATCTGTTTTCTGTAATCCATTGAATTTTCTTTGATGCGCTTGTAGCAATTTCTGGAAAGCTCGGCGCGGAGCTCAAAATCGCCCGCCAGTTTTTCTATGGCGCGCGCCAAATCGTCGTGAGCGCCGTTTCGGACGTAAATCGCGGTGTTTTTTGCCTGCCACTCAAGCCCTCCGCCTCCGGGCAAGATAGATGGCACGCCGAAAGCCATCGCGTAGAGCTGGGAAATAGAGGTACCCTCCGGCTTCCAGCCCACCTGTATGTAAATATCCGCCTCCTTGTTGTATTGGAGCAGGCGTTCCCACGTGACCCATCCGGGCATCTCAACGTATTTTTCAATTCCCAGGTCCTTCGCCATTTTTTTGAGCGTCTCCGCCTCCGGCCCGATGCCGGTCAAAATCAATTTAAAATTCTCTTTGTTCCGGAGACGTGAAAATCCGTGAAGCAGCAAATCAAAGCCTTTCCCGCGGATCATCCGACTGGAGTAAAAAAGGAGAAACGGCCCCGTGCGCTTGTTCCGGTTCAGGTAAGTATCTTCCGAAATTCCGTTCTCACGCATAATTTTCTGAAAATCAATCAAGTCGCCTATTACAAAAGTGTTTGGGTCTTTTCGCAGGCCGAAATCTTCGTATACCGCTTTCAAATTCGGGCTGACAAACGCAAAAATATCAATGCGGTTAGCAAGCGGCATGCCGATACATTTTTCTATCAGCCAGCGGATTTTCTTTTTTGCGCGAATCAAAATATTTTCTTCAGGCGGCGACGTCAAACTGATAGCCGTGTCCTCCCAACACATCAGGTAATAGTTAAAATACGCCGCCACGGGGCGTGCATCCCGCCCGCCCAAAAGCTTATAGAGCCCAGCGCCGTATAAAAAAATATGGCCGTCAATGTGGAAAATGTCGGCCATCTGCTCATATTTTTTTAAAATTTTATAAAGCTGCCAGGCGATGCCCAAAAGACGCTTGGAAGTAATTTGCTCCTCTATGACTTCGTAGGGGCGTTTTTCCGGAATAACGTTGTTGGCGGAAAAAGCGGTAACTGTTTTAACGGAGTTCCCTAAATTTTGCAAAGTCTGCATAAGTAAATCAAGTTCCTCAATTGAGCCGCCCGCGGTTTTGAAATTCAGTTTGGAAGTGACAAAAACAATCCTCATGTCACATGTTAAGTGTTAAATGTTTTATGGCCGTTCGGATACCCCAGCTTGGCGGCGTATTCCAGCATTTTTTCTTTGGGCCTTTTTTTAATCGGCCTGGCCGGATTTCCTGCGTAAATCGTCCACGGCTCCGTGTCTTTGGTGACAACCGCCCCCGCGCCGACAACCGACCCTTCGCGCAATGTCACCCCAGGCAAAATAATCGCCCCCGCGCCGACATTGGCGAAATTTTCAAAAACAACGGGCGCGATTTTGAGCTTCCGGAATTCATCCGGTATCCCCTGCGCGCCGATAAGCCCGTCGCCCGAAAAAGTATCCGAAACGCAAATGATTCTTCCGCCCACGGCGATATTGGTAAAATTTCCCATTTTGAGAAACCCGTTTGGCCAACCAATAACAGTAACATAGGCCGCAATATGCACATAATCGCCTATTTCCAATCCGGGTGTAAGATAACACCCAGAATCAATATCTACGTTACTTCCAATAGAAACTAAATGCGGCCTTCTGATTTCCACATTCGCGCTGATAAAAACATTCTCGCCCGCCGATTTGAGCAGAGATTTATCGTATTGCGGAGAATTTAATTGATTAGGATTTTTATCCATGCGATACGATATAAATTAACATAATAATAAAAAACCCGCCAGCTCGGCTGGCGGTTGCTCGCTAGATTTCTAGCTTTCAAAATCCGGGAATGGGACGGCTCCGGATTCTTTAATTTGTTCAATCGTTTCTTGGATAAAGAGCCGCCAAAAGGCGAAGCGCCTCTTTGCGAATTCGCGGGCCTTTGGCAGCCGCAACCCAACAAATCCGCCTTCTTGCTCCCAATCAAACCGCGTGGGCATCGTCCACAAAATCGAGCGTGGATCTCGAAAGTTGGCTTTCGGGTCATCCAAGAGATAGACCGGGTCAACGACCTGCAGCGCGTTTCCGAAATACTGCCCGTTGCGAATAATGCAATCCGCTTCCAGATTCACTAATCTGTCCGCGTCCATCAATGTAATCAGCACCAAGCTGTCATCCGGCCCATTACGATTGGAATGCTTGAGCACCGCATTAATGATTTCTTTCTCTTCTTTCGGCAAAAATGTCCCGGTGGGCTCGGCATCAAGCCAGCTGATCATCATCTCCACCCGCAAATCAGTGGGAACTTTGTCCGCAAACCCAAGGCCGAGCTTTATTTGCATAATTCTGTCATCGTTGTGCAGAAGCCCTGCGACTCCAGCTTTCCGGGCGGTTTCGGGATCAGGTGCGATTCTCTCCGCCCAGTTGCTGACGCGGAAAGCGTGGAAAAAATCATGGCAATGGAACGCCTGAACGTTGAATTCCCTTTCCACCTCCTCATGCGTCCTTTTAACCGCTCTAGCCAAATTTGGGTATCTCTCCCATGTCTTCATCTTCAGCCCTCCTCTGTGTTTTGGGCATCTGAACGTAGAGTATATACTAAAACCAATTTAAATGCAATAGGTTATAATATAGTCATGAAATGTCAAATCTGCGGAAATAAAAAACTGGAGTCGGTGCTGAATTTGGGGCATCAGCCGATTGTGCAGGCGTATCTAACAAAACAACAACTGGGCAAACCGGAAATGACTTATCCGCTCAATTTATGCCGCTGCGCGAAATGCGGGCTTTTGCAACTGGATTCAATCATTGCTCCCGAGCTCGTTTTCCCGAAAAACTATCCGTACCGCACCGGGCTTACGAATATGCTTATCAGGAATTTCCGCGAGCTCGCCGGCTCCGTGGAAAAAAAATATAATCTTTCCAAAAATGACTTAATCATAGATATCGGCTCAAACGACGGAACACTCCTTCAGGGTTTTAAAGAAAAAGGCGTGCGCGTTTTGGGGATAGAGCCGACTGACGCCGCGAAAGACGCGAATAAACGCGGCATCCCGACAATACAGGAATATTTCACACAAAGCACCGCGAAGAAAATATTAAAAAAATACGGAAAAGCGAAAATCGTCACCGCAACAAACACTTTTGCGCATATCCCAAACCCAGTTGAGCTTACAAAAAATATCAAAAACGTGCTTGCGCCGGACGGAGTGTTTGTTTCCGAATCGCAATATCTTATGGATATCGTGGAAAAATTTGAATTTGACACTATATACCATGAGCACCTGCGGTTTTATTCTCTCAAGCCCTTAATCAAGCTTTTTGCTCTCGCCGGGATGAGCTTGATTGACGCCGAGCGCATCTCCGCCGCCGGCGGGTCAATAAGGGTTTACGCGGCGGCCGGAAAAAAGAAAATGTCCGAACGCGCCAAAAAACTTATCCGCGATGAAGAGCGCGCCGGACTTTACGACCCAAAAAACTGGGCGCGATTCAGAACGCAGGCAATAAGCGCGAAAAATAATCTGCTGAAACTGCTGATTGATTTAAAACAAAAAAGGGCAAAAATAGCGGGGATAACCAGTTCCGCCCGCTCCAACACCCTTTTGGGCTTTACGAAAATAGACAGCCGGATTCTTGATTATTCCGTTGAAAAAGCCGGCTCGCCCAAAATCGGCCTCTTCACCCCCGGAACGCATATTCCCGTGCTCGAGGAAAACAAATTATTCAAAGACCAGCCGGACTACGCTTTAGTGCTTTCCTGGCACATCGGAGAAGAGCTTATGAAGATACTCCGCAAAAACGGATATAAGGGCAAATTTATAATGCCGTTGCCAACGCCAAAAATAATAAAGTAATATGGAAAATAAAAAAATCCCCTGGTGGCAGCCGCGGGTTGAAAAAGAGGACTACGAATTCATCAAGCGAGCGCTGGACACCAATTTTATAAACGAAGGCCCGCTTACGGAGGAATTTGAAAAGAAAATCGCTTATTTCGTTGGCGCGAAACACGCCGTAGCGACGACCAGCGGCACAGCGGCCATTTTTTTGTCTTTAAAAGCCGTCGGCGTCGGGCATGAGGACGAAGTCATCGTGCCTGACGCGACTTTTATCGCAACCGCAAACGCCGTGGAGCTCACAGGCGCGAAACCGGTATTAGTTGACATTGACCCAAAAACGCTTACGGTGAGCGTTGAGGCCGTAAAAAAAGCCATAACGCCCAAAACCAAAGCGATAATCCCGGTGCATGTTACCGGAAGAGTCGCCGACATGGAAGCCATTTTGGACATCGCCAAAAAAAATAATATTTTCGTGGTGGAAGACGCTGCCGAAGCGCTCGGCTCAAAACATTCCGCCTCCGGCGGAGGGAAATATTTGGGCACGT
Source organism: Candidatus Giovannonibacteria bacterium (assembly GCA_016432405.1). Classification (NCBI taxonomy): domain Bacteria; phylum Candidatus Giovannoniibacteriota; species Candidatus Giovannonibacteria bacterium. The sequence continues at coordinate 244,407 of CP066687.1, read as the reverse complement.
TCGGAGATGCCGGATGTTTTTCTTTCGCCGCCAACAAAACCTTAGCCACCGGGCAGGGCGGGATGATTGTGACGAACAGCGATGAAATTTTAAAAAAATTGCGCCCGCTGAAAGATCAAGGCCGCCCGGTCCGCGGCACGGGAGGGGACGACCTGCATGATACAATCGGCTACAATTTCCGCATGACTGATTTGCAGGCTGCCGTAGGACTTGGGCAGTTCGCGCATCTTTCGGAAAGATTCGCAAGGATGAAGAGAAATTACGAGCTTTACGCGGAAAACTTAAAAGATGTTAAAGAAATAAAAATTTTTCCGTCCACGAGTGAAGAAATGCCGCAATGGACGGATATTATGACGGACAAACGAGACGAACTTGAAAAATATCTTCGCGAAAAAAATATTGATTGCAGAAAATACTGGCATCCTATCCACAGACAAACTCCCTACAAGCTCCCTGATGACAATTTTCCGGTGAGCACCGAGCTTTTGCCGAAATCCCTCTGGCTTCCCTCGGCCTTCACGCTGACGGACGAGGATATCTTAAGAGTTTGCGACGAGATAAAAAAGTTTTTTGCGAAATAACATCCGCTTGACAATATAAACCGCGATCTGCTAGTATATTTCTAGTTCTAGACTGAAAATACAAAGGAGGGCCGAATATGCAAAGAGCTCTATGGCACGTAGTTTTGATTTCATTTAAAGAGTACTCTACGGCGGTGAAGAGACAAGAGGTCTATGATCGCTACCAGACATTAGATCAAGATTGCGGCGGCAAAGAAGCAGGAATCCTCTTCTGGAAAGTGGACTGGAACCTCGACCTGCGAAAGAATTTTCATCTCGTTGAAATCGGTATTTTTGAGAGCAACGAGGCATTCCAAGCTTATAGAAAACACCCTAAACACGTTGAGCTTACCAACATCTTGAAAAATATCGCCGACTGGCGGGCTGGTGATATTCACTACCCTGCATTTCTCGGCAAGACAACGGAAAGTTCCTGCCCCAGATGCGGCGAGGCGATGATAAAAACACGGCTCTACGATCCGGATGGGGAAATCCCGCTTCGGGACATAGTCAAAATAAAAGGAGAAGACTGGGTCTGCGTCCGGTGCAATAACAAATAGACCAGACAAAAAAGCCCCCATTGGGGCTCTTTTTTTATCCTTTTTTCGGATTCGCTAAATACCAGTCGTAGGTGTGTTTGAGGCCGTCTTCCAGCGAAACTTCCGGCTTCCAGCCGGTAAGGGCTTGAAGTTTGGAAACGTCCGCCAGGCGGCGCCGGACGCTTCCGGGAGGCGCGGTTTTGATATCCAATTTTTCCGGCTTCCAGCCGGTGATTTCAAACAACTTTTCCGCGAGTCCCTTCATTGTGATTTCATGGAAATCTCCGATATGCACGGTCTCTATCGGCTGGCCGTCGGTTTTTGGAGAATCCATCAGCATCCGCATAGCCCGCACGGCGTCAGAGATATAGCAAAATGTCCTCGTCTCATCCGCGCCGAAAATCGGAAATGGGTCAACTTTAGCCGCGATTCTTTCTGAAAAATCAGGTATGACGTGGCCATGATACCCAGCGCGCGGACCATAAAAGTTATGCGGCCGCACGATAAGCGCCCGGAAGTTGTACGCCTTGGCGTAGTGAATCACAAACAATTCACCCACTAGCTTGGTGGAAGCGTACGACCAGCGCGCGTTGTAGGGATCGTCAATCACCAAAGGAACTTTCTCCGGCGTAGGAATCGGAAGCTTCCCGAAAGCGGAGAGGGCGCTTGCGTATGCTTCGTTTGACGAAGTAAAACAAAACTTGCCTTGAGCACTATGCTTTTTGAACCATTCCAGCATATAGATAAGCGAGAGCGCGTTTATGCGCAAAACCTCCTGCGGGATTTCGTAAAAAAGCTTTGTTCCGTTAATCGCCGCCAGATGATAGACGTGGTCATATCCCGCGCCCAGCTTGGCGTAAGAGGCAAGATCGGTAAGGTCAAGATTCAGAAACGTTACCCGTTTGTCTTCCAAAACCTTCTTAAAATCCTCATCCATTGTCCCACGCTGGAGATTGTCAACTAAAACCAGCTCTAAATCCTCTTTATGCGTGTCCAATAGGTGCCTGGATAAATGGCATCCAATAAACCCCGCCCCTCCGGTTATCAGTATTTTTTTCATATTTTTACCTCCTTACGGATTATAACAAGGGTGTTTTTATTTAGCAAGCCAAACCCATAAGCTTTTTGGGTTTTCTATTTCGTGCTTGATAAATTTAAAACCGGCGGTTTCGGCAAGCCCTTTTGTTTCAACGGGCGTTACCGAAACGCCGTACGCCCAGTGCCATTTGTAGGGGCCACGCCCAGTGCGAAGATGCAGTTTCGCCATCCCGCCGGGCTTCAATGTCCGATAAATTTCTGTAAATTTTTCAGCCAAAATTTCGCGCGCGGGGATATGCTGAAGCGTCTGGTATGAAAAAACCAAATTAAAATGATTGTCCGGAAAGGCAATGGTTTTGCCGTCAGAAATTTTAAAATCTATGTTTTTCGCGTCCGCCACCCTTTTTTTGGCGCTTTCCACCATAATATCCGAGATATCAATAGCCGAAGTTTTGGCAAAATGCCGCGGAAAAAATTCCGTCATTCTCCCAAGCCCGCAGCCGACCTCCAGAACGCTTGACTGATTTTGTCCGCCAGCCCCGACGGTGCCGTCGGGGCCAGCTGGCGGATTGCGCAAAACCGGCGCGAGCAAAGTATCCTCGGCGACATATTTTTCATAATCCGCCAAACCAGTTTCCCGAAGCTCAAATTCATTTACGTCCCGGCCGCTCGGCGTTTTGGTGTTCGTGAAATATCTGGCGTTTTTGCGCGCCAAATCATTCCAAATCTCTTTAACGTTTCCCAACGACCTCTTCGGAGTAAGGCGCGAGGCGATATTCACCAAAAACCTTAATCTCCTCCGCGCCGCCTGAACCGGCGGCGCTAAATTAAATTTATTCCACAAAAAAGCCCCCGTGCGCATCTCGCCGAGCGCCCGCCGCTCCTCCTCCCAAGACGAAAACCATTCCGGCAAAGGGCCCTGCTCCGCCTCGCTTTTTTTGTGGAGCTCATTGCTTAAATAAGCCGCGCGAAGGAGCTCTACATTCTTATCCGCCGCGTGCGCGCTCCAGAACGCCAAAAGGTCCTTGGGCAGGCAATGCCCGCCGAACGCCTGTCCATATCTCAAATAATTTTTTTTCTCAAAAACAAAATCAATAACCGCCTCGTCCCGCGCCAAGTCACCGAATTCATTTATAAAAGCGACTCTGGCCGCGTTCCAAAGATTGGAGAGATATTTGATGTAGGACGCCTGCTTGGGGGTGCCTTTAAAAACTTTTTTAGCCCGGAGCCGCCAGTCCATCAAAAAATTTGGTTCATCTATATTGCCTCGCTTGCCCAAAACAAAATAATACGGGTTCAAGCATTCTTCAACCGCGTGGCGTTCGTGCAAAAATTCCGGAACATAAAAATCAAAATTGAGCTTCTCCAAATTTTGCGACAAAACGGTTGAGCGCAAAATTATTCTGCCGCGCGCCGGTTTCAACGCGTCCAAGGTTTTTTTTATAAGCGTTATATCCTGCGAGCCGTCTTCCAGCACCCTGTCTCCCACGGCGACAATATACCAAGTGTTTTCGCCGTCTTTTTCTAAAACTTCTCCGAGCGGTTTTATTCTTTCATAAAGCTCGGCGTGCTTATCCGCATATCTCAAAACAGGCGGCGCGATGTCATAGTAAAAAACCTCGTGTCCCATCCGAGTAAGCGCCAAGGCGTTTGCCTGCCCCACCCAGCCATAGCCAACGATTACGATAGTTTCCCTGCCGCTCTGCATATCAATATATAACCTCGTAAAGGTCTATATTGTTATGCTCAAGAAGCAGTTTAAATTTCAGAAAAGACAAGTCCCATTCGGGATGTCTGTTTTTGTCCCAAACAATGTATTTGACGCCGTATTTTTTCAACAAGCCGGCCATCCCGCCGCCGCCCGTCAATTGAGAATATTCGCGAGCGAGATCGGCAATCAGCCGCTCCCTGTGCGGACCTATAACATTTTTGTCTGTTTTCGCTTTATAAACATAATCATAATAATCCATGCCGGAGGAAAACCCCTCTATAAATCCGTAAAGGCCTTTATAAAAAGAGTCGTCGGTTGCATCGCTCATCAAGCTGCGCAAGTAGCCGGCAAAATCCCCTCGCGCCTCTTTATTTAAATATGCGTAAACATAAAGCATGTCGGAAAAACGCGAAAAAGGCATTATCGTCTGCGAAGCCGCTCCCGCCCAAAATAAATCACGGTCGGTATAAATTGCAATCAGATAAGCCAAATAGTCGTCCGCGGCCAATACAACTCCGGGGGCAGCGTCTTTTTTTAATTCCGCAATTATCGGCCGGTATGATTGCTCATATTCCTTCCCCGGCAAGGTAATGAAAAAAGAACGATACTGCCCCAGTGCGCCGTGCAAAAATACGACAACCAGCATAGACGCAAACAACTGCTTCCGCCACGCGAAATTATCCAGCAGTTCCCATAACATGTACAAGCCGGCGAGAATGGAAAGCGGGACAATGAAATACCAGTAGTAATGCCCGATCTCAACCGCCTTGCCGGTGATTATTTGTTGGTTTAAAGAAATCCAGCCGGCCAAAATCAAAGCCGAAATTAAAATAATCCTTTCATTATTTCGTTTCCGGTACCAAAAAAACGCGAGGAGCAAAAGCATGGCGGCGCCGATTTTACTGAAAATCGGCAGATGCGTGCGGCTTGACCAATGGAAATACGCAATCTGCGCGCCGATGTCGGATTGAAAGAGCGCCCACATCTGAAAAAGATTATAAAACCCGATAAGTACGCCGGCCGCGGAAATAAGAGTCAGCGATTTTGCGGGCGCCCATTCGCGCTTTAGAAAATACAGCAAAAACAGCGCTCCGTTTAAAGCCAAAGCGAAAGTCCAGGCAAAAAAGTATATGTAAAAAAGCGAACCAAGCGCGACGGCGGAGAAAAGCCCGTAAATAAATTTTTTCGTCCTAAGCCATAACACTAAAAGATTTAAATACGCAAAAAAAGCCAAAGAACTCATGTAAGGAAACATCGGCCGGCCGTAGATGTTGAAATCATTGTAAAGAAATTGCCTGTAGACAATATGGTAGCCGCCGATCGCAAACACCGCCGCGACGGCGGATAAAAGTTTGCTTCCCGAAAGTTGCCAAACAAAAAAATAAGCAAGTAAAATCAAAATAAAAATCCCGATAAAATTATAGATGTTATACAGAGTTACAACATTGATTCTATCAGCAAGCCCCAGAAATCTTATCGGCGCAGTAAGCGCGCGCTCGTTATACATAAACATAATGTCTTGCCGCTCCTTGCCTTCGCGCAGCCACGGATTGCCCATGCCGCGCCCTTCCAAAGCTTCTTTGGCGCGGCTTAAATAAAAATGCGAATCGGTGCCGAAATGCGGAATGTTGATGCCCTGATAATTTTTTGAAACAAAAGGAAACACCAAAAGCGGCGCCTCAATCAAAAGAGTCAGAAGGAGCCCCAAAATAATAATCAAGCCGTGTTCACGCATTTAAAATTTTGGCTATCCGCGCTACTTCTTCTTTTTTCAAAAACGGATGAATAGGCAAAGAAAAAATTTCTTTGGAATATTTTTCGGCGTTGGCAAATTTGCCTTTGTAATTAAAAACCGGCTGCTCATGAAGAAGAAGCGGATAGTGAATCATAGTTTGAACGCTTTTCTTTTTCAGCACGTTCATCAGAGCGTCGCGGTTTTTCGCGCGCGCGACGAATAAATGATAGACGTGTTCGCCAGAATTTGCCGCAGGCAAAGTAATATTTTTATTAGTAATCAGTTTTCTATAAAGATCGGCCAGGGACGCTCTTTTTTTGTTCCAGTTATCCAGATATTTCAACTTAACGCTCAAAATCGCGGCCTGCTTTTCGTCCAAACGGCTGTTTATGCCGAACATCGCGCTGGTTATCCGGTCGTGCGCCCCGTAAAAGCGCAATGCCCGTAATTTTTTATAATGGTCTTCGCTATTTGTTGTTACGGCTCCCCCATCCCCGTAAGCGCCCAAATTCTTTGTCGGATAAAAACTAAAGCAGCTAAAATCCCCCCAGCCGCCGGCTTTTTTGCCGCGCCATTTTGCCCCAGCCGCCTGCGCGCAATCTTCTATTAAAAATAGTTTGTGTTTTTTTGCGACGACTCTTAATTTATCCATATTGCACGCCCTGCCGTAAAGATGCACTGGGATAAGCGCTTTTGTTTTTTTATTTATAAGCGCCGGGATTTTGTCTATGTCTATCAAAAAATTTTCATCAGAGTCGCAAAAAACCGGCTTGGCTCCGCTCATCTTAACGGCCATAGCAGTCGCCAAAGCGGTATTTACCGGCACAATCACCTCATCTCCTCGCCCAATACCCAAAGCCAGCAAGCTCAAATAGAGCGCGTCCGTGCCGGACGCGACTCCCACGGCGTATCGGACGCCGCAATATTTCGCGAATTTTTTTTCAAAATTTTCCACCTCCGGACCCAAAATGAAAACTCCGCGCCGCAAGACTTTCTTGATAGCGGCGTCTATTTCGCTCTTTATAGATATGTATTCTCTTGTAAAATCTACGAATTTAATCATGCTACAAATGTTTAAAACGAAGTAAGTATATATTACACATAAACCATACAGTTTTTTTGTCAATCACATTCATTCTGTCTTTCAAGACAGCCAATTCCTCGCTCGGCGAAAGCTTAGTCCCAGCATAAGCGTCTTTTACGTCGCCGAGATATTTGGCGATGTTGTTTAAAATACTCTGCCTGCTGATACCGACAATCAATTCTGCTTTGGGATTGCATTTATAAAGTTCGTCTAAAAAAATCTCAAGCTCTTTTTTGGAAAAAAGATAGAATACTTCGTTCGCCACCACCGTGTCAAATTTAACGCTTCTCCAGTCCGCTACGTCGCTCAAATCAGGCAAAATGTCGTAGCCCACAACGCTCGGCAAAAGTTTTTTTAGTTCGCCCCTCCCGCAGCCGAAATCAAGCACCCGTTTACTGCTCAAATCACCTATTTTTATTATTTTTTTTAAAATTCTACGAAAATATACGCCTTTTATTCCCGTGTAATAATTTTTGTGAAAGTCAAAAAATTGAATCATGGGGCCTTTCTACAAATTATGGTCTGGTCCATGCCTCCGCCGAAAACCGAGGTAAGCGTAAAAATAGCGGCTACTCCGGCGCGATAAACGGTTTCTAAAACTACATTGCTTTTGGGCACATCTAAGGCGGCTAGCGGGAAATTATGATTTCTTTGCAAAAGAACTTCAAATCCGCAGTTTTCCAAAAGTTTTTTCAAAGACGCGTTTGTATAATGCTGCAGATGCGCGTGGTCATAAAGCCTTTCGTACGGGCCTCGAATGCCCAGCGCCTTCAATAAGCCGGCTAAACGATAAATTAGGCCGTTGCTGTTGATAGTCGCCACAACAGCCATGCCATCGCGCTCCAAAGCGCTGAAAATCTTTTTAGTAAATAAAACAGGATTCTCTATATGCTCAATAGCCATCAGACTGGTAACAACGTCAAAATTTTGCTTGAGCTCCATCGTATTAAAATCGCCATGTAAAAAAGAAATGTTTGCGTCTTCAAAAAGCCGAGCAACGTCTATGCCGCATAACGTTGAATTGCCGCGGTGCCGGTAAAAAAATTTTAGAAAATCTCCGTTGCCGCAGCCAACATCCAAAAGCGCAATATTTTTCTGACCAAAATGCGCATTGATTTGACCGGCTATAAAGCGAAAAAGTTTCGTGTTCGGATTTTTAAACCAGTTCTCGTGTTCTTTGGTAAAATAATCATGATTATATTTTTTTTGCTGGTCCGCAGGTATAACAGCAAACACATGGCTACACAAAGAGCACTCGTAAATAAAAAGCTCGGCATCTTTAGTCAGATTATTGGCAGCGTTGCCGCATATTGTGCATCTGGCTTGATTCATGTTTTTACAAACTTCAAAAACTCGTCGTAATCCCTGATGTAATCGCTTGCGTCTTCAAAATCGTCTGCCACGACAAGCATAATGCAGTCCTTGGAAAAATCCGTCATTGAATGCCACACTCTTTTTTTAAGCCGCATGCCGCGCGCCGGGTCATTCATTACAACGCTCCATTTTTTGTTTCCGTCATCCATATGGAGCGTGAATGAGCCCTGCAGGCAAAAAATTACCTGCTCCCGTTTTTTATGCGCGTGCATCCCGCGCGCAATCTGCCGATTGGGGACATTCTGTATAACGTAAAACTCTTTTATGGCAAACGGTATTTGCTCGTAGATCTTGCCTGCGTGTAGCTCGCCAACCGGCCCCTTAACCGATTTTAATATGATTTCATCCATGATTTTTTCGTCTGCCCGAAAATATAATCAGCTCCACCCACAAAAAAGCCAAACGCCATAATGTGACAACGATCCTACGGAAGTTAAAAAATTGAGAACTTCCATATGTGCGGTTGTAATGCGAAACTCCAACTTCAACAAAACGGAAGCCGGCTTGCTGAATTCTTTTTACAATCTCAATAGTTATGGTGCCGGTATCGCTTTTAAGCTCAACCGTGTCAAACACTTTTCTGCGAATTAAGCGGAAGTCGCAATCAGGGTCTCTAATTGGCAACCAAAACGCCCATCTTGTAACATGCTGATAAATAAAACCAATGATAATGCGGTACAACGGGTCGGCTCGTTTAATTTTGTAGCCATTTACAATATCTACTTCGTTGGTTAATTTATTCCACAGCATCGGTAATTCACTCACGTCATATTGCCCGTCGCCATCGGTATAAAAAACAAGCTCTTTTGTTGCCGCCTTAAATCCATTTCTAAGCGCCGCGCCGTAACCCCTCTTTTCGCGAAAAACTAATTTTAATTCCGGAACGCTCTTTTGAAGCTCCAAAAGAAGCTCGCGGCTGCCGTCGGTGGAGCCATCGTCTACGACAATAATTTCAAAATCGTCCGTGAGCGACACGGCGGTTTTTCTGCCTTCCAAAACCATTGTGGCGATTGTCCCTTTCTCGTTAAGGCACGGGAAAAAAATTGAAAGAGATCTGGCGGGCGAACCAGCAAGCGCCCTTTTTCTGATATCTGCGGACGAACGCCGCATCTCTTCGCTCGTGCTTTCATACTTCCTGGCAACACTACTAAGCCATGTCTGATTTTCTTTATACCAATCAATGGTCACCGGGATGTGGCTGTCCAGCGAACGCTGGGGGCGCCATCCTAAAGCGAGCAGCTTTGACGGATTAACCGCATACCTCCTGTCATTTGCCGGACGGTCTTCAACGAAAGTAACCAGGTTTTCCCGCTTGTTTAAAATTCTCAATATTTTTCCGGCAATATCCATGTTTGAGCACTCTTCATCTGCGGAAACGCCGTATATCTCCCCCGAGGGAGCTTTTTCCAAAAGAGCGAGGACGGCGCGGGTGTGGTCGTCTACGTGAATCCACGACCGCACATTTAAACCGCTGCCGTGAATCGGCAGGGGCTTGTTGTCCATTGCCAGCATGGCGAAAAACGGAATCACTTTTTCCGGATGCTGCCTCGGCCCGAAATTGTTGACCGAACGCGAAATGACCACCGGCAGGCCATAGGTTTTATGATAAGCACGCACAAGCATTTCGCCGGCGGCCTTGGAAGCGGCGTACGGAGAACTCGGCCTAAGCGGCGACTCTTCGGTAAACTTCTCCTGCGACTTAAAATGCAAATCGCCCCAGACTTCGTCCGTCGAGATATGAACCATCTTTTTAACGTTAGGCGAGCCCCTCAACGCTTTCAAAAGCGAGTGGACTCCTACGACATTGGTATGGACAAAATCGTCGGCGTCGGAATGGATTGACCTGTCCACATGACTCTCGGCGGCGAAGTTTACGACGAAGTCGGATTCCCGCATCAGCTTTTTTACGAGCTCCGTGTCGCAAATGTCACCTTTCACAAACCGGTATCTGGATGGCGGGACGCCGCGAAGATTTTCCTCGTTTCCGGCGTACGTCAAGAGGTCAAGATTTATGACAGCGCTCTCGGGGAAATTATCCAAAACATAATGGATAAAATTTGACCCCATAAATCCGCACCCTCCGGTTACAAGAAATCTCATATCTCTTATAACTTATCAGGTCGGATTAAGGTTTGGCAAGCAAAAAATGGAAGGTGTTGAAATATAACGGACGAAGCAATGTGAAATATAAAATAAAAAACGGCAAGCGCGTGATGCCGAAGAATTGTCTAATTTTCTCTTTTCGGATGTCTTCTGCGGAAAAACTGGCATTGTGAAGCATTTTCAAAACTTGTCCGTAAGTATAATAATGCATCGTGGTCAGTTTCTGGCGTCCGGCCGGGCCGTCCTCTTTTTGTTTTCCTAAAAATTTTAAAATCGGCTCTGTCCAAACCCTCGGCATCCAGTTTATAAAATAAAGCCGATAATGATAGTCGTAAACCCCCAAGCGATTGTGAAAACTTGTGTAGCATTTCCCTCCGGGCTTTAGAACCCGAAAAATTTCTTGGAGCATCTTAGAAGGATCGTCAACGTGCTCGCTGACCTCGGCGCAATTTACAAAATCAAAATGATTATCGGGGAACGGCAAGTTTTCGGCGCTTACCTTCACAACCTTTTCCCGGCCAAAGGCTGGTCCGCCTATTGCGGAAAAAATCCGCTCGGTGTTCGGCTCAACTCCGCACGCGTCAAATCCCAAGCCGGCCATCTCGCGCAGAAAATCGCCCCTGCCGGAGCCCACATCCAAGACCCTGCCGCCGGCGGGAATAAACTTGCTGCAATATTCGGCGTGAGTCATTTTTTAAAAACAAAAAACTTATAGCCAAGGAAATTGCCCAGGGCAGACGTCGGTATCAAAACTAAAAGCGCGAGATTCGCCCAAACTTTCAAATCAAAACCGGAGGGAGCACCGATGGTATTTATCATAAGATGCATAAACAAAAGCCCTAAAAGGGAAGTGACAACAGTCATGCTGAAAAATTTTGCGTACTGCGCGCGCGCATTGGCCAAATCGTTCGCCTTAAAAATCCAGAATTTATTCCACAAAAAACTTTGCGTTATCGTTATCGCAAAAGCAATTATTATAAAAACGTCCACCGGCCAACCCCTGGCAATGCCAGTAATTAAAATAAAAAAGTTGAAAATGCCCGCGTCCAGAAAAAAATTGAAGCATCCGACGAGGCCGTATTTTCCCAACTCCAGCAAGACGGGCCGCCTCGCCGACGTCAAATAAATCAAATAAAAACCGGCGAGCGCCGCCGCGGGCACGAAGACCAGCCAGACGGCGACAAATGTCGGCTCAAAAAAATTTATATTTTTTAACGTCGGCAAAGTCAAAAGCGCGATGGCTTCCCCCACAATTGCGGCCCGCAAAAGGTCAAACCGCATAACTCAAAAAAAAAGCTTAGCGATTTTTAAAATCCCCTGTTTCCACGGGACGCGGTGGGATACCCCGGTCTGGTTTTTAAATTTATCCAGATTAGCCAAATACCATTCATAGTTGCGGACGAGCGCTTCTTTGTTGGAATATTTTGGACGGAATCCCAAAATCCGTTCAGCTTTTTCCACTGACACAAAAGAGTCCTTGCCTGCGGTTTCATAAACCCATTTGTAAAGAGGTGAAAGGCGCAAAATCTCCAAGAATCTCAAAACAAAAATCATGGGGGCAGCGGGCAAACCGATAATTTTTTTGCCGAATCCCGCGCGGTCCAAAACCGCCTGCCAGTCCCGGCGCATCGTCGCAAAATCCTTTGCGCCGACATTGAAAGTGTCGTTGGCCTTTTCTTTCGGCAAGGTAGCCGAAAGAAAAATCGCCTCGCATAAATCTTCAACGTCTAAAAGCTGGTAGCTGTTTTTTCCGTTGCCGATCATGGGGAAATTGTGCCCGGTGCCCGCCCAATCGTAAAAAAGCGCGAAAACCCCCAACCGCTCGGGTCCCACAAAAGATTTCGGCCGGAGAATTGTAACGCACATTCCATTTTTTCTTGCTTCCTCGCAAAATTTCTCCGCCAGAATTTTCGCCTCGCCGTAAGGCCCAACTCCCTGAAGCTTATCATTTTCGTAAATCGGGTGGTGGTCGGGAATGCCGTAAACCGCCGTGCTGGAAATATGTATAAATCTGTCAACGTTGCGCCGCCCGGCGCTTTCTAAAACGTTTTTTGTTCCGTCCACTTCCGTGGAGTATATGTCTTTTTGCGAATAAAGCGGCAACGCGGCCGCCGCATGGACAACAATGTCAATTCTGTCCATCGCTTTATCAACGCCTGATTTATCTCTTGTGTCCCCGAGCAGCGCCTCAACCTTGTTTCTCTCCGGGTAATCAAACTGGGCCAAATCCAGAATTCTTACTTTCTGCCCTTTTTTGAGCAGAAAACGCGCGAGGTTAATTCCCAAAAACCCGGCGCCGCCTGTTATTAAATATTTTTTTGTTTCCATAATATAGCAGAAATAAAATCGTCAATAAAATACGCGACTTTAACAAAAAAATTCTCCCGGCCTGAAATTTTTCTTCTGACTTTAACGAATTCGGCTCCGATATTTTTCGCGAACAGCCCGTCCGTCAAAAATTTATCGCCTATCACCACAACTTTTTTCCCGGCCATATCAACGCCCTCTGCCGCTTCTCGGCTCGGCTTTTTTGCGCCGTTGCCTTTATTGCTGATTAAATGAACTTCGTTTTTGGCCTTAAGCTCCGCCAGCTTATTTAAAACCTCCTGACTCATTCCTTGATCTCCGTCCGGCCGCAAAGTGCCGTCAATGTCCAAAAAAATCACAGCCCCCTGCCGCGGCATATCCAGCTCCTCAAAAAATCTATCCGGCATAAAGAATCATTGCTACGGAAACCGCGAGCCAGATAAAAACAGTGGCGAGCAAATGTTTGTCTAAAAGCAAATCGTCCGTGGGACCATCGTCGCTCCGCGTTTTTATGTTTATCAAAAATAAATACCGAAAAAGCCCGTAAAGCACGATGGGTATTGTAATCATGAGAAGCTTGCTGTGCTCGGAGCTGAACGTATAAAAAGCGTAGGTGATAATGGTGGAAGGCAAAACAATCGCATTCATCTGGTCCAAGAGAGCGAGAGAATATCTGCCAAGCCCCTCGCGCGCTTCGGTTTCCTCTGCATGCATAAGCTCGTTTTTCCTCTTGGAAATAGCCAAAAAAAGCGTCAGGAAAAAAGTTGAAAGAATCAGCCATTCCGAAAACCGGACGTCTATGGCGACTGCGCCGGCGATGACGCGGATGACAAAACCCAAAGCGATTGTTATCACGTCAATTATCACGAAACGCTTGAGATAAAACGAATATAAAACATTAAGCGCCAAAAATCCGATAACGGCAAGCGCGAAAAAATTATTTATGTAAAAACTCCAAAAAACGGAGAGCGCTCCGAAAACCGCGGCTGCGAAAACAGCTCCGAATACTGGGAGCTCTCCAGCGGCGATCGGCCTTAGGCGTTTTTGCGGGTGTCTGCGGTCATACGGCGCGTCCACTGCGTCATTTAGCAGATAAATCGCGCTTGAGGCGAAGCAGAAAATGATAAAGGCCTCAAAAACAGCCGCCAGCTTCTCAATATCCGAAAACTGCTTTACGAAAATTATGGCGGCAAAAAGAAAGAGGTTTTTTATCCACTGCCTTGGCCGCATTGAGATTATTAAATTTTTTATAGTTTTTTTTAGCTCATCCATTTTTCAAAATCAGTCAAAAATTGGTTGACGACTTGGTCGGTTTTGAAGTGGGAAATCATATCTGGAAAAAATTTGGGGGGCACGGTCACAATATGAGCGCCGGCTAAACGCGCGTTTCTGACGTCAACGGCACTGCGCATGCTGCCCGCGATAATTTCTGATGGAATTTTGTCCTGGTCAAAAATCTGCCGCGTCGCCTGAACAACCTTAAAAGGATTGAAATCGTCGCTGTCTAAAGCTCTTTTATTTACGGCTTCATCTCGCTCTTTAGACATTGCCGCATCTGTCCCGCCGTCGCGGATTCTGCCCCAAAACAAACTGACGTATTTTGCGCCAGCACGCGCGGCCATCACGGCTTGCGTCACATTCATACAGGCAGTGCAGTTTACCGAAATGCCAGCCGCGCTCAATTTTTTAATGGTTTCAAGTTCATCCCACCCAACTTGCACCTTAATGCTCATTTGCGGATAAGCAAACTGCTTCATAAATTTCTGTGCCTGCTCCAAAATAATTTTTTGGTCGCGCGAAAAAACTTCCACGCTCAAATGAATACCCGGCTGATGTTTTTTAATCAGCTCCACAATTTTTCCGATGTGCGCCTCAAAAGAGGATTTCGGCTCTTTTGCCAGAAGAGACGGATTTGTCGTAATCCCCTCCGCGAATCCGCGTTTTAAGGCCTCCTCAATATCGTTTAAATTCGCGCTATCAATAAATATTTTCATTTATCAATTTTACCACTTCCGATAAATTTGTCACCCTGAAATCGGGCTCCAAATTTTTATTTTGTTCATGGTCTATTAAAATTATTTTGCATCCTGCGGCTTGGCCGGCTTTCACGTCGCTTTCAGAATCCCCGACCATAAAAGTTTTTTTTAAATCAATCCCCCATTTTTTTGCGGCCGCAATCAGCATTCCCGGCTTCGGTTTTTTGCACTCGCACCCGTCATCTCGTCCGTGAAAGCATATAAAAATATCGTCAAACGGAATATCCACAATCTGGTTCTGTATCCACTGCCAGTCTTCCTTTGTGATCCTCCCATACCGAATATCCGGCTGGTTCGTTGCCAAAATAGCAAGAAAGCCGTTTCTGCGCACCGCTTCAACCGCTTCTTTTGCCCCAGGCATAATTCCGCTTTTCTCTTTATATTCAGCAACGCTGTACGGCGGCCGCGGCACGCCGGCATCTACTACCGCTTTGAGAATCACGCCATCCCTGTCAAAAAAAACAGCTTTGTTGCCGACATGCGCCATATGTCTAAAATAATAACAAAATAAAAGGCCCGCCAGTAACGCGGCGAGCCGAGGCTCTCAAAAACTAATCAGCCAAAAACCTCATGATCTCAAAAAGCGCTTGGAGAGACAACGCTTCGGAGGTGTCAATTTTCATATGCGGGTACTTCTCAATCTCTGGCGGGATGGGCGGCTGTTCGGCAAGCAAGCGCTGCCATTCTTCGTCGGAACTTATTACTTTTTTGTCGCGGCCTTCGTCGCGTTTTATTATCCTTTCGCGAATCAAATCAGCCGGAGCATGCGCAAGAAGAATTTTAAGCTTATAGTTGATACCGGCGAGCTGGGGCAACAAAACCTTTTCAATATATCCCCACCGAATTTCCTTAACGTAATTTCCTTCCAAGATCGGGTGCTTCCCCAACTCCAGCGCCTGCCGCGCCAACATCAGCATGCAGTGGTAGCTTTGCAGCCATATGTGATCCCTGTAAATGGGACTCTGATTTGAAATGCGCTCGGAAACCAGATAACGGGACATGTCCCGCCTTTCCCCGCTTTTGGGCATCCATAAAAAAGCATCGTTAATCAGGTCCTTTTCTACATACACCGAATCAAACAACGCGGCCGCAATCGGCCTGAAAACCGTGCTTTTCCCGCTGCTTGCTATGCCCGCGCCCAAAATGAGCGTTGGTTTGTCCAACGCAAAACGGAAATTTGCTATCACGAGTCACCTCCGGGTTTTATTTTCTAGCCGCTATGCTAGCAAATCCTTTAATATTAGTCAAGAAAAATTGTTGTCTCTAAGACAACATCGGTTTTTCTATGCTTTCCCATTTTCCTTCAGTCATTTTTAATTCAGGATGAAAAACAATCGCGTGCCACAGCACCGCCTGCCATGCTTCCGCGTGCGCCGTCACGTTGTCCGGATTCACAACCGGCACCAAAACACAGGCATCGGCGACTTTAGCTGTATACCCGCCGTCGCGGCTCACAATGCCCAATATTTTTGCGCCGCGCTCTTTGGCGTGATTCAGCGCATGTACAATATTTGCGCTTATGTTTTTTTCAGCGTTGCCTCCGCCAACTGACAAAACCAAAACTGCGTCATTGGGCGTTATGTGATTATGCTCTAGCCAGCGCGCGAAAACAGAATCCCAGCCGTCATCGTTTACTCTAGCGGTAAGCTCGGCGACGTTATCCGTTGGAGCGTAAGATTGAATATGGGCAATTTTTCGGAAATCATTAACAGCATGCGAGGCGTTTGCCGCCGAACCGCCGACGCCGATAATAAACAGGCGCCCTTTTTTATTTCTTAAATCCCGCAAGATCCCGACGATTTTGCGTATAGAGCCACGGTCTATGCGTTTTGTAATCTCTACAACTTCGTTTAAATACGTTTCTATATGGTCGCTCTGCTGCATGGCTTTATTATACAACCTCCGCCGCGCTTATCAGTCACCGCCAAATTTGTACAAATAAATATTGTTAGACGCGGCAACCTCTCTTAAATTTCCGGAAAGGGGCGACAAATTCCACTCCGGATTTTTGTTTTTATCCCAAACGACGTAATTGACCTCGCCTTTTTTCAGAATGCCTGCAATGCCTTCCGGACTGGCTACTTTTTGATATCCGCGGAAAAGTAAGGCCGACGTTTCGTCTCTGCTTTTAACCGTCGCCGGGTCGCCCTTGGCCAAACGAAAACCATATTCCTCGTAATCAAAACCGGAATTAAAACCGGCCACAAAAAAATAAATAAGCGGGTAAAAACTGGTTCCCCATTCGCCTCCAACTCCGTATCCGGCATCTACATCGCGAAGCCGGCCCAAAAAATTGTCTCTGGCGCTCTTATCCAAATACATATACACGTACAGCGCATCTTTAATTCTTTCCATCGGCGTATTGTAAACCAAAGCAGTAGCATGCCCCCAAAATAAATCATGATGCGTGTACACCGGAAATAACATTGCGTAAGGCAGGGATGACGCGAGGATAACTCCCGGTTCGGCATCCGACTTCAACGCGTCAATAATAGGGCGGTAGTTCTGCCTGTATTCTTTGGCCTCCCGCGTAATCAGCGTCACCTGATACTGCCGCGAAGCCGCATTAAAATAAGCGGTGATAATTAGCGCCGCCAAAAAAATGGTTCCGTATTTTTGCAATATTAATTTCCCGCGCTCCCAGCCCCACACAAGCGCCCATCCAAGGTAAGCCCCAACGACGATAGAAGTCGGTATCGTAAAATACCAAAAATAGTGCATTATTTGCGGGACTCGCCCGGTAATTACCTGCTGGTTCAAAGCTATCCAATTTGCGAGAACAATAGACAAAAGCAAGGGGGCGTTCCTGCTCCATTTATTTCGGCACGCAAAGATAACTGCCAAAATTAACGCCAAAAATAAAATCTTGCTGAAAGGCGCCGGACTATGGTTTAAAGTAATCCCGTAATATAAAATTTGTTTGCCGATTTCCGAATACTGAAATGAAAACGTTTTAAAAAGAGTGTAAGCGCCAACGGCAAGCCCGATTGTAAAAACCCAAAAAACTTTTTTCGCTGATTCCCAATCCCTCAAAAAAATATAAATCAGAAACAAGCTCCCTGTCAGCGCCAGGGCAAAAGTCCATGTGTAGGGGTAAACGTAAAACAGCGCTCCGAAGGCAATGCCGGACCAAAGAATATGTTTTTTCTCCGATGATTTTAAACTTCTCGCAAGCAAATTGATGTAAATAAAAAGCGCCAGAAGCCCGTAAACGGGCATAATCGGCCGGCTGAATATGTTGGGGTCCGGATTGGTTGCAGTAATCGGCACATGGTAAAGCTTCACCAAACTGTAGCCGCCTATTGTAAATAGCGCTATCGCCGCGGACAATAATTTATGCGCGGAGAGGCGCAGGATGAAAAAATAAATGGAGAGGATTAAAAGGAAAACTCCCAAAAAAGCGTAAAGAGTGTATATAGGAACAATATAATCTGCCGCCGCGCGGGAAAGCCCCAGCATTCTAACCGGCGCGAGAAGAAGATATTCTATATAAACCTGGTGCGGGTCGGACGAATCGTTTTTGCCGATTTTAAGAACAATATTGCCCAAAGAATGGCCTTCCAGAATCTCTCTGCCTTTGGCGATATAATGGAAGTCGTCCGACCACTCACCAACATTTATGCCCTTATACGCATCGCCGGCCATAAACGGGAAAAGCAGGGCCGGCGATATCACCAAAAGCGCCAAACCGACTGCGGAAATCAATATAAATTTATGTTCGGTAAAAAAATTAGACATGTATTTATTTCAACGCATATAAATAAATATTGTTTGACGCGGCAATTTCTTGAAGATTATTAGCAAGCGGGGAAAGGTCCCACTCCGGGTTTGTATTCTTGTCCCAGACGATATAATTGACTTCGGCTTTCTTTAAAATGTTAATGATTCCTTCGGGATTATCAACTATTTTTTTGTATTCGCCGGAAAGCAAATCTATGGTTTTCTCTCTGCTTAAAGCAGTATAGATTGATGAGTAATGGCGCCCATACGCTTTTTTAACTCCGCCGGCGTCTATCTTATAAAGCGCGCCGGCAAAATCGCCTCTGGCCTCTTTATCTAAATACGCGTACAAATAAAGCGCGTCTTTCATTCTTTCTATCGGGGTAGCGAAATTGAATGCGTGCATGGCCCAAAATAAATCGTGGTCGGTGTATACTGGGAAAAACTCTCCGTAGAAAAGCTCTGAACTTAAAATAACTCCCGGTTTCGGATCGCGATTCAGCGTGTCAATAATCGGACGGTAACTCTGGGCGTATTCTTTGGTGCCCATCATCACAATCGTCCTTGCGTATTGCTGTCCCGCGGTATTTAAAAAAGCAACGATGATTACAATGCCAAGCAAAGCGCTTCCGTATTTTTGCAATATTAATTTCCCGCGCTCCCAGCCCCACACAAGCGCCCACGAAACATAAGACCCCGCCACAATGGAAGTAGGAATGGTAAAGTACCAAAAGTAATGATCAACTCCTTGCGGATCGCGCCCGGTAATTACCTGCTGATTTAGGGTTATCCAGCTGGCTAGAATAATCGCCAAAAGAATCGGGTAGTCTTTTTTATCGCGATTTTTATAGGCGTAAATAATTGCCATAATCAAAATCAAAAAAGAGAGCTTGCTGAAAGGCGCGGGGGCGTGGGAAATAAACGTTGTAAAGCCGGCGATTTGTTTGCCAATTTCCGAAGAAATAAACGATAAAAATAAAACGAGCGCGTAAGATCCAACAGCAAAACCGATCGCCGAAATGTAAAAAACTTTTTTGGCCTGCCCCCAATCCCTCAAAAAAAGATAAATCAGAAACAAGCTCCCTGTCAGCGCCAGGGCGAAAGTCCATGTGTAGGGGTAAACGTAAAACAACGCGCCGAAAGAAATTCCTGCCCAAAAAACGCACCTCCATCCCGATTCACGCAAACTTTTTGCCAGTAAATTTATGTAAATAAAAAGCGCAAGAAGCCCGTAAACGGGCATAATCGGCCGGGAAAATATGTTGAAATTGTAGGCGACGGCGGTAACCGGAAGGTGGTACAGCTTTACTAACTCGTGGCCGCCGACTGCGAACAATGCGGCTGCGGCTGAAAGCAATTTATTGCCGGATAAGTTAAGAACAAAAAAATAAATGAATAAAATCAACAAAGCAACGCCCAAAAAAGCATAAAAGCCGTAAAGCGCCACGATATGACTTTTCGCTACGCTGGAAAGCCCCAGCATTCTAACCGGCGCGAGAAGAAGATATTCTATGTAAACCTGGTGAGGGTCAGACGAATCGTTTTTGCCGATTTTAAGAAAAATATTGCCCAAAGAATGGCTTTCAAGAATTTCCCTGCCTTTGGCAATATATGCCGCGTCGTCGTCCCATTCGCCAAGATTGATGCCCTTATACGAATCGCCGGCGAGGAGCGGGAACAGCAGTGTAGGCGAGATAACCGCAAGCGCCAAAAAAATCGCGGAAATCAGTATAAACCTGTGCTCTTTTAAAAATCCGGACATTTTAAAAATTAACTCTCCGGACGCGAGCGCCTTTATAGTCAATGCTAAAATCCATCTCCCGCAGCCCGTAGCCGCTTAGCGCGGCGCGCACGGACTCTTTGGATTTTTGCGACGGGCAGTAAAATAAAAAGTATCCGCCGCCGCCGGCTCCCAGAATTTTGCCGCCCAAAGCGCCGGCGTTTTTCGCCGCTTCGTAAATTTCGTCAAACCGCCGGTTGGCCATTTGCGAAGACATTGATTTTTTGACCCGCCAATGCTCGTCCATCAAAGAGCCAAAGCGGTCTAAATCTCCGTTCTGAAACGCTTTATAAACCTCGAGGCCAATCGCTTTGGTTTTGTGTTTCAACTCCAGAACTTTTTCTTTATCCTGCGCGGCCAATATCGGGTCGCTCTCCCGGCTGACGCCGGTGTAAAAAAGCAGGGTATTATTTAAAAATTTATCTACTGTCTCCTTGGCGAAAACCGGTTTTGTAACATTTACTTTGCCGTCGGTATCAATATCCAAAACGGAAAAGCCGCCAAGGGCGCAGGCGTATGGGTCCTGTTTGCCGTCGTGAAGCCCAAGGGACTGGGTTATCTCAAATGATTTTTCGGCGGCTTCTTCGCTCGGCATCTCGTTTCCGTTGTAAGCCGACAGCCCTTTAAGCAAAGCCACGGAGCACGCGCCGGAGGAGCCAAGGCCGGTGCCGGCGGGCGTATCCGCCTTAAAAGAAATGGCTATGCCTTTTTCGTGGCCGGTCATCTTCAGCGCCTCTCTGGCCAGCTCATGGCGGATTTCTCCAACCGAAGGCACGGCTTCAAAAGATTTGTAATGCACGTGGATAAGATCGTCCGAACGGGTCGCTTTAATCAAGACGTCCATATACATATTGATTGCGGCGGTAAATATAAACCCCCCGTATTTTTTATAATACGAGGGCATATCCGTAGACCCTCCGCCCAATGGCAGCCGAAACGGCACTCTGCTCAATATTATTGACGATTGCATATTAATATATACAACTATAAAATTTCCGTCATTGCAACTCCCGCAGGATTTGTTTGGCGGCGGAAACAGCGGTTATAATTTTGCCGCTGAAGATTGAGAAGCAGCCGAACCCGTGGGAAGCGACGACGGTCGGGCGCGCGTCTGTTCCGGCGGAAGCGGGCTCTGTCGGCAAAATAACGAACATTGATTTAATGTACTCGCTGTTTTTTAGCGCCGGGAACCATTCGGAGCATCTTTTCTTCATTTTCTCCCAGCGCGATGCCGGAAGTTTGCGGATTTTATCCAAAGAAAGGCCTTTTAAATTATTGTAATTTTTGTGGACGGAGAGCGGCACGTCCCCCAAAGTGTATAAATCGCTGCGGCCATCCATCGGCACAATTGTAGCGAAAGGCCCGTCCATAATGGTGACAGCGCACTTCTCCTGCGTTTTGAGGCGCACAACGGCCAGTTCCTTCAGCCGGAAATTCAAATTTTTCAGAGGGAAGCCGAGCCAGCCGCAAAAATTATTGTATCGGGCGTAAGTGGCGTTAATCACATAGTCAAATTCTTCCGGGCCTTTTGCGCCGCTTTTGGCTTTGATAACCAAGATTTTCTTCCCGGCATTGTTCAGCCGTGCGGATACAATCTCCGAGTTGAGCTTGACTTTAATATTCGGATTTTGGCGAAGTGTCCGCCAGACCAAGCCCTTTAATTTCTTATAATCATACACTGCCTCCGGCGTCCGGATGGAAACGCTCACCGTATTGCGGTTTAAAAATATGTCCGGCGGATACGCGATTTTGACAGGCAGGTTATTTTTTTTGCAAACTTCCAAAAATTGTTTCGCGGAAACCAGCGACCCTTTTCGGGAAACGCAATAATAACTTGGGAATCCGGAGGATACCGCCTCGCGATAAACCGATTCAAAATCGCGCCTCGCTTCCTGAACCTCTTTTATGGTTTCGGGGCTCCGCGGATAATGATACCCATAGTGATGCCTGTATTGATTGGCCAGCGTTGCTTCACCGAAAATATCCGGATTTTTTTCAAATAAAACTACCGGGAAATGTCTGCCCAAAACAAGCGCGGCGGTCGCGCCGAAAATCCCTCCGCCTATGACCGCGACGCGCGGCGTTTTTGGCGGGGAATGCCTCTTCGCCCGCTCGGCTATCTCAACAATCCTGGCCCCAACCTCGCCATTCGGGTAAGCGTTTTTTTGTCCGCAAAGAGCGCCGATAAACGCCTCAAGCTCTTTTTTCAGCGGTTCTGCGGCCGCCGGGCGCTCAAAATCGCAAACTATTTTTTTGCCTCCTTTCGTAACGAAATTCAGCGCCCTGATTTTTTGGCCGTTCTCCCAGCCAATTTTCAAATGTGCATCAGCGCCGCCCGGATAGCGCAAATAAACGTCCCGCAAATATTTTGTGCCCCCGCTCCAAACCGCGTCCGGCTTTTTGCCGAATAAATAGTCCAGAACATCAAACCAATGAAGCTCTTCCAGAAGCGGGTCTTGGCCCCTGTAAGTCGCGATGGGGCTGATAAACGCGCCGCCTATTTTTTCCAGATTTTTCAATTTCGGCAACATTGATTTCAGTTTTTGCGCAAGCGGGTGGTAGCGATAAATATGCCCAACCATCAAAACCCGCCCCTTGCTCCGCGCGAGATTATTGAGACGCTCCGCGTCGCTTGTTTTTTCAGCCAACGGCTTTTCAATAAACACATTCGTATAACGCAGACATTGCTTGGCCAGAGCGAAATGCGTATGGGGCGGCGTTACGATATCAACGGCATCCACGGAACTAAGAAGCGCCGGGGTTATTTTTTTAAAAACCGGCACGCCGTATTCTCTTTTGACGAATTTTTCCGACGCCTTGCTCTTTACGGCAACTCCGGCCAAAGCCAATTTGCCGCGCTTTTCTAATAATCGCAGTACTCTTAAATGATTTTTGCCGAATCTCCCCGCGCCGATTAATAAAATTTTTGGACGCTGTTTCATAAGCGGATTACCTGTAAGGATTTAAAAATCTAGCAATAAAAGCGATTTTTAAAAGGCCCAGGCCGCCTTTTACCATATTGGAAATTTTTATTTTGGAGACCCCGGCTTTTCTGTCGTTATGCGCAACGCCGACTTCACAGACCTTCGCCCCGCGCGCCTTGGCAATTGCCGGCAAAAAAACCTGCACCTGCCCCCAAAGCTCAAAGTTTTTGATAAATTCCGCGCGATATGCTTTAAGCCCGCAGCCGAAATCATGGACTTTTACGCCCAAAAGCAAACGGGCGATAAAATTTGCCACTTTGGAAAATATGGTGCGAGCGGCAGGGTCCTGCCGATGCTCGCGCCGACCCACCACCGCGCCGCAACCCTGCGAAATTTTTTCCAAAAGTTTCGGGATGTCCTCGGGGTTGTTCTGCAAATCAGCGTCCAAAAACACAATGATGTCGCCTTTCGCTTTGCGTATTCCGGCATTCAGCGCCGGGGTCTGCCCTTGATTTTTTGCAAAAGAAATCAATTCAAGCGGCTTCAAAGTCAGCGCTGTTTTTTCCGTGTTATCGGTTGAGCCGTCATTGACAAAAACAATCTCGTAAGAATCACAACAGGCCGCCAGCGTTTTCACAAGACGTTCGTGAAGCTCGCTTATTGTATGCTCTTCGTTATAAACCGGGACTACTACCGAAATCATTTTCATAAGCTATATAACTCTATTAATGTCTTCCGGGGAGGTGAAAGACGGCCGGTTTTTTGACACGACTGCTTTTACCTTATGATCTTTTACAAATTTATTCATCATGGACGTTAAATAATATTCTCCGGTCTCGTGCTTGTCGGGAGCGCATCCAAACAAATCGGCGTTCACAAGCATTAACCCTCCGCCGCCCAAGTTTGACTTCGGGTTTTGGGGTTTTTCTATTATCTCCGTGATAAATCCTCCCGGAGAGATCGTAACGATGCCGGACGCTCTCGGGTTTTCTACTTCCCAGCACAGCCATCCGAATTCATTTTCCAAACATTTTTCCACGTCGTCTTTTGAAACCAGTTCGTCCGCGTAAAATATCAAAAAACGCTCTTTTTCCTTGAATAAATGCTTTGTAAGAAGCACCGCATTGCCCGTGCCGGAGAGCTCTCTCTGCACAACATAATAAATTTTCCGCCCTTTATAATTTTCTCCCAAATATTCTTTTATTTTCTCGCCCATATAGCCGATTACCAAGATGGCCTCGTTTATTTCTTCCGTGAAAGAATCAAATATGTAGTCTAAAAACGTTTTTCCGGCAAGCTTTAAAAGCGGTTTCGGCAAATCGTCCGTTAAATGTCTCATCCTTTTCCCTCTGCCCGCGGCTAAAATTATCGCTTTCATGCGTAGAGTCCCTTTAACTGGTTAATTTTTATTTGCGCGAGTTCTTTTAAGGAAACCAGCGCATCTTTCCAAACCCTTACTCTGGAATCATCATCATGCGACCATTCTACCGGCATCTGGCGGATTGGCATGCGTTTTAATTTGGCGATATACAGAAGCTCCGTGTCAAACGCCCATCTGTTTATCCGCGCAATGGGGAAAATTTGTTCAGCGGCCTGTTTGGAAAAACATTTAAAGCCGCATGTAAAATCGGCGACCTCGCGAACAAAAACGCGGGACAGCGCGCTGAATCCGGCGCCGAGAAATTCACGCAGCCAATGCTCGCGCTTGTTTATTCGCGAATCCATCAGCCGGCGGCTGCCGATAATTACCTGATCGCCGTCCGCAACGAAAGATTTAAAATGCGAGAACTCGCTTAGGGGAACTGCCAAGTCAATGTCAAAGAAAATTATCCAGCGCCCGCTGGCCGCCAAAACGCCTTGTCGGACAGCATAACCCTTCCCGCGGTTCTTGCCGTATTTTATGATTTTAAAACCCTGCTTCGCCTGATAACTTTCCAGAACCTTTTCCGTGTCGTCGGTAGACCCGTCGCTGACAAAAATCACCTCCACCGCATCGCCGCAACTATTAAAAAAACTAAAAATCTGGTTTATACTTCTTGGTATGCGCTTCTCTTCGTTATACACCGGCACTATTATGGAAAAATCAATTTTTTGCATAACAATTTACAAAATAAAATTATAGCATGGAAAGAGCCCAATACATAGAACTTTATAACACGGAAAAGGACCATTGGTGGTTTCGCGGCCGCCGCAAGATTATCTCCGAATGCCTGCGATTGTTCTGCGCCCAAAAAGTTGAGAGGGCACTGGACATCGGCTGCGGCACGGGTTTTAACGCCGCCCTCCTTGGCAATTTCTCAAAAAACATTTTTGGGCTTGATTTTTCCGATGTCGCCGCCGATCTCGCAAAAAAGCTAAACCCGGACTTTACGTTAATTAAAGGCGAATTCCCCAAAATCCACCTGCACGAACAATATAACATCGTAACCCTGCTGGACGTTTTGGAACACATTGAAAACGACGGCGCGGCGCTTAAACAGATAGAAGAACTGCTCGCGCCCGGCGGACTGGCGCTTATAACCGTGCCCGCATTTGATTTTTTATGGACCGAGCACGATAAACTGCTTCATCATAAGCGCAGATACACCAAAACTGGCTTGCGCGATATGATACGCTCTAACACAAACTTGGCAATAAATAAATTAAGTTATTTTAATTTCTTTATGTTCGCGCCGATATTCGGCTTCAGAGCATTAAGGAAAATACTTAATCTTAACGAGGGCGAGTCGGATTTTTTTATGCTGCCTAAACCGCTGAATTACGCCCTTGAGAAAATTTTTTCTTTGGAGGCGCGGGCTCTTCGCTTGATAAATTTTCCCTTCGGGGTCTCAGTAATCTGCGTGCTCCAAAAACCGGCACGAAGCTCACCAATAAGTGTAAAACAGAATCTGCAAAGTAATAATCTGGAAAAACAACAATGATAAAAGCGCGTTAAACCGCAGGGGCTCCCAATCTTTGGTTATTTTAATCAGCGGCAAAACAAAAAGCGGGGTTAAAAAGAGCCATATTCTCTCAACCTCGCCCTGGAAAATTCCTATAAGCAGAAAAATGCCTACCATGATAAATCCGAGCGATGCGGCTAAATTCTCGCGCCGCAGAAACTCCTTAATCCGCCCGACCAGCAAAAAAACGTTAGGAAGACCGAGATAAACTGCAAACGAAGACAAATTCATAAAAAAGTAAACAAAATAAATTAAGAGCGATTCAAAGTTGCTCCTGATTTCCATATTTTGCGCGGCGCGCGAAACCCAAAAATTTTCCAAAATTGAATAATTATAAGCCAAGTAAAGGGCCGCGAAAAAAAGCGCGAGGCCGGCAACCGCCGCGGCGGTTCTAAAAATCAAGCGCTTGGCCTCGCCGCTTTTGCGGTAAGCCATAAAAAGCAAAATTAAAAAGAGCGGGGACGCAAGCAAAAACAAATAATTTAAAAATAGCGCGGCGGCAGAGGCCGCGCCGCCCCAAAAAGACAAAATAGCGCTTCTCATCCAGCCGATATAGATTAAAGTTATGGCAATCCAAACAAAAGACAAAAAAACCGCGTCCATTGAAGTCGCGCTCATCATCACGAAGCTAGGGAAAAAGACAAAAAGCTCAAGGCCTTTTTTTGCCTCCTCCTCGGTGGCAAAATTCTTCAAAAAATAGTAAAGTGGAAAAATGGCAAGACCGCCGAGCATAACCGTAAGCGTCGCCATACCGCCGAAACCCGCGTGCAAGTATTTCTGGAAAAAATAAAGAATGAGGGTATACCCCGGCGGGTGTATGCGGGTGTGTATTGACAAGGACTGGCTTAAATCAACAAAGTTCTTCAGAAAATCGGAGGCGTTTTTTATCAAATAAAGATTCCCGGTATACTCAAAATGGGTGCGGGTGAACGGCTCATAAACGCTGAAAAAACCTTCGCGGACGGCCGCCACACCGATGCTGAAAAGCACAAAAAAAACATAGAGCGCGAAGAGAAATTTAAAAATGGCAACCCGCTCCATCCTCTCCCGAAAACGCAAAAATAGCATGAAAAGGAGCGCGGTGCCGGCCAGCCACGTCCATCCCAGGGCCTTGGGTGACGGGATAGCGTAAAAAATCAGCCGGTCGGCGATATAATTATAAGGATATAAATAAAAAATTATGAGCTTTAAGAAAGCCAGCGCGAAAAGCGAGATTGCGGAAATATAAAAAAGTTTTTTAGAAAATAAGTCGTTTTTAAAATAGCCGAAGTAAAAAAGAGCGAAAATAACAGCAAATAAAAAAGCGGCAATGCCCCCCCAAAAAGCAACCACGAGCTTAGCGCCGGAGATTTCTATCATCATTCCAGTTTATAACGATGCCGCCCACATCGGCAAGAGCGTTGAAGCGCTGATGAATTTTATCCAAAGCGAAAATTTAAACGCCGAAGTTTTAATAATCAATGACGGAGGCAGAGACGCCACGGCAAAAATAGTTGAAGAGAAATTGAAAAAATATCAGGCGATTCGTTTTATAAACAGAGCGAAAAATTTGGGCAAGGGCGCGAGCGTCCGCGAAGGCATTGCCGCCTCCTCCGGCGCGGCAATTATTTTCACCGATGCAGATTTACCGTACGGCACAAAACATTTTAAAGAAATGATTAAGCTTCTGCGCTCAGGGAGAACTGATTTGGTCATCGCAAACCGTCACCTGTGGTCAACCTGGCAGGTTGACCAATTTGGCATTAGCGCTGTGAGACGTTTTACTCATTGGGGCTTCGGACTTTTAGTCCGAAATCTTTTGCGTCTGGAGTTCTCCGACACCCAGGCGGGGCTTAAAGGAATGAGCCATAAAGCGGCAGAGGCGATTCTCCCGAAATTAAACATCAACGGCTTTGCTTTTGATTTAGAGCTTTTAGTTGAGGCCGAAAAAGCCGGCCTAAAAATCCAGGAGGTTCCGGTGATTTTAGAAAACGCCGGCCAGTCCAATATCAAAATAGCCAGAGATTCTCTCCGGATGCTTATAGATATAATTAAAATCTGGCTTAGTTACTGACTAAGTTTTCTATATAAAGAGTAGCGGCCGATTTGTTTTTGTATTTTGTAACCGGCTTTCAAAGCGTCGGAGAATATATCAACGCCCTCCCCAGAAACGGCAACATAATTATAATTTTCTATATCGGTTTTCCCAAAAGACAAAACGGGGTTTATTTGCAGATACTGATAAACTTGCCTGCCTTCAATCAAAAAAGCGGCGCTTGGGGCATTGATAATAAAAATTTTGTCATCTGGCGCGGTTGTTTCCGCAACATATTCGGAAAAAATTTCAGCTTCATCGGAGTAATATAAACTGGAGTTCCGCTGGCTTATGGTGTAGGAGGTCTGGAAAATAAAAAGCAGGGCGATCAGAAAGACGGCGGTTTTCCTGCCGACCAAGCGGAGTGCGGCGGCCGGAAAGACCAGAAACAAAACCATATGCGCAGGGAAAAAGTAGCGGTACCAGCCCGGAGTTTTTAAATAAAATGCCAAAGCAAGCAGGATAAAAACCGAGAATATGATTTCCGCCTCTTTAATTTTCTCGCCATTCTTCTTATTCCAAATTAAAAACGCTGCCGAAGCCACAAAGAGCAGGAGGAAATGAATTGGCGTGGACTCCGTGAAAAATCTCAAAAAATTCGTGAAAATAAGGCCGCCAAAACTAACAGAAGCGTAGGAGTTTGAATAATAGTTAAACGCAGAAAAGAGTCCGGCTAAAGAAAAACTCGGCAAAATCGTGTAAAACCAAAAAACGAGCGGAGGAAAAGCGCCAAAAGCAACAAGCAAAAGCCGTTTCAGCAAAATTTTAAAATCGCCTCTGCGGCAGGCTATTTCGCCGGCCCAAACCGCCGCAGGAACAATCAAAAAAAACGGCTTCGTGGCGGCGGAAAGGCCAATGAATAAACCAGCCAGAAACAATTGGCCGAACTCTCGCATCTGAAAATTCCTTATCCCTGCCCTCGCGGACTCGGGCGCGCGCCCACGCCTAGAATTTTCATCCGCGAGAGTTCGGCCCAAGATCAAAAGCGCGCATAAAAAATAAAACAATCCCGGGATTTCTCCCAAAACATTTTTGCCGTTTCCGTAAAACGGCGTGAAGCTGACAATCAGCGCCACGCTCATAATCGCGGCGGTTTTTCCGTAAAGCTTTTTTACTAAAAAATAGGCGGCGAGCGCGAATAAAAATAAAAACAAAACCATAGGCGCTCTGGCGGCAACCAAATTAAGGCCGAATAATTTCATTGATAAAGCCGCCGGCAGCAAAACAGGATAATTGCTGGTAATCAAAAATTGGCGCGTCTCAACAAATTCGCCTGGCGCAATCTCCAAACTAAAAACTCCATGATTTATTAATCCTTTTGCAATGCCTAAATTAATCCCCTCGTCAAACCAAGTAGCAGGGCTGTAAGGCAAGCGCCATACGCCAAACAAAATCAAAATAATAAATAGAAAAGTTAAAATCAGATTATCCCGCGGCATATTTTTTATAAATAAAATTAAATCCGGCGCCGGCGAACAAAAGAATAAAAGGCGTCAAAGGCAGCATATACCTGCTCATATCAGCGCCCAACCCCAAAGCTCCTACCGAAGCGGCATTTGCCAAAAAAATGAGAAAGACCAAATAAAACCAAGTCCTCGCTTTTTTTTCAAAAAAACCAAAGAGCGCAAACGCGCAAAGCAGTGCCCAGAACGCCCAAACCGCCGCGGCGGCGGCAAAAATCCACTTTCCAAAATTCCCGTCAAAAAGCTGCGGCAATTTCGGTCTTAAAACATAATTGGCGAGATAAAAATACGGATTTTTGGAAAGCGACTCCCGAACCACGGAGGCGTAAAATTTGGCGTAGGCCCATGGCCTTTCTTTAAAAATTTCAAAAAAGTGCTCTTTGTAAAACGGCACGCTTGCCGGGTCGTACGGCAGCGATTCCGGGCGCGGCAGTATAAATCCCTCTCTATCCGCGAATATCGACGTAACAACGCCGTAAAGATTATACCAAGAAGCGGTGGATAATTGCCATGTGTCAAAAACGATTTTGTTCCTAAGCATCCATGGGAAAAGCACGGCCAAAAACAGCGCGGCAGACACAATAATCTTTTTCCAGCCGACCCGTCTCCAAAGCATTATAATTAAAAACAGCGGGAAAAAGTATAAACCAACGGAGCGCGTAAGTGTTGCCAAACCAAAAAATAAAGCAAACCAGTAATAGCGCCTTAAAACAAAATGATAAAAAGCCAAAATAAATAAGAAGGCAAACAAATAGTCAGACATCAAAAGATTACCCCAGTAAACGGACATTGGCTCAACACTAATTAAAACAGCTGCGAATAAACTAATATTTTTTGAATTAAAAATTTCTAGACCTATTTTATAGATTAAAACGGCCATAAATCCAGCCAAAATATTCTGCGCGAAAATAATCGCAAAAATCGGCAACTTAAACCACAACAACGAGGCCAAAAAAAGCGGGTAAAGAGGCGTGCGATAGGCGTCTGGCACGTATGGCTGGACGGAACCCATGCTGAAAACATGATTTTCAACCAAATTCTTCGCCAGAGGAAGATAAAAAGAAAAGGCATCCGAGTAGGCCAAAAACCCCTGCGCCCCGAATTTGAACTGCACCAAAACCGCGTAGGCAAATCTTATTCCAAACGCCAGAAGAAAAATCCAAATCTCGGTTTTATGATTTTTTAGCCAGCCCAAAATCAGTCAAATAAATTAAATCTGATAATTGCCCAGATTGCGGCGATGCCATCCCGCCAGCTGATTTTTTTACCATCATTATAAGTCCGGCCGCTGTAGGAAATGCCGACTTCGTAGACGCGCAAGCCGGCCTTGGCCGCGCGGGCTGTAATTTCCGGCTCAATGCCGAACCGGCTGCTTTTGAGTTTCGGCAAAATTTTCAAAAGCGCCGTGCGTCCAAAGGCCTTATACCCCGTCTCCATATCGGTCAAATTAAGGTCCGTAAAAATATTTGAAAGCGTAGTGAGAAATTTATTGCCGACATAATGCCAAAATAATAAAACCCGATGCGCCGAAGCCCCCATAAACCTTGAGCCATAAACAACATCTGCCTTGTTGTCCAAAAGCGGCTGGAGTAAAATTTTATATTCAGCCGGGTCATACTCCAAGTCCGCGTCTTGCACAATAATAAAATCGCCTGTTGCTCCCGAAAATCCGCGGCGCAGCGCCGCGCCCTTGCCCTGATTTTTTGTTTGGTAGAAAATTTTATATTTTCCGCTTTTCTCTAAATTTTTTAAAATTTCGCGCGTGCCGTCGGTTGAGCCGTCGTCCACGACGACAACTTCTTTCACCAGCGCGCCGACATCCGCCGACTCCGCTTTTTTGATAACCTCTAAAATAGTATTTTTTTCATTATAAACGGGGACGATAATGGAAAGTTTCATTTCTGGATTATAACCAAAAAATCGGGTATAGTAAACGCAATGAATGCTCTGTCGAAACCGCTTTTTTTAATTTTAACTTTCGCGCTTTTAACAAGAATAGCGGGCGTCGCTTACGGGCTACCGCTTTGGTTAGTGGACGACGAGCCCCCGTTTGTTTTAGCGTCTCTGAAGATGCTGGAATTAAAAACCCTGCTTCCTGCTCTCCATCCGGCGGACTTTAAAACCGTTCTTTACTACCCGCCGTATTTTTCTTATTTATATTTGCCGTTTTTCGCGGCGCTTGTCGGGATAAAATTTCTATTTTACAGCGGTCCCGCCGCGCTCTTCGCGTCTTATTTGCTTACGGACCTCTCTCAATTTTTTATCATTGCGCGCGCAATCAACCTCATGCTGGGCGCGGCGTCCGTTTTTCTCATCTATAAAATTACTGAAAGCATTTTTCAAAGTTCTCGCGCCGCTCTTTTTGCCGCCTTTTTTGTGTCCACCAGCCTGATTCATATCGCGCTTTCTATGGTAAGCCGCCACTGGCTTTCAGTTTTTTTCTTCACGGCGCTTGTCCTTTTCTGGCTCTCCCGCCCCGCGCTTCCCAATAAAACAAGATACTTGCTGGCGGTCTTCAGCGCCGGGTTGGGAGTCGGTTTTGCAATAATAAACGCCGTTTTAATTCTGCTGATTGCTTTTTGGTGCCTTCTCTACGAAAAAAAACATTGGTTGAATCTGCTCAAAGACAAATTTTTCTATAAACTCTACGCGCTTTTTGCCGGATTGGCTGCGCTGCCTTACCTGCTTTATCCGGGGAGCCTGGGATTCAGAGCGGATGTCACCACCGAATCAGCAAAAACGCTCTGGGGCGCGCTGGCCAGTCCGGTGTTTTTTGCAAAAACGGCAGCCTTCAGCGAGCCGATACTTATTTTGTTTGCCGTTTTGGGGCTCGGTTTTGCTTTATGGCGCGCCAGAAATGTTTTTTGGACTTTTTTTATTTTTATCTACTCCTACAGCGTGATTTTTTATTTGATTTTCCGATTTGAACCGAGATTTTTCATGGGTATACTGCCGTTATTTATAATTCTCGCGGGGTATGGTTTCTATGAAATACAAAAAAGAATCTCTAGCGCCGCTTTATCAAAATTATTTATGCTCTTACTTTTGCTGCCTTTGATTTTTGTTCTGCAGCTGGGACGGCTGGCATTAAAAAACGATTCGCGCGCTCTGGCGCGTTCTTGGGCGGAGAAAAACCTCCGGGCCGGGACAAAAATCATAACTCTCGCGCGACTCACGCGGCTCCCGACGAATAAAGAAGCGGCAAGAGAACAGAAAATTATTGACCCTGCATCTTTAAGAAAAGTTGATTTAGCTGACGCCGAACTTGGAGAGAAAAATTTTCACGCCCTGAATTTATTTGACGCAAACAATCAAAATTTTTACGAAAATTTGGAAAACTATGCTAAAGAAAACAACTACGAATACGTGATTATTCAGCCGAACTATCGCAATGGCCAATATTTCCAAAGCATGTTGGAAAAAGGCGAAGAGCTTGCCGCTTTCGGCGGCGGCCAGACGAAATTGTCTTTGGCGGAAAGCCAGTTTTTGGCAAACCCGCTGGATTTATTTAAATTAAAAGAGCTGGGGCCGGAGATAAAAATATATAAAATCAACAGATGAAAATAGTCGTAATAATTCCAACTTACAATGAGAAAGAATCCGTCGGCGGGATTCTGGAAGCGCTTTGCGGAAAAGTATTCAAAGCAATTCAAAATCATGAGATGAAAGTTTTGGTTGTGGACGGGAACTCACCGGATGGCACGGCCGAAGCCGTCGCCGCAGCTTCCCGACGCCACCAGAACATTTTTTTAATCAAAGAAAAAGAAAAGCGCGGCATCGGCGCGGCATATGTCGCAGGAATGAAATACGCGATAGAAAAATTGGGTGCTGACGCTGTGGTAGAATTTGACGGCGACTGGCAGCATAATCCAGAAGACATAAAACGGCTGGTTGCCGAATTTGATAAAGGATATGACTATATCATCGGCTCGCGTTACGTCCCAGGCGGCTCCATTCCAAAAGAGTGGGCGCTTTGGAGAAAATTTTTAAGCCGACTTGGCGGTTTCACCGCCAAGTTTGTTTTAGGGCTTCCGGTAAACGATACGACCTCCGGCCTTAAACTTTCCCGCGTAAAAAATTTCGCGGAGTTGCTGCCGCTTGATGAAAACAAAGTTTTATCAAAATATTACGCCTACAAAATCCAGTTTCTCTACGAAATGCTGCGCCGGGGCGCCAAAACAAAAGAAATTCCGATTCAATTTTTAGAGCGCCGCGGCGGCTCTTCAAAAAGCACCCTCCGCGACATCTTTGATTCCTTGCGCGTCGTATTTGCGCTGAAATTTAAAAAGAGATAAAAAAGAAAAATTTAACAAGTTCATCCGATCGGTCAAGTTTGTTAAATTTAAAAGAAAATAAAAGCCGGAGAGTGTGCAAACTCAACCGGCTATTCGGGAATAGAGCCACCAAGGCAAAAGACGAAGCGGCGCCTCGCGCAGCCAAAATTGCCATGCCGAGCGCGTTTGCCACTGCAGGGATTTTTTGTCATACAGATACATTCCATTAACGCAAAAATGGCAATCTGCTTCGGCGTTAAAACCAAATCTTCCGAGATCCCTAATGCATCGCTTGGCATGGTGCGGCTGAGCAACCACCAAAACGTTTCTCCAGCCCCTTTTCTTGGCTCTGTCGGCTAAAGCTTTGACCAATTTCAGTGTGGAGGAATAACAGCCATCCGATTGAGCTAACTGCACTTCTGGATACTTTGTCGAAAATACACATTCGGCAAAAACCGGTAGACCCGACTCCTTGCCAAGTAGAGCTGCTCTTTTAAGAATTTCTTCGTTAGACCCCAACTCCGACGGCAACCCGAAAGCAAACGGCACAACGACATCGTATTTCAATCAAATCACCTCCTCTCCGCAAATCCAAGAATGCTTCCGCCCAAAATAATCAGTACCCCTCCGATCAGCGCATAGGGAACCGAAACCTTCTCATACTCTTTAAAGAAAATCAAACCGGCGAGCATAACCCAAAGTGTGTTGATGTTATACATTGGCGTAACTAAAGTGACAGACCCCAATTCAAACGCCAAGAGTACGCATATCATACCCAGAGTCCAAAATGCGCCACAGAGTATTGAATAATTAATGAACGGCAAAGACCAGCTAAATGCCCCGCCCTCAACAAACTTCCAAACGCAACCGATGGAGAAAACAGCCGCGCCTAACCAAATTATTGTATCCGAACGCGGCCCTGTTCCTGTAACCAGCTTCAGCGACAAAGCGGTGCCGGCAAAAAATAGCGAAGCCAAAAACGCCAAAATCAAAGAACTTTTTAGCATCCACATACAGATTACCTCCGCCTTAATTATACGCCTACCTAGTTAAAAAGTCAATGGCGCGTTTGGCGCGGTTTTGCCAGGTGTGATTTTGGACTTTTTGGAAGGCGTTTTGGGAGATTTCGGAAGCAAGCTGCGAATTTG
This sequence comes from Candidatus Giovannonibacteria bacterium, assembly GCA_016432405.1. Taxonomy (NCBI): domain Bacteria; phylum Candidatus Giovannoniibacteriota; species Candidatus Giovannonibacteria bacterium. The sequence goes on along the minus strand of CP066687.1, from coordinate 209,595 downwards.
ATAAAACATCTTTGATCGCGCGCGCCAAATCGGCCGCGTCATTGGGTTTGAAAAACGCCGCTTCTTTTTTCGTCAAAATTTCACGAAGAGACGGCAAGTCAGATGCAACAATCGGCCGTCCGGAAGCCATGTATTCAAACATTTTTAACGGCGAAGTATGCTGCTCCGACATTTTATGTCCTGTCTTATTCGGCAAAACCAAAACATCGGCGGATTTTAAATAATATGGAATTTCAGCATAGGGCTTGTGGCCAATTAATTTAATATTTTTAAGATTTGAGATTTCTTCCTCCGACCCGCCGACAAGTAAAAACAAAAAATCTTCTCCGAAATTCTTGGCCGCTTCCAATAAAATATCCACTCCTTTCCAATAATAAAGATAGAAACTGCCAGTGTATAAAAGAATTTTTTTATCTTGCGGCAAGTTTAATTTTTTTCTGGCGTCTTTTTTGGAGATTTTTATGTCAAATTTTGCTAAATCTACGGCATCAGGCAAAACAAGAATTTTATTTTCGTCCACGCCCGATTTTACAAGCTCATTTTTAATAAAACTCGTCAAAACCAAAAGCGCTTTGGCTCTCTGCCACGCCTTTTTATGAATAAAACTCGGCTTCGCCGGCAAAGAGTGAATTTCAAGCGCTATGTCTTTAAAAAACAATCCGGCCAGCCATTCGCGGGTGTACAAAATATCATATTTTCTGAAAAATAAATAAATCTTCGCGGTAATTAAAAATATAAGCGTCTCGGTGAAAAACCCGAATTGGCCCAACCCCAGCGTGATGAAATCCAGCGTCGGCAATTTGATGATTTTAAAATTTCTTTTCACCCCATAATAATCAAATGGGTCTTGTTTGATGGGATTTAATCTGCGCGGCACAATTAACCTTACTTCCATATTTTTACTCATGCTCTCGCACACTTTCATAATCTGAATCCCGTGCGCCTTTTCGGTGGGAATGCGGGCATTTGCTATGTAAATAAGTTTTTTCATGATTTTACTTTATAAATTTTCGCCCAAACCTGAAAATTTATCAGCGCCCACAAAACCGTGAGGTTGTATCTCCTGCCCTCAACGTGGTCTTTTAGAATTTTACTGACATTTTCCCAATTAAATATCGGCGCGGTTTCGGCGCAGTAACTTTTGGAGAGAATGTTTTGGGCTATGGCGTGAATTTTCGGGTTTCTCAACCATTTAGCCGCCGGAGAGAACCATCCGCGCTTGGGCTGGTTAAGCAAAAAATCCGGAATCCGGCCGCGAAACGCTTCTCTTAAGATAATTTTTGTACTAAACGCGTTTAGCTTATATTTTCTGGGGATTTTCGCAGCGAATTCAACAAGATTTTTGTCCAAGAGAGGCACTCTCGCCTCAACCGCAGAAAACATGGCCATCTTATCCGTACGCAGAAGCGATTCGTCCACAAGCCAGGATTGCCTGTCCACAGACATGAAAAGCTCCTCAAATGTTTTGAATTGGTTTTTGGAAAAATAATTTTCCGCGAAAAAATCCGCTGCGGCGTCTTTCTCAAAAAATTCGTCACGCAGAACTTCGCCTAAAATCATGTCTTTCTGGGACATAAATCTGGCGAATCTCTCCGCTTCTTTCGGCAAAAGAAACTTGGGCAAAAAACTCAAAATTCGGCTCAAGCGGTATCTTTCGTACCCGCCGAAAATCTCATCGCCGCCGTCGCCACCCAAAACCACATCCACCCCTTTGTTTTTGGTAAATTCAGCCAGCTTCATCATCGGAATCGCGGTTGGATTGGCGATTGGCTCATCTAATTGAAAAAATGCTTTCTCCAAAAAATCCGGGATTTCCTCCTCCGCAAGCAAAACTTCGTGGTGGCGCGCGCCGTAGTGCCCGGCGGTGCGCTTTGCCAGATAAAAATCCTGGTTGAATTTTTCTTCGTCATTTTTATCGGGCAGAGTGAACCCGATAGAAAAAGTGTCTATGTTCCCGCGGGCCGCGCTCATCGCATCCAGTACGGCGCTGGAATCAATCCCGCCGGAAAGATAAAGTCCCACAGGGCGGTCGGAGACCAATTGAGCGCGGACGCTTTTGAAGACTTCCTCGCGTAAATCTTCCGCCAGGACCTTAAACGGCTCATCGAAATAGTTTACGCCAGAGATCTCCCAATATTTAGTTAGTGCTAGTTGGCCGCCATTAAACACGCCGTAATGCGCCTTAGGGAATTTATAAATCCCCTCAAACATTGTAAGCGGTTCCGGCGCGTAGAGAGTCCTAAAATAGATATTAAATGCTTTGCGGTTTAATTTTCCAGCGACGGCGTGCTCCAAAATGGCCTTGATTTCAGAAGAAAAAACAAATTTGCCGCCCTGCCCCGAGATTGTCGAGGGGGCCCAAAAATAATAAAGCGGCTTTATGCCGATGTGGTCCCGCGCCAAAAAAAGTTCCTGCTTTAATTTGTCCCAAATCGCAAATGCAAAAATCCCGTTAAATTTCTTCACCGCGCCATATCCCCATTTCCGGTAAGCCGCCAACATCACCTCAGTATCGCTTGACGTTTTAAAATCGTAGGAGCCGGCAAGTTCGCGTTTTAATTCCTTAAAATTGTAAATTTCCCCGTTAAAAGTAATCACCAATCTTCCATCCGCGCTTGTCATGGGCTGCGCGGCCTCTTCGCTTAAATCAATGATGCTTAAGCGGTTATGCCCCAGAGAAACTTTGTCGTCCAAAAAAATTCCGGTGCCGTCGGGCCCTCTGTGGCGCGTTGCCTGGTTCATCTTCAAAATCAGCCCTTCGTCTTTGAAATTAAAGCCGTTTATTGCGCACATAGGCGATCCTTGTTCTTATGAATAAATATAAAAGATAAAAATGGTACCACAAAGTCAAAAACTGTATCCGCGCCGGCATGGAATTTTTAAATCCGTAAAGCAGATACATCCTAGGAATCCGATACAGATACCCGGCGATGATGCGAAGCCGGCGCCAGACGCACCAGTAAAGAAACGGTCCCAGCGGACCGTATTCTAAAAGTTCCGCTTCCCAGTTTGCGTACATTTTCAAGTATCGCCAGTAATTTTCGGCGCGTTCCCGCGACCAGTGAAAGTCGTAATAGCTTCGCAGTTCGCCCACTTTATATCTCGCGCGGTCAAACTTCAGGCGCTCGTGTACCCTCCCCTTAAAATACGGATTGATTTTGCGGTTTATCAATCTTGTTTGATACGAAGGGTAACTCGCTTCGCGTTTTATTTTTTTGCCGTCTATAAAAATCCTTGTGGGCATGCGGTAAACTAAAAACTCCGGACGCAGATTCGTGGATATTTTTCTAATTTCTTCAATAACTTCCGTGGATAAAGCATCGTCTGAATCCATAAAAAAATACCAATCGTAGGAAGCCGCGTCCATGTTTTTTTGCCGAACATTCGCCTTGTCTTTGACGCAGCGCAAATTGGGCTCGTCCGAATCGTATTGCTTTACTATTTTTGCCTCGTACTCGCTGGCGATTTCCAAAGTATTATCCGTGCTGTTGCCGTCGCAAATTACAATTTCCGCGAAGTCCTTGAGCGAATCCAAACAGCGGCGCAATGTGGCTCCGGAGTTCAGGGTCAGTATTCCGACGGAGCATGGTATTTTATTCATCTCATATTGGCGATAATTGTTTCAATCGTGTTTTCAAGATTGTGATTTTTTATAACCAATTCGCGCAAAGCCAAATTTTTTCCTGCGCCGGCCGCTTGAATAATTTTTCCCGCAACCACGGCGGTATCCTTCGGCAAAACCGCAAGCAGATTTTTAAACGCTTCGCTGGTGGTTATTATCGGAAGCCCGCAGGACATTGCTTCCAGCACCGCCTTGTCCATACTGCCGGTTTCACTTGCGTGAAGCAAAATATCGTGGCCGTTGTAGATATCCGGCATTTCGTCTTGATTCTTTGCGCCCAAAAATATAACTCTGTCGCGCAAATTTTTCTCCAAAACCAGCATCTCCAGCTTCCTTTTATATGTAACGTCAACCTTTGTGATTGGTTCTCCAACTATGTCTAAAACCGCATTTCCGCTTGCTAAACCAACGACTTCAATAACAAACTTGTAATCTTTGGATGGCGTAATCCTCCCCACGCTAAGAAGTTTAAGCGCCTCGGTTTTCGGCATATCTTTCGGCTTAAAATGCTCGGTATCAATGCCATGTCCAGTGACCATAATTTTTTTAGAGCGGAGCCGACAGCTCTCTGGTGAGGCCGTGAAAATTTTTGCAGCCAGTTTTTCGGCAAGCCGCAAAGACAATGTCACTGATTTGTGAGTGTACCACAAATATATTTTTTTTCCGAAAATCGCCGCCGCAGGCCAAGCGAGAATAACCCAGATCGGAATCATATGCACAAACACGGCATCTGCTTTCGGCAGAGCAGAAAACAGATATTTATAAAAATTTATATAGCGCCTGATTCTGCCCAATCCCCTCTCTTTTCCCAAAGAAAAAATTTGGACATTGGCCGGCAAATTATGCTCGCCGACAAAATTCGCCACGACAAACACTTTGTCGGCTCTTTCTGCAAGCTCATCCAGCCAGCGATGGAAAAACCCTAAGTTATCATCGTCCTTATCAACTTTTTGAGTGAGGATTAAAAGATTCATTTTTTATGAGCGCATACCTCAAAACTGCTTTTATATAACCCTAAATAATCCTCTTTTGTTTGAGAAACAAGTAGTTTCGGTGTCTTGATGTTACCCAAGAAAACTGAATTTAATTTTTCAATTAAATTATTTTTGTCGCCGACTTTGAAAATACATTCCGGCTCCAAAATTTCCGGCGCGATGCCGACGTCGCTTGATATAATTTTCGCCCCCGCTGTGCCAACCGCGTTTGACGCGGCAGCGGCCTCAACCAGAGTGCGCCCATATCCTTCGTAATTTGAGGTCAGTAAAAATAAATCGCAGGTTTTATAGTAAGAGATTAAATCGTCAGTATGCGGCTCAAAAACGATATTTTCATTCAGCCCCAGCTTGTAAGTTTTAAATTTTAAATTTTCAATCTCCGGCCCGTCTCCAACAATGAGAAGTAGAGGGTTTAAGGGGTGGGTTATTAGCCCCTTCACTGCCTCAATCGCCAATCCGATATTTTTTTCTTTTGTTATCCGCGACGCCATCAAAATTATAAACCGCCCGGGATATTTTTTGTGCAAATCGGTTTTGATTGGCGAGTTTTTGATTTTTTCTGTGTCAACGAAAATTGAGAGAACAATTATTGGACGTCGGACGTCCGAACGGACGTCCGACGTCCTTAAAATTGAATTTTTAATTCTCTCCGAAACCACCCGCGCGCAATCCGCGCGCGGGACTAAAAATTTTGCGAGCGCGACGCGGATTTTATTTTTAAGCGATTCCCGCCGAAAATACGGGCTCATAATATCGGCGTGTATTTGCATTTGAAACGGGGTTTTGAAAAATTTTGAAAATACCCATGCCAGAAGCGTGTGCTCCACATCTTGCGCCGTAATCACATCGTACTTATTGCGCCAAAGTATTTTAAGTCCTCCCAAAAACCCGAAAATAAAACTAAAAATACTTCCGCGGCAAACCAAAACATCCAGCTTGCCGAGGGCTTTGCGATATTCTTCCGTTCTTTTTCCGGTCTCCGATTGCGGTTCTAAAACCCCCGGATCCCCGCTTATCATGAAAACCCTCATAAGTCTTTAAAAATGTTTATTGTATGATTAAGCATAAATTCTTTATTTGCCAATTGCGCCACTGTAGCACAACCATTATTTGAAAATTTTTCGGCCAAAAAGGGATTAGTTAATAACTCGTAGATTTTTCGATAAAGAGCCTCTTTGTCGTTAAAGCCAACCAAAAAACCATTTTCGCCTTTTATAATCTCTGGGTTGCCGCCCACTTTTGTTGTTACTATGGGCGCACCAAGCGCCATTGCTTCTAAAATCAAGTGAGAAAACCCTTCGTAAGCAGTATTAAGTGCAAAAACATCGGCGCTAGAAAGACATTCCAATAACTCTTGGCGTGGCACAGAACCAGTTAATATTGCCTCTTTTTCTAATTTCTGATTGATAACTTGGGATTTCAATTTGTCCTTTTCCGGACCAGAACCAACAATAATCAATCTCAAATTAGGAAAATCGTTTAACAATTGCGGCAATATCTCAATCAGTGCAGAAAATCCCTTCCATGGAACCAATCTACCAGCCGACAAAAGAACTCGTTTTTTATTTTTAAACTTAATTGGATTTTGTAAATAATCTTGTTTATCAGATTTGTAATCCCTAAAGCCCGGTTTAACAAGGTTCGTTGGCCACTCAAAAGTATTGTAAACAACATGAATGTTATCATGATTAATACCCCATTGCCTAACAACTTTTCTTAAATACTCACTAGGCACAACGATTTTCTCCGCGCGGTTGGCGACAAATTTCTGTACCTTGCGCAAAAGCTCAACTTCCCACCGATATTTACCCCCACACCAAAATTTTTGGTGTGGGGGTTTATTTTTCAAAAATTCGTCTAAAACTTCCTTGACTCCGAACCGCTGGACTCCCTGCTCCCAAGCGTAATCGCCGACGATTTTGAGCAAAAATTTCTTGCGCAGAATTTTTGCAGCAATTGCAGCAGCTAGCCCCACGCTCACCGGATCCTGCGCGAAGATGATATCGGCATTTCTGCCGTAAGCCATAAGCTTCAAGCCATAAATAAAATGGCGAATTATTTTCGGCCAGCGCCGAACTGACCTGAAATTCAAAACCCTCGCTCCAAAGTTTTTTTTCGGCAGCTCGTCCAGCAGAATTTTGCTGTAAGTGGCTGGTCCGCCGGCTTCTGGAGGAAAAATTCCGGTCGCAATTAAAACACGTTTTTTAAGATTAAGTTCGTGATTAAATATATCCGAGTAATTTTGCGCGATTTTGTTCCAATCAAACCTTTCCTCAACCATTTTTCTGCCGTTTTCAACAATTTTTCGCGCCAGCGCCTTATCCGCCAACAAAATTTTAATTTTTTCAGCCAAATCTTTCGGGTCGTCCACTTTCGCGAAAAGCCCCGTCTCGCCGTCTTTTATAATATCCAAAATTCCGCCGACCGGCGTGCCGACAATCGGCAACCCGGCTGCCAGCGCCTCAACAAAAGCGTTGCCCATCCCCTCCGAGCGCGAGGGTCTGACGAAAATATGGGCTTTCCATAAATACTTAGGCAATTCATCATATGGAATGTCACTAATAATTTTCAACTCGGCATCCGGAAATTTCTTTTTTACAATTTCAAATGCCTTCTCCAGAATATCCAAACCATTTTTGTAAACCCGCCGTGAGGTTGAAATTATCACACGATTTTCTAATCGTGATTCTTGATTCGTAAACTTTTTTAAATCCACCCCGTTATGTATCACCGCCTCCTCGCCGATATAACCGTACTGCTTGCACAAATCAAGCAAATAATTTGAAATCGCGGTGACATAATCCGCTTGCATTAAAATAAGCCGAAACGCCAAATTCATAAGCCCGAACCTGCCCCTAGCTACCCTTTCCTCTCCGTAGCCGTATTGAATTGTGAAAACCAGAGGAATCTTGGGATAAAAAATTTTCAAAAACCCGGCAACTGCAGCGCCGAACGAAAAATCCATAACCCAAAAAATCATTCTACCGCGGCGTTTTTTCAGCTCTCGTAATGCCCTAAACCATCCAAAAAACAAAAGCAAAAATTTATCAAATTTATTTCCGAATCCAACTCTAATCACCAACCCCTCGCTTCTGACTTCCATTGTCGGCAAATCTCCGCGCATCCGGGAAGTAAAAATAACAAAATCAAACATGTCTTTGAATCTTTTCGCAACTTGTTCAATCGCAACCTCAGCTCCGCCGATGAACGGCAAGTAGGCAGTAGAAAAAACAAAAATTACGGGCTTTTTGAGCTCACCTTTCATTTAATTAATTATATAACGCTCTAAGCCCAATATCGTTTGCCCAAAAAGAAAACGAGAGCCGCCACTACGCCGGCGCCGAGTCCGGCAAAAAGCCAGAAATAATCCCCGCCCCAAAAAGCCCGGGCGCCGGCAGAGCTTTCAATATTTATTACGGAAGCAGTTTGATTTTGTTGCGGCTCTTCATTGCCGCTAATTTTGGGCTGCTCTTGGTGCGCAGCAGCGCCGCTTTTAACCTCCTTAACTACTTCATTTTTTGCGCCCGGAGTCGCTGCGGCCGCAACCCAAAAGCCGTTATTGAAATTCAAACTTTCTCCTTTCGCGAGCGCTAAAACCGGGTAATTTAAAGAAGACATAATGGAACCGTTTGGATAAATAAATTTTATTTCTCCTCCGTAAGCAGGCAGTAAGAAACCGAGAGTAGTAGTGCCCAAAACTAGCGCCGCGTAAGGGGCCGCAAATGTATTTTCTGAAAATATAAATACTTTATCTCCGTATGAGAGGCCAAATCTTGATATTTCAATTTTCCGCGCGGAATTATTTTTGATTTCAATCCAGCCATCCGGCCCCGTTTTAATTTCTGAAATCGCGAGCGGGCTCGCCGTGACAGCAATGTTGACCGTATCCATCGCAGAATACTCGCCCGACGAAATATTCAAAGAAACCGTGTATACGCCCGGATAAAGAAAAACATGTCCGATTTTTTTGCCGTCTAAAATAGGCGAGCCGTCACCGAAATTCCACGAAAATCTTGCGCCGTCCAACGGCTCGCCGGCAAGGCCCTCCGCAAACCCGTCAAAAAATATTGTAGCCCCGGCTATCGCCGAGCGGTCCTCTCCCGCGTAGGCCTTAATTTGGGCAACCGGCCTGGGCGCAACCGAACCACTGGTTTGAGTTTCAGAAACGGACGCGTCCGTAGCGTCGCTTTCTTCCGCTGGCGGCGTTGAGTCCGGAGCCGGATTGGATATAGTCCAGCCGACTATGCTTGCGCGCTGATTGAAATTGTTTAACTTTAAAATTTTTCCCTCGGCTCCCGCGGCAATATCAATGAAAGTCCCGGCGGTCCAGACGCCAGCGCTTGCGGCGGTGGTCTCCCAAGTTTTTTTCTCGGAACTCCCGGGATTATGGTATCTTACATAAGAAACAATTGTGTCTTTAGAATGAGTCGTGCTTGAAAAAAGCGCAAGCGAGCCGGAGGAATTTCCCATATTGCCGGAGGCAGCCGGAAAATATAAATTTGCGTCGTCGTCCGCACCGCTCGCGCGGAGATGGATTTCAACTGACGCCCCGGCGTTCAAAACAAAGTCCGGGAAAGCAAAATAGCCAATGCCGTCCGGATATAAATGCCAGCCGGATAGATTTATCTGCGAAGCGCCAAAATTTTTTACGACAACGTATTCCAAACCCGTATCATTCCCTCCAGCCGGGTCAAATAAAATTTCGGAAATCGCGACATCGCCGGAAGCTCCATAGACAAAATTTGCTCCGCCAAGTAACATCATCGCCAACAAAAAACGCCATCGGCTTGCTGTGAACCTGTTGAACCAGTTCATTACCGATGAGCTTAACATGATAAAATTTTACAATCAATAAAAAACGCTCGGGGGTTACTCCCTCGAGCGCAAGGAACCAAAAAACTAATAGTCGGCTTTTGACGATATATTATGCAACCACCATCAGCGCATCAAAACACCTTTTTTGAAGATCGTTTATTTCGTTGACAAGCTGTGAAGCTGTTAGCACCGTGATGCTGTCTGCCAAAACACAGTTGGGGCCTAAACTTATTAAATGAGACCTAAGTTTTGCCTCATCTTCAAGAAGAATATTGCAAGATCTAATTTTGCGGCCATTCCGAAAAACAACAATCTCTGTGACAACTCCGTAAAAAGGCGGCCTGTCCGCTCTGTCAGACATCTTAAGAAAATCGCCGACGGCTATTTTCTTGCCATCACATTCTATCAACGGATGGCCATTTTTACTTCCTAATTGCTTCAAAACCATTTTTAATCTCCTTTCGCCGAAAGTTTGTTTCTAAAATCAAGGTAGCATAGCAAATAAAGAGAGTCAATTAGCGAGAAAATCCAGCGCCGAAGAGAAAATGTGCGAGTTTTGTCTGTGTTTTATGCGGCAGAGAGAAAAGAAAATAGCGCGAGGCGGTGATTGCCGAAAACATGCTAACCAAAATTCCCAGCCCCAAGGTCAGCGCGAATCCGCGGACGATTGACGTGCCGAACCAGTAAAGAATCACCGCGGTAATCAGACTGGAGACATTGGAATCGCGTATTGATGTCCATGCCCGGCGAAAGCCCTCGGCCATCGCAGTATCCAGCGAGCGCCCAAAACGGAGCTCCTCTTTCATGCGCTCAAATATCAAAATATTGGCGTCCACCGCCATGCCCACCGACAAAATAAATCCGGCGATGCCTGCGGACGAAAGCGTCACCGGAATCAATTTAAACAAAAGCAGAGTGAGCGCGCCGTAAACGCCGAGCGCCAAAACTGAAATTACGCCGGGGAGCCGGTACCATAAAATCATAAAGAGCATGACGGCGAGCGTCCCGTAAATCGCGGCGCGCAAACTTTTTATAAGCGCGTCCTTGCCCAAAGAAGCGCCGACGCTTTCTTGCGAAAGCAAAGTGATTGGAACCGGCAAAGCCCCGGCGTTAAACCGCCTGACCAGTTGTTTCGCTTCTTCCAGAGTGAATCGCCCGGTTATCTGCGCCTGACCTCCGCTGATGCGCTCCTGCACTACCGGCGCGCTGATTGGAGCGCCGTCCAAAAAAATAGCCACGGGACTGCCGACATTTCTTTCGGTAATCTTTTCAAATATTTCCGCGCCTTCGTCGTTAAACTCCAAAAAAACCTGCGGCTCGCCCAAATTTTGCTCAAAACTCAAAGAAGCGCGCTTTAAATACCTGCCGGTCAGATTCGTGGTCACAAAATCTTCCCCTTTTAATTCCCTAAATTCCAAGTAAGGAGTTTCCCCTATGGCTTTTATGGCTTCTTTTATGTCAAAAACGCCCGCAAGCTCCACGATGAGCCGCCGCTCTCCTCCAACCCGCTCCGTCTGCACAATCGGCTCGGAGACGCCGAAAAGATTTACGCGCCTTTCAATAACGTCTCTTACTCCAGCCATCGCTTCGCCGGCTTCCGCGGAAGAAATCAAAGAGGTGTCCGCGCGGTAAACCAGATGCGTCCCGCCTTGAAGATCAAGCCCTAGCCGGAACGGGCTCCAGCCCCAAAAATCAAAAAATCCTGCGGCGAGACCGATGAGCAAAATAATTAAAGCCAAAATCCGGATTTTCATATATCTTGATAATTTACAGCAAGTTTGCTAATTTGCCAATAGAAGAAAATTTACAAAGAGGGGAGAAACAAATAATGGATATGGGCGTAAAAATTTCCATAATCGTGGCGATGGCAGAAAATAGCGGAGTAATCGGAAAAGCCGGCGAGATTCCTTGGCATCTGCCTACTGACCTTAAGCGCTTCAAAGATCTAACTTTAGGGCACGCGGTGATAGTCGGGAGAAAAACCCACGAGTCAATACTTAAACGAATCGGCAAGCCCCTGCCTAACCGAAAAACCATTGTGCTGACAAGACAAAGGGACTGGCATACACCCGAATGCCTGATAGCGCATTCGTGGGAGGAGGCGCTGAAACTGGCCGAGGGCGAAAAAGAAGTATTCGTCATTGGTGGCGCGGAGATATATAAGCTAGCGCTTTCTCACGCAGACACGATGTACATAACGCTTGTTTTGGCGGAAGTTGATGGCGACACGTTTTTTCCAAAATGGAATGCGGACGAGTGGGAGTATGCAGAACAGAAATGCGTAGGGGCAGACGAAAAAAATGAATACGATTTTCTTTGGTGGCGCCTCGAAAGAAAACTTAGGAAGGGAGAATGAAGATGCACAAGAAAAAGAAACCCAATTCCCAGAATAATTCTCTGTCTGACTTAGTGCTCACGCTTCGGAAAAAAGTCGTCCGCGATTACCGCGCCGTCGCGAAAATCGCGGACGGGTTCCGCGCGGCCGGCTATAAAATAGTGCTCACGATTGGCTCCTGGGATATGCTCCATATAGGACATGTCCGCTATCTTATAGCTGGAAAGGAAAAGGGCAATATCCTGATTGTGGGGACTGACAGCGACCGCATTGTCAAAAAGACAAAAGGCGCGCACCGCCCCATCATTCCGGAAGAGGAACGGATGGAAATGTTGAGTTACCAACTCCCCGTGGATTTCGTAACGCTGCTTGACGATATGGATGAAAAAGGAAGGTGGAAATGCGGCCTTTTGAAGTGCATTCGGCCGGATGTGTTCATAGCGGTTGAGGGAGACAGCTATTCTCCGGAGCAGAAGCGGGAGATAAAGAAATACTGCCGCAAGCTGGTAGTTCTGCCGCGGCAGGCGGAAAATACTTCCAGCACCGCAATAATCCAGGAAGCGCTCAAAAAAAATCTTTCCGCGATGATGTCGCTGCTCGACGCTAGAGGAGGCAAGCCATGAAGACATTTCTTGTGCTTTACATTCCGGTCATCCATCAGGGCTATCTCAATCTTTTTGAGAAATACTCCGCGAAGGTTGACGGGCTTTTCATTCTCGGCGATGAGTTTGTGGAAAAGTGTAAATTTTTGGTTCGGGAAATCCGGGCCATTGATTCCGCGACGGCTAAAAAGCTCGTGGAGGCCAGCGGTTATTTCAAGAATGTTGAGATTTTAGACGCTTCCGCCGCGCAACGGCTCGAGGGATGCAATATTATCACATCGGACGAGAGCATCACCCGGCGCTTTGCGGTAAAATATCTGCCGGGCTGTAATATCTGGTACGATTCCTCCTTTCTCCGATGGGATGAGCGAAGCATTGTTTCGCGCACAGACATCAAATACGACAGGGAATCTGCGAGTCCTTTTGACAGAGAGTTGATGCGCCAAGCGATAGAAGAAGGCAAGAAAAGCCCGGATTGGTGGAGACAAGTTGGAGCGGTTGCGGTGAAAGATGGAGTGGTTATTGGAAAAGCATACAACAAAGATCCTATCAGCGAGTACCGGCCTTATGCTTTCGGCAACATCAGGGATTTCGTTGAAGCCGGAAAACAAAGCGAAATTACTCCGACGATCCACGCGGAGCAGGTTCTAGCGGCAAGAGGCGGGATAAAAGAAGCTGATATTTATGTTTCTGTGTTTCCGTGCATTACCTGTTCCGGCATACTCGCCGAAGCCGGCATCAAAAGATGCTTCTTCGCCTCCGGAAATGCCTATCTTGACGTCGAGAACATCTTGAAAGCGAGAGGAATTGAACTGATATTCGTCAAATAAAAAGACCCTGATGCGCGAACCTCGCCGCGCGTCAGGGCTGTTTTTTTATCCGATCGGAAAGTCCACCACTTTCCTTTTTTTGGGAACAATCAAATGGAAGTGAAGATGCTTCACCGTAGCCCCGGTGTATGCAGTGTCTCCGAAACGAAGCGTAACGGCGCCGCCGCGAATCCTGAAATCCTCAATGGCTTGACTCACAAGCTCGTAAACTTCCGAAAAGTCGTTCGGAGTAAGAGTTAAAAAATCCTCTTTATGCTCTTTGCAGATAATTAGAAAATGCTTGCGGGCATTCTCATACGGCCAATTCGCTTCGGTGAGAAACCATCTCTGATAATTCTCTAGAATCGGTTTCGGATGCCAACGAAAGTTCTCCGGGCAAAAAGGACACTTGCCTTCTTTTTTAATTTCCTTCAGCACCGCGCAGTAGTCCTTACTCTTGGCATGACGCAGATCAACAAAATCTTTTCCCATAATCATAGGCCTCCTTTCAAATTGCCACCGGAATTCCTTTGATGGGCGGGTGCGGATCGTAGTTTTCAAGAACGAAATCGTTCAACTGAAAACGGAAGAGGTCGGACACTGCGGGGTTAAGCTTCACCCCGGGCAACGATTTTGGAACCCGCTCGAGCTGTATCTTTGCGTACTCGATCTGGTCGAAATAGATATGCACATCAATCAGTTGGTGAACAAATTCAACCGCTTTTAACTCCGTTACCTGGGCCATCATTTTCAGGAAAAGCGCATATCCGGCAATGTTGAACGGGACCCCTACGAGAAGATCCGCGCTTCTTTGAGATAAAATCAAGTAAAGGCCTCCTTCGGCCACGATGAATTTAAAATCCCCATGGCAAGGAGCGATAAAAACCTTATCAACGTCTTCCGGATTCCAAGCGGTAACTTTCATCCTCTTTGAATCGGGGAAGGTTTTGATCTCATGGACAAGGTTCGCTATCTGGTCAATCGTCTCTCCGCCGCGCGGACGATTTTCTAACAACTTTTTTATGGCACGGATTTTCTCGCCGTTGAGTGGTTCCACCCGGGCGATTATATCCGCAATCTTATCAACCAGATCATTTTCCCGCTTCGGCCATCGCCGCCACTGCGGGCCGTAAATCCGCCCCAATCTTCCCGGCGGAAGTCCGTATTGAGCGCAAATTTCCGGTGTCGCCCAGGAATCCCATAGATGAACGCCGTCTTTATGAAGGTCGGCTATGTCATCTGAACCGGAGAGAAGCCAAAGCAGTTCTGCCCGTACCGCTTTCCATGAACCCTTCAAGCTCCTTGTGGTAATAAGCGGAAAGCCATCGTCCATCCGAAAACGCATCTCATACCCCGGGTAGACGATAGTGCCCGGCCCTTGGACGCTAGTCGTTCTTTTCTTCCCTTTGGTCAGAACCGTGTCAATCAAATTCAAGAATTGCTCCATAACTTATCCCTCCTCTGTTTTAGTAGCGTTGGTATTCGGTTAGAACTCTTTCCAAACCCTAGCAATTTTAAATAAAAAAACAAGCCCCGTTAGAGCAAGGGCTTGATGGCGGCGACGGCCGAGGACAGCGTTTCGTCTTCTGGCCTGGCGGAGTTGATTATATGAATGTTGCCAAAGTGTCCGCATTCGGCAAGCCAAAGATAGTTAGCGCGGAGAGGGGAATTCGCTGGCGCGTCCAAAAGAATGGAAAGATGCGGGAAAATCATTTCTATGCCGATAATATCTCTGTGCAATTGCAGGTATTGTTCCAAAGAACCGTCCAACATCCCGTGAGCGAGCGTAGTAAGCCAATATCCGATGGAGAGCACGCAGTTCCCCAGCTGGAGATGCGGCCGGATTACGCGGCGGATATTCTCAAACCGGTCTTCAACGCACAGCCGCTGAAACTCATAATTTGTCTTGAGCGCGGGCAGTTTTCCGTCAATAATCTTCTGAATACGATGTCCAATAAGCCCGTCGCTCGGCTCTTTTACCGCTACGACGCCTAAGCCGAGTTGGGCGGCAAAGTAAACCTCCAGCTCCTCCGAAAGCATTTTCTGGGCAATACTGCTAACCCCTTCAATGGCAACAAACAGCGGAGTTTCTTTCATATATCCTCCGATCGGGAATCTCTGAAGAAATTTTAACAAATCTAATCAGTCACTTCAATCCCCATGTTGCGGGCCGTGCCTTCTATGATTTTCATGGCCGCCTCAACGTCGTTGGCGTTTAGGTCCTCCATTTTTCGTTCCGCAATCTCGCGAATTTTAACGCGCGAGACCTTGCCGACTTTGCTCGCAAGAGAATTTGCCGCGCCTTTTTCCACTCCGGCGGCTTTGCGCAGAAGGTCGGAGGCCGGCGGGGTCTTTAATTTAAAATCAAAAGTCCGGTCTTGATAAATGGTAATTTCCGCAGGGATTATGTCGCCTTCCATTTTGGCGGTGGCCGCGTTGAATTTGCTGACGAATTCGCCGATGTTCACTCCGTGCTGGCCAAGCGCCGGGCCCAAAGGAGGCGCGGGTGTGGCTTTGCCCGCCGGCAGCTGAATTTTTATTATTGTTTTTATCGCCTTTGCCATTTTGTTTTTATAACTTCTTAACCTGCAGGAAATCCAGCTCCACGGGCGTTTCCCGGCCGAATACGGAAACAAACACCTTGACTTTGCCGCGCGCCTCGTCAATCTCTCCGACTTTGCCCTCAAAATCCTTGAACGGCCCGTCTATGATTCTAACCGGCTCGCCGACGCCGACGTCAATTTTGTGCGTCGGCTCTTCCTTGCCCATTCTGGCGAAAAGCGAATCAATTTCCTCTTTCTCCAAGGGCACCGGGGTCGTTCCCGAGCCCACGAATCCGGTGACCCGCGGGGTGTTTCGGACAACATACCACGAAGCGTCGGTCACAATCATCTCAACCAAAACGTACCCTGGGTAAATTTCTTCTTCAACCACCCGGCGCTTGCCGCTTTTGATTTTTATCTTTTTTTCTTTGGGCACCACAACCTGAAAAATCTGGCCCTCCATCCCCAATGACTCAATCCTCTGGCGGAGATTTCTTGCGACCGCGTCTTCGTAGCCGGAGTAGGTGTGCACGGCGTACCAATTTTTTCCGAATTCGGATGTTTGTTTCGGCATAAATTTAAAAAATCAAATAAATAGCCGGATTACGCGCGAGAATATAAAATCAAACGCGCCCAAAACCGCGGCCACGGCCAAAGAAACCGCGATCACGGTAATGGTATATCGCACGGTTTCCTGCCTCGTCGGCCAGTTCACTTTTTTCATCTCAATCCTCGTTTCTTTGAGATAATTTGTCAGTTTATCCAACATGATGCTAATCCACTAATTTGCCATTTTTAAAAGCCCCGCGGGGCTCTTACATTTCAATAATACTCCGTGCGCGAAATATGTCAAATGTCCAGATTCTTCACTGCCTTGGCGTGGGTCTGAATGAAAAGCTTCCTCGGCTCCACCTCGTCGCCCATTAAAACGTCAAAAATATGGTCGGCCGCTTTGGCGTCTTCTATCGTCACCTGCTTAAGCACTCTCCGCCCCGGGTCCATGGTCGTCTCCCAAAGCTGCTCAGCGTTCATTTCCCCCAAACCCTTGTAGCGCTGGATGTTTTGCCCGTCAATTCCTTTCGTCATTTTATTTTTTTCTTCTTCGGCGTAAGCGTATTTTACATCTTTGCCTTTTTGGATTTTATAAAGCGGCGGCTGGGCGATGTAAACATATCCTTGCTGAACCAGCGGCAGATAGTATCTGTAAAAAAGCGTTAAAAGCAGCGTCCGTATGTGCGCGCCGTCCACGTCCGCATCCGTCATAATCACAACGCGGTGGTAGCGGAGCTTGGATATGTCAAAACTTTCCGCGATCGCCGCGCCCAAGGCAATCACCAGCGCCTTAATCTCCTGCGAGGTCAGCATTTTGTCCAGACGCGCTTTCTCAACATTTAAAATTTTGCCCCGCAATGGTAAAATTGCCTGGAATCTTCTGTCTCTGGCCTGCTTGGCCGTGCCTCCGGCCGAGTCGCCTTCAACTATGAAAATTTCCGACTCGGCGGCGTTTTTGGACTGGCAATCCGCCAGTTTTCCGGGCAGCGCCAAGCCCTCCAAAGCGCCTTTCCGCAAAATAGTGTCTTTGGCCGCCTTGGCTGCTTTGCGCGCCTTGAGAGCCAAGACGACTTTTTCCAAAATCGCCCGCGCGTCCTGCGGCCGCTCTTCCAAAAACGCGTCAAACGCTTTTCCGAAAACGTCTTCCACCGCCGTACGCGCCTCGGGGTTGCCGAGTTTGGCTTTGGTCTGCCCCTCAAACTGCGGATTTTTAAGTTTTACGGAAATTACGGAAGTCAGCCCCTCGCGGACGTCTTCTCCCGTCAGATTTTCCTCCGCTTCTTTCAGATACCCGTTTTTTCGCGCGTATAAATTCAAAGAGCGCGTCAACGCCGTCCGGAAACCGGTTGCGTGCTGGCCGCCTTCCTGATTTAAAATATTATTCGCGAAAGCGAGCTCCCTCGTTTGAAGGTCATCAACGTACTGCAAAGCTATTTCCACTATAATCCCTTCTGATTCTTTTTGGGTGTAAAAAATTGTGTCGTGCTTGGGCTGAAACCCTTCATTGAGATACGCGACGTAAGAAGCCACGCCGCCTTCAAAATAAAAAGCGTAGGATTTATGCTCCGCTTTGTCTTTGGCGCGCTCGTCATGCACGGAAATTTTTATGCCCTTAGTAAGATAGGCCTGCTGTCGCATGCGCTCCAAAATCCTTTTCCAGTCAGATTCGGGAATTTTACCGTCTTTACCGGCAAAAATTTCCGGGTCAGGGTCAAAAGTAACGGCCGTGCCGTTGCGCGGGCATCTGCCAACTTTCTGAACTTTGGTTTTTGGCTTGCCTCTCTGGTATTCCTGCGCCCATTGCTCGCCCTCGCGGCAAACCTCCACGCGCATCCAGGAAGACAAAGCGTTGACCACGGAAATCCCGACTCCATGGAGTCCTCCCGAAACTTTATATCCCGTTCCGCCGAATTTTCCCCCGGCATGCAGCATTGTCATCACCGTCTCCAAAGCGGATTTCTTGGTTTGCTTATGGATTTCAATGGGGATTCCCCGGCCGTCGTCAATAACGCGCACGCGGTGAGCCGGCAGCAAAGTCACGGCGATATTTTTGGCGTACCCGGCCATCGCCTCGTCAATGGAGTTGTCCACCACTTCCCAAATGAGATGGTGAAGGCCGTCGGGGCCGGTTGAGCCGATGTACATCCCCGGGCGCTTCCTAACCGGTTCCAAGCCCTCCAACACAAAAATGTCCTTGGCGGTATAACTCCCCCCTTTCCCCCCCTCATTTTTGGGCTTAATTTTACCGGCTTTTTTTGGCATAAATCTTATCCGAATTTATACCCAAATCTTAGCATAAAAATCCGCAGGGCGCAAACCCCAAAACTTGACAAAATAACCATAATTTGCTAGTATATAATAAGGTAAATTTATCAGAAAAGGAGGTGGTATCCATGAATAAAACATTGGACGAGGTAAAAGCTCTTTTAGCCGAAGGGTTTAAGCTTACCAACGAAGTTACAGAGAAACGTGTGGCTCTCGCGAAAAAATCAATTCGCGGCGAACTCAGCGAAGAAGAACGCGAACGCCTTGAGGCAGAAATCAAGGCGCTGGAGGAAAAAATCAACGACATTCCAAGGCGCATGAGAGCACTCCACTAAAACGGATAACCACTAAAAAGAAAAATGCGTTGGGGAGCAAAACATCGCTCACCGCGCTTTTTTTATTTTTGACCAACTTGACGCGATCGCGTTAGAATGAACAAAACTTAAAGCGGCTAAATTACCTCAACTCCGCCTTAAACTGCTTGGCGGTTTCGGAGTAAATTTTGGACATTATCTCATCAACTTCGCCGGAAGTTAAAGTCCTTTCGTTGCTTCTGAAAACTATCCGGTAAGCGTAGCTGGTTTTGGCTTCCCCGAATTTTTCGGCGTTTTCATATTTATCAATCAAACCGACCTCTTCAATCAAATCGCCCCCTGCCTTGCCGGCAGGCAGGCCCAAATCCCTTAGCAAATCAAAATAATTATTTGGAATAAAATTTTTGTCCGCGACAAAAGATATATCGCGTGTAATCGGCGGGTATTTGCTCACCGGAATATATTTATTTCCCAAGCGCAGTTGCTTTTTAATCCGCGGGTCTTCCGACCACAAAAGCCGGATATCAGGTAAGCTCATGGAAGCCATCGCCAGCCGCTCTAAACCAAAACCAAAAGCCCAGCCGTGATAACCAGTAAGGCCAAAATTTGCCAATACGCTTTTCCTTGCCATGCCAGAGCCGAGCATTTCCATCCATTGCCCGTTAATTTCCGCCTCCATTTCAAAACTAGGATCCGTATAAGGAAAATTGTGATCGTAGAACCTAAAGTTAACATCTCCAAAAATACTTCTGGCAACTTCCGAAAGAGTATTTTTTAAATCTTCTGGCGTTATGGTTTTTTTATCGTCAGGCCCAATATGGAGCCCGCCGAACTGGTGGAATACATTCATGTGGCTTCGGTCAATTTCATCTTTTCGGTATACTTTTCCATAACAAATCACGCCTAAGATTTCCTTGTTGGCGATTCTTTCTTTAATTTCAGGATAATTTAAATAATAGTACCAAAACACCGTATCATGGGTCCTAAGCACATAATCATCGCCGATGTAATAAGTGTCTGATTTGCTGCGGGCGGGATGCCCCGGCGGCATATTAAAGAGATCAAACAAAATATTGGTAGGTATAATTTCGGGGATTTGTATAACATCAAACCCTTCAAGGCTATTAACCTTTGAAGCCCGCTCAACTATTTCTTTGAGTGGGCTCCCCTCCGCGCGCGACAAGTCCGGCATATTTAAAAACCGCAAAATTCTTTTTGCTTCCGCGTCGTGTCTTTCCTCAAGAAATTTTTTCATTTCCGCCTCCTCCGGCGATTTGATTTCAATATTCATTTGATTATCCGCTTAACAACGATGAGAGGTCCGCATTTGTCAATTATATAATCAAGTCCTTTTTCCTCTACCTCGCCGCGCTCAACGACTTCCGGGTTTTCTTGAATTCTTTCGGAAGCGGCGTGAACGGCTTTGCCATCTCCCGCGTATAAAACCACGTGCCCGATGCCTTCTGGAAATTTTTTGTTGTAAAAACCGCGCTCGCCGTGAAAAAACAAGAGATCCCCCGGCTTTATGTCCTCCAAGCTCGCCTCAATCCCATTATCCGCCTGCAGTATCGTGCTTCTTGGCAAATCCACGCCGATTTGCTTAAAAACATATTGGGTAAAAAGGGAGCAGTCAAAAAAACTTGGCGCGTCTTTCATCTTCGCGCCGTATTTGTAAGGCCTGCCGACCAATCCTTTGGCAATTTTAATCAGCCGCGAAATCTGGGTTTCTTTCTCCGCCATTTCTTAAAATATAAAACAAAAAAGGTTCTGAATCAAACCCCGTTGCGGCGTTCGCGCTTTTTGTATTCATTTATGATATTTTCAAATTCTTCTTTTGTAAATTCCGGCCAGAAAGTTTTCGGGAAAAAAAGTTCGCTGTAAGCCGCCTGCCACAAAAGAAAATTGGATTGGCGCTGCTCGCCGCCGGTGCGGATGATGATATCCGGGTCTGGCATTCCGGCAGTCCATAAATTGCGCGCCAATGACTCTTCGCTTGCGGCTTCGCCTTTTTTGGCAAGCGCTCCGGCCGCTTGGGCAATGTCCGCCCGCCCGCCGTAGGAAAGCAATATCCAGATCGTGATTTTTGGCTCGGCGGGGCTTTTTTCTTCCGCCTCTCGCATCAATTTTTGGAGGTTTTCGGAAAAGCGCCAAAGCTGGCCCGCAAATCGGACTTTGGCGCCTTCTTTTATGAGCCGGTCGGCTTTGTCTTTGGCCATCGTCTCAAAAAGCGACATCAGCATGGAAACTTCTTTCTTGGGCCTCTCCCAATTTTCCGTGGAAAAAGCGTAGAGAGCGAGGTGCTTTACGCCCATATCGCGCGCGGCAAGCGCTATCGGCTCAACATTATCAAGCCCTTGCCGATGGCCTTCAAAAAAAGGAAGCCCGCGCTCCTTCGCCCAACGCCTGTTTCCATCCAAAATGATTCCTACGCATAACGGCGTATCCTGCATATATAGGTATAATCTTAATATAGAATTATAAAGTCACTATATTTCCTTTCTGGTTCGGGGCGCAGCCGATGGGATTTGAACCCACGATCTCCTCCGTGACAGGGAGGCGTGTTAACCGGGCTACACTACGGCTGCATAATTTTCGCATTTGCCGGCGGCAGGGATCGAACCTGCGGCCTAGGGCTTATGAGTCCCTCGCTCTGCCACTGAGCTACGCCGGCAGTTACGACTTAATATATAACATTTTTAAAGTTTCTGCCAGCTTGAAACTTGCTTTTTCAAAAAAACGGAGTAAAATTTGTTTTACATCGCGGGGTGGAGAAGTGGTATCTCGCAAGGCTCATAACCTTGAGACGCCGGTTCAAATCCGGCCCCCGCTACAAAAACCATACTATATGAGACCAAAACCAGAAGAGCTTAATCAGAAAATTTGGTACCGGATATTTAAAGTTGTTGCTGTTTCGGTTTTTGTCGGCGCGTTTATCGCACCATGGATAGTACACGAACCCAATATTTTTCTATTGATCGATAGCGCTATCAACGCACTTATATGGTTGATATTACTTTTTGTTATCCGAGCAGTGATTTTATATACCATATATGGAAAAAGGGAGGCAGCGCCGGAAGAGAGAAAAAGAATATGGGAGTGGGTAATTTGGGGGACTGCCAGTTTCATACTCATAGTCGGTTTTTTAGCCGCGGTGATTTATTGGTTTTTTTAAATATCTCGTCTTGTAGGCGGTTTGGCATTGACAATTAATAGCTCAATATGCTATGCTACGCTAAGTCATTTTTATCCACAGCCAGCTTTTTATCTAACAATTTTTTGTTACCGGTTTGCTATAATGACATTATAGAATAGACATGAAAAATACATTAAAATCAGCAACATTTCACATCCTCATTTATCGTGGCAAAGAGGGCTATGTTGGGATTACATACGAAACTGGTTACGTTGATGTTGGTAATTCAATAGATGATGTTTTAAACCATGTTCACAACGGAATCATTGCAACGTTTAAAACAATAAATGAGAATAAGTTGTCGGAAAAAGCAATTAATCAAAAACCGGCATTGAATTACAGAATTTTATTTTTCGTTTTGCCATTTATAGCGAACATTGCAAAATGGTTAGAAATTTCTTTTTTCACTAAACCATTTAATCCACTCCTTCTTCTCAATTCCTGATATTGCTCTTAAGGAACGTATGTTAGCCAGAAGCGTTCCAATTGGGTAACCGCTTCTTTTTAGTGTGGGATTTATATTAACCTTAATGCCCCAATTTTTATTATTTGGATGATAAAAAATTTGATCGTCGCCGTGAATAGGGCCGGGGCTACATCCACAATGCTCTAAAAATCTGATAATTTCTTCGTAACCCCTATTTCTTAAAGGATTTGGCATAATAATTTTTGCTTTTATGCTCGTCGTTTGTCATATAATGCCCAACTCGCCCTTTCCTCTTCCATTTTTTCAAAAACAACATTCTTTATTTTTTTGGATGGAATGTTATAAAAACCTCCTATTGTAGGTATTCCAAAAAATCCAAGCCGACGCTCTAATGCCTCAAAGGAAACCCCAAAATATTCTTTTAATGGCCTGCCGTGAAGTTGTAAATCTAATTTTTTCCCCAAAGACCAACCGATGGATTCTAGTTTTGGCATCAGAACATATTGAGGAATTAAAAGCGCTGACGCATATCTATCCGCTTGCCTCTCAATCGTTTTTAATGCTTTCCGGCCAAAAATAGAACCTTCGCAAAAAGTTGGTTTTTCCTTTAGATCTGATAGAAAATTGTGAAGCGAAACGTGTCCGGTTTCGTGAGCGATGCTGAACGTAACGCTTCCTTCCACGCTATGCATTGAGTTATTCAAACGAACGGAGTGGGTTCCCGGCATAAAACAGGCTAGAACTTCCTCGCCTTCCAGAGATTTAACTCTGTCCAGATATTCAACTTGGATGCCCCAAATATTCCTTAAAACTTCTTCTGGGTATATCGGAAACGCAAGAGGATGTCCAGTTACTTTTTGAAATTTTAATAGATCCTCGCTTGCATGCGATTCAATCATCTCATTACTTAAATACAAAATGTTATTAACAACTTTACTCATTTAGATTTATTTTTTCTGCTTTTCCGATAAAATACTTCAACAAATTCTTGTGGCTTACCCTCATATTGCTTCGCTACTTTTTCTATGGCTTCCTGATGACTTGGTGATAATCGCGCCAAATTAAATACTTTTAATCTTTCATCGAGATCTTTTATGCCATAAGTGTCTAAAATTTTAAGCAGAGTTTCGTCCGCTGGAGTATATTGCCCCAATTCAATCCGAAATAAATGCGCATAATCTATCCCGATTTTAGCAGCAACTCTGCGTAAGCCCTGATCAGGGAAAGCCTTTTCCCGGTATGCCTTTAAAATTTGCCCTAACTCGTTATTTTTTTCCATATACTTATATTAGCACAGCCGCCTGCGCGTTGCAACAACGCTACATCATATATCCTGTGGATAACAAAAGCCTCCGTTTTTTAGATGTTTTTTGTGTTTTGCCGGCAAAGCTGGCGGTTTACCCCAACAGGTTTTAAATTAACTGTTAAAACTGCCAACCTTTAAAATTTAAATGTATTCCAACTCTTTCAGCACCTTTTCAAAAAGGGAAAGCGCGCGCGAGGCGTCTTCTTTTGGAAGAGAGTAACCGGCTTCGTGGGCGATGCGGTTTCTGATTTTATGCGCTTCCCAAAGGGCATCCAAGGAATCCAAATCCGCCGGCTCAATATTTTTCAGCTTCTCTCCTAAATTTTCGCCGCCGTATCCCGCCATCGCCAAAATTTTCTCAATCAAAGAATCCGCGCCGATTACGGCCTGCTTCCTGTCGTTCTCGTTTTCCGAGCCGCCTTGGGACAGAATTTTCTGCCAGTTGTCCAGATTTTCGTTGTTCTCCGGCGGGGCGCTTTGCGGCTCGTCAAAAACGTGCATCGCGCGGAAAATCCGATTGGATTTGTAGACGCTGTAAATTATGCCCCAAACCAGCGGGATGGAAATGTAAACAGCCAGAGCTTTTAGCAAAGGAACCGGCTGCGAATAATCATAGCGCAGCAAAAAATCCGCGAGATTGAAGAACAAGTCAAAAACCGAATTTATAAAATCAATCATCGTTCCAAAAATTTTCCTAATTCAAATAATCTTTTTTCCTCAAAATGCGGGGCGATAAGCTGGGCGCCGGAAGAGAGCGTCAGCGCCGGCACGCCGGCGAGATTCGCCGGAATCGTGTAAATATCCGAAAGATACATCGCCAACGGGTCTTTTAATTTTTCGCCCAATTTAAACGGCGGAGTGGGAGCAGTCGGGGCCAAGATGGCGTCAATCTCCTTAAACGCGTTTTTAAAATCCTCCGCGACCAGCGCTCGCATTCTTTGCGCGCGCGAATAGTAAGCGTCGTAGTAGCCCGCGGAAAGAACATATGTGCCCAAAAGGACGCGGCGCCGGATTTCCAAGCCCAGCCCTTCACCGCGCGATTTTTTGTATGTCTGAATCAAATTACCCCCATCGGTTCTTTTTCCGTATCTCATCCCGTCAAACCGGGCCATATTTGATGAGACCTCCGCCGGCATAATTATATAGTAGCAGGAAAGCGCGTGCTCAGTGTGGGGCAAAGTAATTTCGCGGATTTCGTATTTTTGCGATAGTTTTTTTACGGTTTCGTCAATATTTTTTTTAATTTCCGGAGCCAGCCCGCCGCTGAAATACTCTTTTGGAATGCCGATGGTTTTGACTTTTGACATTTGACTTTTGACATTTGATATTACCGAGGTAGAATCCATTTCATCCTTCCCGCGAATCACGTTAAATAAAATTTCCGCGTCTTCCACCGTCTGCGCGATCGGCCCAATTTGGTCCAAAGATGAAGCCATAGAAATAAGCCCCGAACGGGAAACCGCTCCGTAAGTCGGTTTAAGCCCGACGACTCCGCAAAAAGCCGCGGGCTGGCGGATTGAGCCGCCTGTGTCGGAACCCAAGGCAGCCATGGCAAGGCCGCCGGCAACGGCGGCGGCGGAGCCGCCTGATGAACCGCCCGGAACTTTTGAGATATCGCGCGGATTTTTTGTCGGGCCGTAAGCAGAATTTTCAGTTGAAGACCCCATTGCGAATTCGTCCATGTTTGTCCTACCCAAAAAAATTGCCCCGGCTTTTTTTAATTTTTCAATCACAAAAGCGTCGTAAGACGCAACATAATTCCCCAAAATTTTGGAAGCCGCCGAAGCAATTTCCCCGCGGATTAAAATATTGTCTTTAATCGCCAAAGGGACTCCCCAAAGCCCTCCCGGGGTTTCGCCGGAGGCGATGCGCTCGTCAATTTCTTTTGCTTGCCCAATCGCGGCTTGCTCGAATACTTCTAAATATGCATTGAGTTCGCTGTTTTTCTTTTTAATTTCATCCAAATAAGAAATTACAACCTCGCGCGCGGAAGTTTTTCTATTTTTCAGGGCATTGTGGAATTCTAAAATAGTCATAAAATCGCTTGGACTTTAAGATAATTATTTTCTTTTTCTGGGAAGGCGTTTATTAAATCCTTAGTAAGGACTAGACCTCCCTCATCTTTGCCTTTTTCGTCTTTGCGAAAAACATTTTTTACTCCCTCCAGCGCGTGCGTCATCTCCAGAGCGCTTGAAACGTCCGCCTTTTTAAGCCGGTCAACGTACCCCAAAATTTCTCCCAGGTCTTTCGCGAGTTTTTTTGTTTCCGTCTTGCCGAATTCAACCCGCGCCAAATCCTTCAGATGCTCAATTTCTTCTTCGGAAATCATTAAGGCCATTGTAGCTGAAAAAATGCATAAAAAAAAGCCCCAAGAGAAGGGCTAAAACCAACTACCTACCCTAAAAGCAGACTATACAAAACCTCACGATCGTACAAAAGTGTATAGTGCAAGAAAAAATAAAAAGGCCTAGCACTAAATTAAAAACTTTGCAAGTTTTATCTAATCATCTTTAAAAAATCTTTTTCGTCTATTATTTTAACTCCCAGCTTTTTGGCTTTGTCGTATTTCGAGCCAGGGTTTGAGCCAGCGACGACATAATCAGTGTTTTTGCTAACTGTCTCCGATGGGTCGCCGCCGAGCTCGCGCACTTTTGCCTTGGCTTCATCCCGGCTCATTGATTCCATCTCACCGGTGAAAACAAAAATTTTTCCGGCGAGCTTGCCCAGTTTTTTCTTTTTTGAATTTTCAATATCAACGCAACGCAAAAGTTTTTTTAAAAAATTTTTATTTCTTTCTTCACGAAACCACCCGTAAACGCTCTCCGCCATCACTCCTCCGACATTCGGGACTGACTCCAGATTTTCTTTTGAGGCCTCCGCCAATTTATCCAAACTTCCAAAATGCTCCGCCAAATCAATCGCCGTCTCCTCGCCAACGTGCAAAATGCCAAGCGCGTAAAGAAAGCGGGCCAACGGAATTTTCCGCGAATTTTTTATCGCCAAGACAATATTTTCCGCGGACTTTTCTCCGAATCTTTCAAGAGGCGCGATATCTCCTTCTTTTAGTTCAAAAATGTCCGCAGCATCTTGTATAAGGCCATTATCCAAAAAGGCGTCCAGAATTTTTGGACCTAAGCCGTCAATATTAAACGCTTTTCTTGACACAAAATGATAAAGATTTTCCCTATGCCGGGCTGGGCAAAGTTTATTGACGCATTTGGCCTGCACTTCCCTTTCTTTTTTTTCAATTGGCTTTTTGCATACCGGGCAATGCTTGGGCATATGGAATTCTTTTTCATGCCCGGTGCGCAATTCTTTCAAAACTTTTCTGACGTCCGGAATGACATCCCCGGCGCGTCCGACAACCACGCTATCGCCGATTTTTAATCCCAATCTTTTAATTTCGTCTTCATTATGAAGCGTCGCGCGGCTTACCATCACGCCGCCAATTTCAACCGGCTTTAAAACCGCGACCGGCGTAAGAGCGCCGGTGCGCCCAACCTGCACAACAATGTCTTCAACTTTCGTCGTCGCCTCTCTTGGGGAAAATTTAAAAGCAATCGCCCCGCGCGGCGTCTTGCCCACAACTCCCAGTTTTTTATAAAGTTTGTTGGAATCAACGCTGACCACAAGGCCGTCTATATTATACGCTAGCTTTTCGCGCCTCTCCGCGATTTTTTTATAGTGCCTGAAAACCTCCTCCGCGTCCTCGCAGCGCTTCTCCAAATCCTCGCCGGTTTTAAAACCGAGCTCGCGTAAGGATTTATGCTCTTCGCTATGACTCCGAAAATCCATCCCCAAAAGATCGTATGAAAAAAAATCCAGCCGGCGCGACGCGGTGATTTTCGGGTCTAATTGCCGCAAAGACCCGGCCGCCAAATTTCTGGAGTTGGCGTAAATCTGCCCGCCTTTCTTTTTTTGCTCTTTATTGATTGCCTCAAAATTTTTCTTGGTGATGAGCGCTTCTCCGCGCACTTCCACTCTCCCATTTCTCCCATTCCCCTCAACGCTCAGGGGGACGGATTCAATCGTACGCACGTTTTGGGTGACATCTTCTCCGGTTTCGCCGTCTCCGCGCGTAGCGGCGTATTTTAAAATCCCATTTTCATAAACGATGCTTAAAGCAAGGCCGTCAAATTTCGGCTCCGCGTAAAACGAAAATTTACCCTGCGGAGCCAATTTTTTTATTCTCGCGAGCCACTCCGAAAATTCTTCTTCGGAAAAAACATCCTCCAAGGACAGCATTTTGGTCTGATGCCTGATTTTTTTAAATTCTTTAAGCGGCTTTCCGGCAACCCGTTGCGTCGGCGAGTCAGGGGTCACCAAATCCGGAAATTCGTCTTCCATTTTTTTCAGTTCGTGCTTGAGCGAATCCAGCGCCTCCTCTGAAATTTCCAGTTTATTTAAAACATGATACTGATAGCGATACTTATCTATCAGCTTTTTTAATTTTTCTATTCTTTCCTTGGCCTCGGATTTGGTCATTTGTAAATCTGCCCCGCCGAATCTTTTATAAAATTCCATAAGAGAGAAAATGGCGAGGGTTCAGAGGCGGCTACGGCCGCTCTGGACGATGTGGCGGAGAAAGTCGTAATCCAGACGCCGATGATTATCGTCATAAGCAATACGACAACCAGCGCGGCGATTGTCCTCCGCTCCGTCTCGGATTTTTGCTGGAGTTTTTCTACGAAATCCAGCGGGTCTTTCACGGCGTCTTCAAAATAACTATTTTTGACTCTTCCGCCGCCGGCAAACCGCTTTTTTTGATTGTGAGCTTTTCCTCCGGCTCAGTTTTCTCTCCCATCTCTTTCATAAACACTTCCACGCCGTCCAGCTTCGCTTTAAGCCCTGAAATTTTGTAATGCATAGGAATTATGACGCGCGGCTCAATTTCGTTTACAAGCTTCGCAGCCGCCTCGCCGTCAATGGTGTCTCCCCCGCCAACCGGTAAAAACATAATGTCTGGCGTGTCCAGCGCTTCCTGCGTTTCGCTCCGCAAGGTTTCCTCTCCGTAATCTCCCAAGTGCGCCAATTTCATCCCTTCCCATTCAATTACATAAATAGTGTTTTTGCCCTTCTGCTTTCCGTTTTTTGAATCGTGGAACGATTCTATTCCGCGGACAATGATGTTTTTAAATTCATACTCGCCGGGCCCGGTGATTTTAAAAATGTCGCCCTGCAGCGCCTCAACATTATTATGATTATCATGCCCATGCGAAACCAAAACGGCATCCGCGCCAAACCTCGGCGGCGTAAGCCCCGACTCTTTTGAAAAAGGGTCAATCGCAAGCACCGTATCCCCGCTCTGTATCTTAAAACACGAAAGTCCGTAGTAAGTGATGACCATACTAGACAATTTTAGCAAAATAACTATAATCCAATCAATGGCGTTGGTTATGGAAAAGGAGGCCAAAATAGACAACAGCATAATGGAGGGCTTGCTTCGGGCGAAGCCCAAGGTTTTTCTTAAAATCGGCGACTTGGTTGACGGGATTTTTCTGTTTAAAGAAGGGGCGAAAGCATATATGGACTTGGGCTCCTACGGCACGGGGATAATTTACGGCAGGGAGTACCAAAACGCGAGAGAGCTCATCAAAAATCTAAAAGCGGGAGATAAAGTCGCGGCGAAAGTGGTTGAGCTGGAAAATGAAAGCGGGCTGATTGAGCTCTCTTTAAAAGAGGCGGGGTCGGAAATTGTCTGGAAAGAAATCAACGAAGCAAAAGAGTCGCAGGAAACTTTGAGCCTCAAAGCGCTGGAAGCCAATAAAGGCGGACTGGTGCTGGAATGGAAAGGAATCAAAGGTTTCCTGCCCGCCTCACAGCTTAAGGCCTCGCACTACCCCAGAGTGGAAGGCGGGGAAAAAGAAAAGATTTTTGAGGAACTAAAAAAACTGGTCGGCGAAACCATAGCCGTCACGGTTCTGGACTTTGACCAGAAAGAAAACAAGCTTATTTTTTCAGAAAAGGGCACGGAGTCGGAAATCCTCAAAAAAATGGTTGAGAAATACAAAGTCGGCGACGAAATAGAAGGCGAAGTCACCGGCGTGGTTGATTTCGGCATATTTATAAAAATTGAAGATGGGTTGGAAGGGCTCGCGCACATATCGGAGCTGGACTGGGCTCTAGTTGAAGACCCAAACGCGCTCTTTAAAGTCGGAGAAAAAACAAAAGCCAAGATTATTTCCGTGGACGGAGACAAAATTTCGCTTTCGGTAAAAGCGCTGAAACCCGACCCTTGGGAAACGCATAAGGAAAAATATAAAAAGGGCGATATCGTCCCCGGAAAAGTGCTGCGCTTAAACAAATTCGGGGCGCTGGTTACGCTTGAAACGGGAATTTACGGGCTTGCGCACATATCTGAATTCGGAACGGAGAAAAAAATGCGCGAGGTGATCTCGCCCGGAGAAACTTACGTTTTTCAAATCGTAAATTACAAGCCGGAAGACAAAAAACTCTCCCTCTCGTTTTTAGGCAAAAACGGCGAAGTGCCCGCAGCTCCGAAAGAAGAGAAAAAAGAGAAAGAAAAAACGGAATAAAAAAGGCCCTCGCCGGAGCGAGGGTGGCTAATTACAATCTCGTCATATGAAGAGAGCTCATTGCACTTCTATGTAAAAGCCCGTTGGAAAGCAGAAGATCACTGCGCAGAAGATTGCAATTTCCCATTGATATCTGATTCCCGTTCCAATCTGTCGCTTTACCGCCGGCCTCCTCAACAAAAAGTTCGGCCGCAAACGCTTCCCATGGCTTCGCGCCTTCAGCAACAACGATGTCCACGCCTTTAGTCCAGCAACTGCCTGAGGCAAGCCGAGTCAGAGAGTAGGCGAAAGAAAGGCCGTTGCGAACGCGTTCTGCGGCAAAAACAGCATTTTGTACTGGATGAAAGGTATAAAGCTTTTTGCTGGGACCTTCCAATAGAAGAAATGCCTTTTTCAAATCATTTTGCCCAGAAACATGAATAGGCTCAAGCCCCGCAGGCAATCTTCTGAAAGCCCCCTGGCCTTTAGCCGCCACGTAAAGCCCGCGCCATAAACTCTGCTCATCCATAGGCAGATAAATCGCGCTAAACACCGCTTTTCCGTTTACAATTAGAGCAACTATGGTTCCGAAAAGCGGGAGCCCGGCAAAGAAGTTGTGTGTCCCGTCCAGCGAATCAATAATCCAGAATTTACTGAAAGCCGGGGGCCACGGGCTCGGCGTTTCCTCGCTTAAAACGGGATAGTCGTACACCCTTGGCAAAAACTCAAAAAGACGCCTTTCAATAAACTTGTCTAGCTCGCCGACATAATCTGCCGACGCCTTTTCCTCCACCTCGCTGATGCCGTTGAAAGAATCCAAGATCTGGCGTTGCAGACCTCGGAAAAAAGAATGAAACCACTCGCTCCACAAAAGAATACCCACGCTGCCCTCTGCTTCCATACCTTTTATATCTTTCATATCTTTCCCCTTTCCCTTGCAAAATTTTTTGTCAAAACCTCAATTATGCTAGCAAATCTAGGTTTTTTTGTCAAACCCGCGGGCTTCCGAAATCGCCTCCTCCAAAAGTTCAAAATAAAGATTCAATCCGACGCGGAAGGCGACGCCGGACTGCGCACGGCCCAAAATATTTCCAGCTCCCCTGATTTCCAAGTCCCTTTTAGCAATCTCCAAACCGGCGCCGAGCCAGGAATATCTTTCCAATGCCTCAAGCCGCTCCGCGGCTTTTTCTTTTAATTTTTGCGCCGTGAAAAGAAAATACGCGAACGCTTCTTTTTCTCCGCGGCCTATGCGGCCGCGGAGCTGATGCGCCTGCGAAAGGCCGAGCTTCGTGGAATCTTCAACAATCAAAGTATTTACGTTGGAAAGGTCCAGCCCGTTTTCAATAATCGTGGTGGAAACCAAAATATCTATTTTCCCGGCGCGAAAATCGCGCATGGTTTTTATAATTCTTGCCTCCGGCATCCTTCCGTGAAGCACGCTGATTTTGGCACTGGTTTTCAAATATTTAATCTCTTCCAAAAGCGCCGGAATTTTGTGGATGCGGTTGGCAAGAAAATAAATCTGGCCTCCTCTGGCAAGCTCAAAATTAATCGCCTCTTTCATTATTTTCTTGTTTTTCGGCAAAACGTAAGTTTTTATCTCCATCCGCCCTTCCGGCGGCGTTTCAATTGACGAAATTTGCTTAATTCCGGAAAGCGCGATGTGCAAAGTTCTCGGGATAGGAGTCGCCGAGAGAGTCAGGATGTCCAGCGCCGGATTTTGTTTTTTGAACTTTTCTTTTTGGGCCACGCCGAATTTTTGCTCCTCGTCTATCACCAAAAGCCCCAGATTTTTCCAGCCCGAGGCCGACAAAATTTTATGAGTCCCAATCACAATGTCTATTCTGCCTGATTTGATTCCTTCCAAAATTTTCCTGATTTCCGCCGGACTTTCAAGCCGGGTAAGCCGCGCGGTTTCAACCCCATATTTTTCCAGACGTTTTTTAAAAACTTCCGAATGCTGGTCAGCCAAAATAGTGGTCGGCGCCATAATCGCAACCTGCCGGCCGTTCAAGACCGCGCGGAAAGCCGCCGTGAGCGCGATTTCCGTTTTCCCGAAGCCGACGTCTCCAGTCAGCACCCTGTCCATCGGCCCCTGGTGCGTCATATTGGAAAAAATTTCTTCCAGCGCCCCTTTTTGGCCGGAGGTATGTTCGTATGGAAAATCCGCGATGAGCTCGTCTTCCAATTCTTTATTTGCCTCGTAGGGTTTCCGCGCCGCCATTTTTCGTTCAGCAAAAATCTTAAGAAGTTCTTTGGCGTAAGCGATGATGTCTTCTTTTGCCTTCTTTTTTGTAAGCGCCCACAAGGGAGTCCCCAAGCGGTGAATCTCCGGCTTTTTAAAGCCGAGATACGGCTGGATTCTTTTGGCTTCTTTTTTTGGCACAAAAAGCAAGTCGGGCGAGTTTGGGCGGTCCCGCGGCGGAGCGTATTCTATCACAATATCCGCGTCATTCTGCGTTGTGGTCTGCGTAAGTCCGCGGTATACACCGATGCCGTGGTCAATATGCACGATATAGTCGCCTTGGTGAAAAAGGCTCGCCATTTCCGTTTCGCTCGGTCTTAACCCTCCCTCGCGGACTCGGGGGGCTCCGACGCCCTCGCGCTCCGAAAATGGCTCGCTTTGCCAAATTTCTGCCAAAAAATTCCCACCAAACTCAACCGCGAAAATATTTTCCGAGTTTATCGGAAAAATATGGACAACTCCTCCCCGCTGGGAAAATTCTCCGCGGCGCTCTGTTTCCCAAACTTTCGTGTACCCCAGCTCGGCGACGCTTCTTAAAAATTCGGAAAGTTTTATATTTTGTCCTGTTTCAAAAATCAAAACATTCCTCCGCCAAAACGGATTTTCGCGCCTGAACTTTTCAATTTTAGAAAAATTTTCCGAAAACCAACCCACCCCCTTTTCCAAAAGAGAGGGGGCAACCGCTGCTATTAACAATTTATCTAGCTTATCTTTCAGTTGTTGAATATTAGCATGTATTGACAAAGGAATACAATTTTGCTAAGATTGTTGGCAGAAAAGGAGGATTTATGCACTACTTTGGACTTATTTTAGCCCTTGCGGGATTAGCCGGGATACTTATTTTCAGTCTTTTCCGCCCACCTCATCATGACGAAATAAAAGGATTTAACATGCGGGATCCCAATGTAAGGTTGGCGGTGAAAATTAACAACAAATGGATACTGACATCATTGGTGATTATGATTATGGGCATTATTTTATCTTTCTTTAAATAAAGAGAGTGCCATACGCATACCCGAGCATAAGCCGACGTCTCGAGTTTTGCGATAGCGCATTGGTTGAATAACCCTGCGCTTTTTTATTTGTGTCACGACTTAACAAACCTTACCGATCGGTCAAGTTTGTTAAGTTTAAGAATTCTCCTTTTGGAGAGTGCCGCTGTGATGAATGCTGAAAATATGAATATGAGATCTTAGATTAAAATCCTCCAAGTCCCTCAAAAAATATTCCGGCAACGGCCGGTAGCCAACCCAAACGCTTTTTTGCAAAAGCTTGTAACCGCAAGAAATAAGCTCAAGGCGAAGCCATAAACGCTTTTTGCGCTCTCGTTCCGGAATATCAAAAATGAATAACCGCGCCTTGCCATCTTCCGGAGGCAATTCGGAATTCTGTCTAAATTTTGATTCTCCAATTATTTTCTTGCCTAAGCTGGTAATGCTCCACTTGCCATTTTGGCACGCTATCAATTTTTGTTTCTGAAGCCTGCTTAAAATGACCGCGAATGATTGACGGGAAAATTTGTAAGATTTATCCAAGCCTAAAAGCTGTCTCCAGATTCGTGCTTGCGGGTATTTTGCAGGGAAAAATGAGTTTACAGTAATGGCACCCAAATCAAAAATTGTTTTTAAAATCAGGAAAGTTAAAGTGGGTTTTTTATTTGCGCTCGTTTTTTTAAATGCCATAATAGTATTATTAACAAACTATGCCGATCGGTCAAGTTTGTTAAATTAGAAATAATAGCCGGAAATTGACTAATTTGCAATATATTGCTATGAATTTCGTAGACGATAACGGAAAGGAGCGGAATATGTATAAAACCGTCTTATTAAGGAAGAACGGGCAGAGAGAATTTTTTATTTCGGCAAAGAGGCCGACCGTTAAGCACAACAGAAATCACACGGAAATCCGCGGGAGAAACCTGGCGAGGAAAACTTTCATCCTGATAGTAAGCCAGCATGATTCCGCCAAAATAGAGTTCGCAGTTAACTAGTTAAATTGGCTCATAGCGCTTTCTAACGAGCCGTTCACCATAACCTCGAGCGCGTCCGATACGCGCTTGTTTATTTTCTTAAAAATTTCCGACTCCGCCGGTTTGAACTTTCCGACTATGAATTTCATCACTTCCTTTTGCGCCGGCTTTCTTTTTGGCGAAATGCCAATGCGGATACGGACGAAGTTTTTCGTTTTAAGCGCGCGCATGATTGATTCCACCCCCTTGTGCCCGCCGGAACTTTTGCCGTAAGAAATTTTAAACCGCCCCAGCGGCAAATCCAAGTCGTCGTGAATCACAACCAGTTCTTTTAGCTCCTTTTTTGGCCGGATTAATTTCACCGCCGCGCTTCCCGATTTATTCATAAATGTCTCCGGCAAAGCAACCGCTGTCCGCCCTTTTTTGGAAACAAGGGAGTTAGATTTTTTATCGTACGTAAATTCGGGATAATCCTGTTTTTCGGCGAAATGCCGGGCGGCAATTCTGCCGGCGTTATGCCTTGTATTTTCGTATTCCGCGCCCGGGTTGCCTAAGCCCAAAATTAAGCGTATCATATGTGAATATTATGGAAGAACGAAAAGAAAATGCAATTTGGGAATTTATAAAAGTGATTGTCGTCTCCCTGGCCATAGTTTTGCCGGTGCGCACCTACATCGCCCAGCCGTTCATAGTTTCCGGGGCTTCCATGGAGCCGAATTTTCACAACGGCGAATATCTGATAATAGACGAGCTTACGTACGAATTCCGCCCGCCCGAGCGCGGAGAGGTTGTAGTGTTCAGGTATCCTTTGAACCCTTCGGAATTTTTCATAAAAAGAATCGTCGGCCTGCCGAAAGAAACGGTTGAAATAGAAAATGGAAAAATATCCGTAAACGGCGCCGCCTTTGAAGAGCCGTATCTTGAGAATTCGCTTAAAACCGCTCCTGACATTAAAATAATACTTGATGAAGGCGAATATTTCGTCTTGGGCGACAATCGTCCCCACAGCTCCGATTCCAGATTGTGGGGCGCACTGCCGAAAAATAAAATAATGGGGCGCGCGCTTTTGCGCCTTTGGCCGATAGCCAAGGCCGGATTTGTAACCGACCAAAATTAATATGCCGAAAAAATCAAAAAGAGAAATCATCCGCTCGCCGAAAGGAATGCACGACATCCTTCACGGAGACATCAGATACATGGAGATGATTCTGGAAAGGGCCCGCGAGATCGCCGAGTTTTACGGATTTTTGCCGATTAAGACCCCTCACCTGGAGCAAGCCGGGCTTTTTTTGAGGCCGTTGGGGGAAACCAGCGACGTCGTGGAGAAAGAAATGTATACGTTTCGCACCAAAGGCGGCGATTTTTTGGCGCTCCGGCCGGAGGGAACGGCTGGAATCGTGCGCGCGTATTTTGAAAACGGAATGGGCTCTTGGCCGCAGCCCGTGAAGCTTTATTATGAAGGCGCTTTTTTCAGGCACGAAAAGCCGCAGCGCGGGCGATTCCGCGAATTCCGCCAGTTCGGCGCGGAAATTCTGGGCAGCGACGACGCCGTTTTGGACGCGCTTACCATTAAAATCGCCTATCTTATTCTCCGCGAAATCGGATTTTCCGCCAAAGACGCCCGCCTGCCGGACGGGCAGGGACCAGCTTCTGGCTGGAAAAATGACCTTTTAGTTCACATAAACAGCATAGGGGATAAAAACTGCCGCCCTGCTTACAAAAAAGAGCTTACAAATTACTACCGAAAAAAATTCAACTATCTTTGCAAGGACTGCAAGCGCCGGCTCAAAGACAATCCGCTGCGCATTTTGGACTGCAAAGAAAAAGAATGCGCGGAGCTAAAAGCCCAGGCCCCGCAGATGATTGAGCGCCTTTGCGAAACGTGCAAAACGCATTTCAAATCCGTTTTGGAATTTCTGGACGAAGGGCAAATCCCCTACCTTTTGGACAACTTTCTGGTCAGAGGGTTTGATTATTATGGGCGGACGGTGTTTGAAATTTTTCTGGAAGAAGGGAAAAAACAAGATGGCCCGGAAGCGGCGGCCGGAGCGGCCGCTACGGCTCTGGTCGGAGGCGGAAGATACGACGACCTCGCATCAATTTTGGGAGAAAGACCCCTGCCCGCAGTCGGAATGAGTTTGGGCATGGAAAGGATTATCCACGAAATGAAGCGGCTGGAAATCGCCCCGGCGCCACACCAGGAAGCGAAAGTTTTTTTGATACACATCGGCCCCGCGGCCAAGAAGCGGAGCTTCAATCTTATGGAAGAGCTCCGCGCGGCGGGAATCAAAGCGGGAGAATCCATTTCGCGCGACAATTTAAAAACCCAGCTCAACATCGCCTCCAAAATCGGCGCCAAACTCGCTTTGATTTTGGGCCAAAAAGAAGCCATGGACGGCTCAATCCTCATCCGCGACATGGAGGAAGGCATCCAAGAATCGGTACTGCAGACCAAATTGATTGAAAAAATAAAAGCTAAACTCAAGAAAAAATAAAGCGCGTGGATATTCACTCGCTCAATAATCCCGCTTTTAAATAGATGTGGACACTCCATTTGCATTAATAATTAATATTTGCTAGACTATATGCAATATGACTACTTTAACTCTTGTTAAAAAACTTGATGGAGATATCAAAGAATTAAAAAGTGATCTGCGGCAAATGAAGCAATTTCTTTTTGCTCCATTGAAAGACCTTGAAGGCGAGTATAAAGACGCTTTCGTAAAAAAAATGCTTGGCCGTTCGCAAAACCAAGCCCCCCTTTATCGGTTTACGGACGGGGTATCTTTCTTAAATCATGTCCGATCAAAAAAGTGAGGTTGTTTATGATAAAGATTTTCTTAAAGATATTCGCAAACTACCAATGGAATGCCAAGATAAGCTTGCAGAACTTTTAGAGATTATTGAAAACGACCCATTTGATGCGCAGCTTCATACTAAGCCCTTAAGCCCGCCGCTTCAAGGTTTATTTTCTTTTCGGATTATACGCGATTATCGAGTAGGGTTTAAATTCCGCTCTGACCATGTTGTCCAGCTCCTAGCCGCTGACCGCCGCGATAAAATTTATAAACGCTTGAAAAACAAAGTATGAATGACTGCATATTTTGTAAAATCGTAAAAAAGGAAATCCCGGCGGAGGTGTTGCAGGAAACTCCGGACGCTGTTATCATCAGGGACATTCACCCTTCGGCGCCAATTCACTATTTAGTCGTTTCCAAAAAACATATCCCTTCTATTAAAGAAGTGGGACATGAAAACGAGGTCTTAATAGGACACTTAATACACATCGCTAAAGAGGGCGCGGAGAAGCTCGGGCTTGCGGGCTACAAACTGGTCTTTAACGTCGGCCGCGAAGGCGGGCAGGTAATAGACCACGTGCATCTGCATATTTTAGGCGGCTGGAAATAAAATTATGGTTGAAGTAAGAAAAAGAGAAAATGAATCGGCAGGAAGCATGCTTCGGCGCTTTGCGAAAATAATCCAGCAAAGCAAATTTTTGGCGCGCGCCCGCGCCGGCAGGTACTACGCCTCGCCTAAGTCAAGTTACCAAAAAAAACGCGAGGCCCTGCGCCGCATTCAATGGGAAAAAGAAATCCACCGCTTAAGAAAGCTGGGCAAAGTGCAGTAATTTGTATAAAATAAAACAAGAGATGGCGGAAAATTTAAAAAGTAAAATCGCGGAGGACCAAAAGAGCGCTCTAAAGGGCGGGGATGCGGCGCGCCTTTCCGCTTTGCGCATGCTGGCGGCCGCCATAACCGGCAAAGAAATTGAGTTGAGAAAAAAAGACATCGGCCTTTCCGACGACGAGGTGCTGGGCGTAATCTCATCCGAAGCCAAAAAAAGGAAAGATTCCATTGCCGAATACAAAAAGGGCGGCAGGGAGGATTTGGCAAAAAAAGAGGAAGTTGAGCTTAAGATACTCCAAGGATACCTGCCGCCGGAGCTTCCGGATGATGAGCTTTTGCGGGTTGTCCTTGCGGGCATACGGGAGGCAGGAGCCGCGTCCGAAACGGATTTCGGAAAGGTTATGAAAATAATTATGCCCACGCTCAAAAACAAAGCCTCGGGCGACAGAATCTCCGAAACGCTCAAGAGAGAGCTCAATAAGCCGGCATGATTGAGTTTAAAAACCTTACCAAACCCCACAAGGACACGAAAATTCTGAAACGGCTTTACAATAAAATATTCTCCGCGCGCAGAAATTTTGAATTAAGCGTCGTCTTCGCCCCTCCCCCCTTTATGCGGCGGCTAAACAGGATTTACAGAAACAAAAATAAAACCGCGGACGTGCTTTCGTTTTTGCTGGAGAAAAACAAGGGGGAAATTTTTTTAAATTTTAAGAAAAGTAATCTGCCGCGCCTCTTTACGCACGGCGCGCTCCATCTCTTGGGTTTTAACCACAAGACAGAGAAAGGATACAAAATAATGAGGAGGAAAGAATTAAAAACATTAAACATACTTAACTTAAAATAATGCGCCAATCGGGAGCAATCGGAATAGATTTGGGCACGGATTCGGTCAAGGCGGTCGCCATTGAGACCGTCCCCGGAGAAAGCGCGGCGCGGGTAGTCGGCGTCGGCGCGGCGCTCGGAAAAGGAATCAGAAAAGGGACAATCACCGAGCCGGAGGAAGCAGGGCGGGCGGTTAAAGAAGCCGTGAGGGCGCTGGAGAAATCAACCGGCATAAAAAGCCGCGGCGCGCACATCGGCATCGGCGGCGCCGGGCTTGCTTTTCAAAAATCAAAAGGGCTGGTCGCGGTATCGCGCGCCGACGGCGAGATTACCAAAGAAGACGCCTCCAGAGCAGTGCAGGCGAGCGAAACCAATTTAAGCAGGTTGCAAAATAAGGAAGTCCTGCATAAATTCCCGGTCATCTACCGCGTGGATAACGAAATTGTGGCGCGCGACCCGGTGGGGCTGTTGGGAATCCGGCTGGAAGCGGAAGTTTTGTTCGTTACCGCTTTTTCACAAGCCCTAAAAAACGCCATAAAGGCCTTTGATGAGGCGGATGTGAATATAGAAGAGGTCATCGCGAGCCCCTTGGCGGCGGCGAAAGCGGTTTTGAGCGAGCGGGAAAAAGAGGTCGGTGTGATGCTAATGGACATCGGCTCAAACACCACCTCAATCATTTTATTTGAAGAAGGGCTCCCTTATTCGCTGGAGGTTCTTCCTTTCGGGTCGGCCAATATTACCCACGACATCGCGACGGGATTCCGCACCACGCTTGAAGAAGCGGAGAAGTTAAAAATAAATTACGGTTCTCTGCGCCAAGAAAGCGCGCCGCCCAAAAAAACTTCGCGCGGCGGAGAGGATTTAGTTTACGGAGCTTACTCCAAAAAAAAGCTTTCTGAAATAATAGAAGCGCGGCTGGACGATATTTTTGAGCTCGCGGAAAAACATTTAAAAAAATACGAGCGCGCCGGGCTTTTGGCTTCCGGCGTGGCGCTCGTGGGCGGAGGCGCGAACTTGCCGGGCATAGAAATTTTAGCGAGGGAGCGGCTTAAGCTCCACGCCAGAGTCGCCGAGCCGGAAAATTTGGGGGGGTTCAAAGAAAAAGTTAAAAATCCGGCCTGGTCGGT
The DNA here is from genome assembly GCA_016432405.1 of Candidatus Giovannonibacteria bacterium. Lineage (NCBI taxonomy): Bacteria > Candidatus Giovannoniibacteriota > Candidatus Giovannonibacteria bacterium. The sequence goes on along the minus strand of CP066687.1, from coordinate 169,509 downwards.
CGCTGTCGGCGCCGCGCTTACGGCTTTGGACCAAAATTCCAGCACCTCGCCATTTTTCCGCGGCCGCTCGGGTTCGCTCTTCCACTGGCTCCGCGCCTTTTTACCGTAGTTGCGTCAACCCCCACACCAACACGTTTTGGTGTGGGGGTCAACCTTGCGCATTTTTGCTCCGTCGCTAAGATAGAGTTGTTTTATTAAACCAAAAATTCATGCCGCATATTAAACCAGATATTGAATCTTTTGCCAGAATTAAAGTCGTAGGCGTTGGCGGCTCCGGCAGAAACGCCGTGAACCACATGATACGCTCCAAAGTGCGCGGTGTGGAATTTATTGCCGTAAATACAGACGCGCAGGACCTGCACCAAAGCTTGGCGCATAAAAAAATCAGGATAGGCAAAGAAATAACCAAAGGGCTTGGCACAGGAATGAACGCGGAGCTTGGCAGGCAGGCCGCTGAAGAAACAAAAGACGAAATCCACGAGGCGCTCAAGGGCGCGGACATGGTTTTTATAACCTGCGGGATGGGCGGAGGGACGGGCACAGGCGCGGCGCCGATAGTCGCCCAAGCCGCCAAAGCAGATGGCGCGCTGGCTATCGGAGTCGTCACCAAGCCCTTCGCTTTTGAGGGGCTGGAGCGCTCTCGCATTGCCGAAGGAGGGCTAATCAAGCTCCGCGAAGCGGTGGACGCGCTGATTGTAATTCCAAACGACAAACTGCTTTCTATTGTCGCCAAGAGCACTCCGTTTCTTTCCGCTTTCGCCATGTGCGACGAAGTTTTACGCCACGCGGTTGAAGGCATCTCCGACCTCATAACCGTCCCGGGAGTAATCAACGTTGATTTCGCCGACGTCCGCGCCGTCATGCAAAACGCAGGAAGCGCGCTCATGGGCATCGGCTTGGGGCGCGGCGAAGCGCGCGCCGAAGAAGCCGCCCGGGCGGCGGTCAGCTCCCCTCTTTTGGATATTTCCATAAACGGCGCGCGCGGAGTGCTTTTCGCCGTCTCCGGCGGGCCGGACCTTACAATGTGGGAGATAAACGAGGCCGCGAAAATTATCACCTCTTCAATAGACCAAGACGCCAAAGTGATTTTCGGCGCGATTCAGGACGAACGGCTTAAAAAAGGAGACATAAAAATAACGGTCATCGCCTCCGGCTTCCCGGACGACCATGTCGGCAAATCGGCGACGCTTTTCGGGCCGATGAAAGTAACCCAGCAGGCCGCGCCTAAAATCGCCCAACAGACATCCTCCCAAAACGGAGCAAAAAAAGTGATTCCCCAAGCGTCCGAAGAGGACTCCGACTGGGACTCCATCCCCGCCTTCATCCGCAGGCAGAGGAAATAGGTTTGACTGTGTTGTTTTTAACGCTATACTAAAAGCATGGTCAAAACACTTTCAATCCAAGAAGCAAAAGAAAAATTGCCCGGCATCGTTGGTAAATTACGAAGCGGCGATTTTGTGGTGGTGGAAAAACAAGGCAAACCAATAGCTGGTATCGTGGATTTTGAAGATATGGAAGATTTTCTTGAACTAAATAATGCTTCTCTACAAAAACAAATTCAAAAAGGATATAAAGAATTCAAAATCGGAAAAGCAACACTCGCGCGCGCTTTGCGGAATAAAAAATTCCTACCGGAATTTTGCCACCTCAAGCCTTGGCCGGAGATGCCAGCAAAGTTCATCCGTAATAATATCAAGATAAAAAGAAAGAGCCAAGCGCTTGCAAACACTTGGCTCTAAAACGGAGGGGTCAAAGGAATAAAAAGTATCAGTTGCGGGAAAAGACGAGGATGCCAACGTTCCACACGCGCGGAGACCCAACGGAGTACGCGTTCACGAGCCAGCCGTCCTCACGGCAGAGCGCAAGGACCGCGCAGAGGTCTCCATGAATGTTGCGAACATAGAAAATGTTCGCGGCTCCATTCGTAAGGAGAACCCCTTTCTTGCCGTTTCTCTGCCGCTCCAAGAGAACGTAGATTTCGGCAAGCGTGGTCTCGGCTTTCTCCTCGCCGAGCTCGCTGATGATAGGAATGTCCCGCGAGTACCTGCAAAGCTTGTGGTAGCAAAGTGAGCTCTCACCCATCGGATTCTCAGTTTTGCCGAGAAACAAGGCCTTGAGGTTCTCTCCAAGATAGGAGATTTTCACTTTGGCGTTCTCGCTCGTGTCCACCACGAATTTCTCGGCCACGACAAACCTTTCGGCTCTTGCGGGGATGGTCACGGTACCAAGGAGCTCCAGAAGTTTTGACTCCTCTGTGGCCCTTACCGATAGCTCTCCTGCCAGTAGGCGCCTGACGCCGTCCACCCCGCCAATCTTGTTGACGATGGCTTCCACCTGTCCCAGAGTCAATTCGCCATACTTCATTTTTAAATCCTCCTTTCCTCCGCTGTCTGCGGGGAACTTCCCTCTGCCCGAGGTTGTAGGGGGCATTTTCGCTAAGTGTCCGCGTAAGCACATGCGAAACTGCCAATACTTTAATCTTGTCCAATTATACTCCTTTTTACAATATTGTCAAGTATGCTTAAAGGTTTGTTTTTTTGTTAAAATAAACTCATGCCAAATGGGTTTATGAAGCCCGAAGAAGTTTTGGGGGTTTGGGATATCCGCCCGGGCGACAAAGTCGCCGATTTTGGCTGCGGGGCGGGATTTTTTTCATTGCCCTTGGGGCAAAGAGTCGGCCCGCAGGGGAAAGTCTACGCGCTGGATATCCGCCCGGAAGCGCTGGAGGCCACGCGCGCCAAAATAAAACTTTTCCACCTCTTCAACATAGAGCCGCAACGCGCCGATTTGGAGCTCCCGCAGGGCTCCGGCTTGCGCGACGAAAGCGCGGACAAAGTCCTTATCGCGAACATACTTTTTCAGGCGGAAGACAAAAACGCGGTGGCAAAAGAGGCATACAGAATTTTAAAAAAAGGCGGGAGCGCGATGGTTGTGGAATGGGAAGACAGCGCCTCCGGAGCCGTTCCTCCGCTTGAGCACAGAATCAGCCGCGAGGAGGCCAAAAAAAATATGGAGGGCGCCGGCTTCCAATTTTTCAAGGAATTCGCAGCCGGGTCGCACCATTACGGCTTAATTTTCAATAAATAATAATGGATAAACTGCAGATAGCGATAATCGGCGGGGCGGTGATACTGGCGGTCGTTGTCGTTCTGGTGTTTACCGGCGCAATGCCGGGCCTGCGCATGGACGAGGGAACTGCGGCAAACTTGGTTATGTGGGGGTTCGGCGACGAGGCCTTGATGCGCGACCTTATTTTAAAATTTTCAGAGAGCAGGCCGAATTTTGAAGTGCGCTACAAAAGGGTTACCACGGAAAATTTTGAAAACGACCTTTTAAACGCGCTGGCCAGCGGGAACTCGCCCGACGTTATAGTTTTCCCGGCCGGCTATCTTAAAAAACACAAAGACAAGCTCGCCTCCGCCCCTCCGATTCTCTTTACGGAAAGGGAAATCCGGCAGAACTATGTTGACGCGGGCGCTGTTTTTCTGGGAGATAAAAAAGAGGTTCTCGGCGCGCCGTTTTACGCCGACGCAGCGGTGCTTTACTGGAACAAAGACATTTTTTCAAAAAACCTGCTCACGCTCCCGCCAAAAACTTGGGACGAATTTCTTGACGACGCGGCGAAGCTTACAAAAAAGGATTCTTCCGGAAATATCCTTATCTCCGGCGCGGCTTTGGGGAGGGGGACAAACATCAAAAACGCTCCCTTGGTTCTGACGGCTTTATTTCTCCAATCCGGCGAGAAAATAATAAATAATTCCGGCGAGGTTGTCTTAAACAATCCCTTAAACGTCGGGCAGACGACTCTCCGGCCGGCGGAATCGTCCTTAAGGTTTATGACGGACTTCGCAAACCCGAGAAAAACCGCTCAAGGATGGTCAGGCGCCCTGCCGGAGGCGGAGGAGTTTTTTATAGCGGGCAAGTTGGCGATGTATCTTGGGCGGATATCGGAGTACGTTGAGATAACAAACAAAAATCCGCATCTGTCTTTCGGAGTAAGCCCCCTGCCGCAGCTTGCCGACGCCCCCAAAAACATAACCGCCGGCGAGATTTTCGCGCTTGCCGTGCCCAAGGCCTCGCGGAATCAGAGGCAATCCTGGGAATTTATAAAATTTTTAAGCGAGCAGGAAAATTCAGCGGCTTACGCCGACAAAGCGGCGAACGTGTCGCTCCGCCGCGACATTTTGCCGAACTATCTGGGAGAGTCCGCAAAGTCGGCTTTCGCCGAATCCGTTTTGGCGCTGCAAATCTGGCCAAACCCCGATCCCTTGAGAACCGACGCTATTTTTAGAGAATTAATAGAGGACGCCGCCACTGGCCGCTCTACGACCCTGCGCGACGCCCTGGAAAAAGCCAAAAGCCGGTTGGGAGAGATATGATTACGAAAAATAAAATTTTAATTGCGGGACTTGTTCCTTGCGGATACGGGAATTATCCGGCGTGCGACCCGTGCTATCTCTGGTATTTGGCCGGCAACATAGTTGATTTTCTGCTCAAAGGGCTTGCGCTTCCGATTTTGGCGCTCGCGCTTTTAATCGGGGGAATTGTGTGGCTGACCAGCTCCGGCAAGCCGGCGCAGATTGAAAAAGGCAAAAATATACTTACATCCAGCGTTATAGGAATTTTCATCGCTTTCGGAGCGTGGCTTATAGTGAACACAATAATAAACACATTGGGGCAAGGCAAGCTAACGTGGTCTTGGGAGTCAATTAACGCCTGCCCTGCGCCGATTGTGACTCCTTCTCCAATCGCGCCTCCGCCACCCATTACTCCTCCGGCGGGGACATTCCAAACAGAAGAAGCGGCAAGGGCGTATTTCCAAAATACCGGCATAGAAATTAATAAAAGCCCGTGCACGGCGGGCCAAACCACGAACTGCACAGACCTTAAAGGCCTGCCGCTGGGCGCGGCCGCGGGGCTTAAAGCGCTGGCGACGTCCGGAGGATTTTGCATAAGCGGAGGCACGGAAGGCGAAGGCGCGCTGCACCAAACCCATGGCATAGGCAAGCCGGTAGTTGACATTAAACCGTCTTGTTCCGGCGCGGTTGAAATCCCGGCGCTTACCGCGCTGCGCCGCAGAGCAAGTTTTTTATCCAGAGAGGCAATATGCGAAAGCCAGAATGGAGATTTGCGTTCAAGCAAAACCAGTTGTTTGATAAGCAACGGGGGCACTCCGTTTACGGAAGCCCAGCTTAAACAGCTAAACCACATCCATGTGGTTTTCCCTTAAAAATATGTATAATAAACCTATGCTAAACCGCGCTAAGTTCTTCCTTTTCGGCCTTGTTTATGCTATGGTGAATTTAGGAGTCCGGGCGAGGGCCGTTGAGCCGTTTTATGAGCTTAAAAACCCGATTAACGCTGGGTCTTTCGGCGCAGTGGTCAAGGGGTTCGCTGACCTTATGGTTAAAATAGGTATTCCCTTAGCAACCGTGTTTCTTGTCTGGTCTGGGTTTCTCTTCGTATCGGCAAGGGGCAACGACGAACAGCTCAAAAAAGCCAAATCAACCTTTTACTGGACAATTGTCGGAACGGCGCTTTTGGTGGGCGCTTACGCCATCGCCAGCGCCATAGTGGATTTCGCCAAGAAACTTTAAAATTAAAAAAGGTCGAAAAAAAAGTCAATAAGCATTAAAAGTTAAAAAATAAATTAAAATAAAACTATGAATAAAAAAACTCTAACGCAAATCGCAGTAAGTTCCGCTTTTGCTTTGCCGCTCTTCGCTTACGCGGCGAACGTGACTTCTATCTTGGCACAGCTTGAATCCGTTTTGAACCGGGTCATCCCGATTCTTATGATAGTCGCCACCATTGTTTTTCTTTGGGGCGTTATCAGATACGTTACCGCCGGCGGGGATGAGGAAAAATTGGCCGATGGCCGCAGATTTATCATCTTCGGGCTTGTCGGACTTTTCGTCATGATAGCCATCTGGGGAGTGGTCAGGGCGATTGTCGCGCAATTCGGAGTCGGAGGCGGGGTAATCCCCGGCGGTCCGGGCGACGTTCGGCCACAGATTTAAAAAGCGCCGATGCCGCGGGCCGAAGCCAAAACCATAGATGATATTATTGGTATCGTGCAAAGGTCGCTCATTGACCCTATAACGACTTTGCTTTTTGCTTTGGCCGCCGTGGTATTTCTCTTCGGAGTGGTGGAGTTCATCGCCGGGGCTTCCGCCGGGGAAGCAAGCCCATCCGGAGGAATGAGCTTCAAAACCCGCGCCAGAGGAAAAAAACACATGACTTGGGGAATTTTGGGCCTTGTCGTTATGGCCTCGGCCAAAGCCATTATCACGGTTTTACAAAACTTTTTTAAATGACTATTACAACCATAATCTGCAGGATTGTCGTCGTCTTGGGGCAGGTGGAGGCCTTGCTTTTCATCGTGGCCACGGTTGTTTTTTCATGGGGAATAATCCAGTATGTCATTGCCGGCGGGGATGAAAAAAAGGTGGCGGAAGGGCGAAAATACATTATTTACGGGATTGTCGGGCTCTTTGCGATGCTGGCAATGTGGGGAATCACGTTTGCAATTTACAGGACCATTTTTGGCACGAGTCCTTCCATCCCAATCCCCTCCCCATCGTCCTGTCAGGGACTCAATCCGCCGGTCTCAACCTAACGCCCGGGTGGCGGAACTGGTATACGCAAAGGACTTAAAATCCTTGGCCCATTTTCGGGCTTGTGGGTTCAAATCCCACCCCGGGCAAATCGGCGCCGTGGCGAAGTGGCTAACGCGGCGGTCTGCAAAACCGCTATACGAGGGTTCAATTCCCTCCGGCGCCTAAGAACTCTGTTTGGGCAGGTGGCGGAACTGGTATACGCGTACGGCTTAGAACCGTATCCCGCAAGGGTTGTGGGTTCAAATCCCACCCTGCCCAATGCTAGAATAAATAATAATTCTGCGGCCATGGTTTAGTGGTAGAATGCGTCCTTGCCAAGGACGAGACGCGAGTTCAATTCTCGCTGGCCGCAAAAAATCAGTTGCTTTTACTTTTCATGCCGTCCAGCAATTTTTCAAGCCGGGTCGTTTTCTCCGCGTCTTCTTCTACCAAAAAAATTATTTTGGGTATAAACCGGCGGCGCGAGCGCGAAGCAAGATATTTGCGCGCCTCCCCAGCCATTTTTTTTACGGACTTAATGGTTCCCTTCGCCGCTTTCTCCGGGAAAACGGATAAGGTAATCTCGGCCTTGTCCGACCTTTCGGGCGCGTGAATTTTCGCAACGGAAATAAACACTCCTTCATCATGCGGAGCGTTCCGCTGCAGAAATCCGTTGAGTTCTCGTTTCAAAAAAGACGAAAATCTTTCCGCTTGGTGCGCCATCATCCTAAAATTTCCAATATGTCTCCCTCGGCTATTGATATCTTTGAGCTCGCAAGCGCCCCGAATTCTTTTCCGGCTTCAACCTCGGAGGCGTTTACTCGCCCTTCCTGTAGATTTTCGATTTTCCCTTCGCCTATTTTTTTCTCGCGGCGAAAAACGCTGAATTCCGCTCCGCGGCGAATTAGGCCGTCCTGAACTTTACCGCCTATTATCTGGGTTTTTCCGTCCGCCTTGAAAATCTTAAGCACCCTTGCATGCCCTAGGATTTTATTTATTTCTTCTTTGGGTAGGAGCGCTTCTGTTTTTTTCTTAAGAAAATCCGCCAGCTCATATATGATTTCAAACTGCGCCACCTCCACGCCCAGCCGCAAAGCAAGCTCGCGAAGGGTTGATGAAAGCCCGACCTTGAAAGCCAGAATCAAAGAATTCGCGGCGGTGGAAGCAAGCTTGATGTCGTCTTCGGACACCTCGCCGGCTTCCGAGCGCAATATTTTTATATCTTTCAGCTTTGCCGCTTCGTGTTCAATCGCCTCCGCCGAGCCCGAAACATCGGCTTTGATGACAAGACCTATAAAACCTCCCGGCGGGAAGAAACCGGGCGCGGGTTTTTCTCCGGCGGTGCGGGCGGCGTCAATTGCTTCCTTTTGTGAAAAAAACGCCTTAAACTCTGCGCCCACCTGCGGCGGCTTGTCAAAGCCGACAACCAAAACCGGGGAAGACGGGCCAGCGAAATCTATCGGGTCTCCTTTGAAATCCTCCAAAATCCTCGCCTTGGCGACCGCCCCTCCGGCGGCGACATACTCCCCCTTTTTCAAAGTGCCGCCTCTTATGAGCAAAGTGGATGTCACGCCGCGCTTCGGGTCGCGGTGCGATTCAATAACCACTCCGCCCGCGAACGCTTTGGTGTCGGCCGGGAGGTTTTCCATCTCGGCCATTAGTAAAATGGTCTCCAAGAGCTTGTCCACTCCCGTGCCCTGCTTTGCCGAAATTTCAACGAAGGGCACATTTCCGCCGCGCCCTTCCAAAAACACTTCTTCTTTGGCAAGCTCGTTTTTCACCCGCTCCGGGTCCGCCGCTGGCTTGTCAATTTTATTTATGGCGGCCAAAAAAGGAATGCCGGCGCTTTTTATCGTGGCCAGCGCCTCCTCCGTTTGCGGCTTAACCCCGTCGTCCGCCGCCACAACCAATATGGCGATGTCAGCGACCACTGCCCCACGCGAGCGCATTTTGGAAAACGCCTCGTGCCCCGGCGTATCCAGAAAAGTCAGTTTTTTGCCGGCGTGTTCAACTTCATAAGCGCCTATGTGCTGGGTAATGCCTCCGGATTCCACGGCCACAACATTGGTCTTTCTTATATAATCCAAAAGCGCTGTCTTGCCATGGTCAATGTGCCCCATCACGACTACAATTGGCGGTCTATTTTGCATTTTGTATGGCTGTCCGTTCTTCTTCCGTTAATTGATACTGCGACGAGCCGCCCTGTATCGGCTTGGCGTAAATCCTGTTCATCTCCCTTCCGTAAAGAGAAGAAATTACAACGCCGTCGTTTTTGTCGTTTAAAAGCGCCAAAGCGAAGCTTTGGTCGCCGCCCGCGTCGGAAAAGGGGTTGTATCTGACAAGCCCGACCTTGCGGATGTCTTTCGGTAAAGCGTCTTCCAAAAACTTTATCCTGCCTTTTAGTTCATCAAAAATTCTATCCGCGGAATTCTGGCGGTCTCTTAAATCCAGCAGAACTTTTTCCAAATCCAATCCGCCAGTTGGAGAGCCGCCGAAGATTTTCTTGAAATTCCTGCGCAACACAAACACCCACGCGAAAGCGGCAAGATTCAAAACCAAAAGCCCGAGAAAAAAATAAAAGCCGTGTTTATCAAATAAATTAATCAGCTGATTCATTATGTAAAAGAGCTTACCATATTTTGATTTTTGTGGCAAAAAATGTATAATCTAAAAATTAATCCGCCCATAGCTCAATTGGCAGAGCAGGTCCCTCTTAAGGACAAGGTTGTAGGTTCAACTCCTACTGGGCGGACAGGCAAAATAATTTAAATGGAAGCGTGGCTGAGCGGTTGAAGGCGCCGGTCTCGAAAACCGGTAAGTCCGAAAGGGCTTCGGAGGTTCGAATCCTCCCGCTTCCGAAAATGAATTTGGTTCGTTTTTAATTCCCCGCTTTTGCTTTTTCTTGAGGGATTTTTTTGATGTTAAATTGTATTGTTTTCGGGGAGGTCTTTGCCACCGAAAGCGCGGCGGGGACGTTCACGATGCTCTCATTGGTTACCGTAAAGCGCTGTTTTCCTTCTTTCGCCTCCGAAACGTTCACGACGACTTTGAGGCGCTCGGCGTTGAGAAAATTGAAGTCCTGCGTTTTTCCGGAAAGAGAAAGGTTGGCCTCTATCGGATTTACGTCTTGAATAACGTATCCCGCAGGCAGAGCGCGAAACTCCACGGGAACGTCAAAGTTGCGGGTGATTGTCCCGCCTCCCAGCTGAACTGCAAACACATACCACAAAAAAGAGGCCAGCAGGAGGGCGATGATTTTTTCTCTTAAATTGACGAAGGGATGCCAGTATTTTTTGCGGAGGTCCGTTTCAAGCAAATTGGCCCGCAAAAATTCATGCATGCGAATGGATAGCTCTTCCGGCTTTTTTAATGTGGTAAGAACCCCGTCTTCGGCAATGGAAACGGTTCCTCTTTCTTCGGAAACCGCGATTACAAACGCGTCCGCTCGCTCCGCGAGCCCGAGGGCGGCCCGGTGCCGGGTTCCGAAACTTTTTAACTTCTCCGCCTTGAGGGCAAGCGGCAAATATACTCCAAACGCGCGGACGCGGTCTCCCTGAATAATCACCGCGCCGTCGTGCCCGGGGGAAGACGCATCAAAAATGCTCAAAAGCAGCGGAACGGATACGCGGCCGCCCAGCAAAATTCCTCCTTCGGTTAAGACGTCAATCGGCTCTTTGCCGGGAAAGACGATTAAGGCCCCTGTTTTTGTTTTCGCCAGCTGCTCCACCGCCTGAATTACTTGGTTTGCCGCGGCTTCCGGAACAAGCTCCCTCCGCGAATAGGAAAAGTGTCCCCATGCCGAGAGCCATTCAAAAAGCCGCCGCAGTTCGCGCTGGAAAACGACTACGAAAATAATCACGAAAAATCCGAAAAAGAAACTAAAGAGGAAGCTTGTTAAATAAAGGTCAAAATAACGCGCGGCGATGTAGATGAGAACCAATATGCCGACGCCGTTGAATAAAAAAAGCGAGTGGGCTTTTTTGAAAAGAAAAATAACTGCGTAGAGCAAAACCGCCACGACCAAAATATCCAGGGTGCTCCGCGCCTCTATCCCCCAAAGGGAAAAAGTTATGGGAAAAATCGCGTTTGCCAAAAACCAAGACGGCATAGTATTTAGAGTATAGAACGCTTTTATTGAAAATGAAAGAAAAACGCGCTAAACTTGTTTGGAGCGCGGAGGCGTGGCTGAGCGGTTGAAGGCACCGGTCTTGAAAACCGGAAGCCGCGCAAGCGGCTCGGAGGTTCGAATCCTCCCGCCTCCGCCCCGATCGTGAGTTCCCTGCCCGCAACGCCTAAGCGCAGCTTTGGCAGGCGGGGAATCTCACCCCTACCGAAATTAAAATAATGTGTCCTTGCTTCTTATGACCATACTTCGGCGATAGCAAAAGTATGGTACTATCTAAATCTAAAATAAAACAAAGAAAACCTCCCCATCGGGGAGGTTTTCTGATTTTAAACCGACCTTTTTTAAATTTTTTGCCGTTATTTGCTGCGCGCGCTTAATGCGGCAAGCTGCGCCCCCGCGGCAACGCTGCGAACGCTCCTCCAAAGCTCAATAGCCAAACTGAAGCCTAGAAGGCCGGCGATGGAGATAAGCACTAAAACCGACGGCTCAACATTATTGAAAGCGGAAGCGATAAAATTCGGCACAGCCCAGATATTCGCCTTCGCCACGGCGTAAAAATTCGCGAAAATCTGCGATACGAAAAAGCGCTCTGCCGTCTTTTTCAGCGCCACGTTCATGAAAAACGCGCTGGCAAAACCGGTCGGCAAAACCCTCCGGACAAACCAGATTGCGTAAACCCGCCTCATTATTTTTGTTTTTAAGCTAGCAGCCATATTATTTATGCTTTTATACTTCCTTGATTACATCCTTTAAAACCTTGCGGGCGCGAAAAAGTTTCATCTTTAATGCCCCTATGGAAATGCCGTGTTTTCTGGCTATTTCGGCGTAGGGGCGGTCCTGCACATAATGCGCCCGTAGCAGCTCGGCCGCCTCGGGAGGCATTTTTTCAATGGCGTCCCTGACCCCGGCGATATTTTCGTCCCTGTCCAGAGTGTCTTCCACCGCGAAAAGCGCCTCGGCCTCTTCGTCTCCGGATAAAATTTCGTCCAAATACCCAACGTCGCCGAAGGTCTTTTTGAGCTTGCGGTAATGGGTAAGCGAGGTGTTCACCAAAATCCGCCAGGCCCAGCTTTTGAACTCCACCCCGGGCTGTTTTTTGAATTTTCTGGCGTTTAGATAAATTTTCGTGAAGGTCTCCTGGACAATATCCTCCGCTTCGTCTTTGGAATGCACAATTCCCTGCGCTTTCCTTACAAAAGGAATCTGGTATTTATCAATCAAAACGGAAAAAAGCGACGGGTTCGCAAGCGATTTTCTTAAAATCACCTCGTCGGGAATTTCATTTAACGGCCTTTCGGCTTCCAAATACATGATTAGTTATAATACCACGACGCTAAAATCTCGCCACCTTGACAAAATATAAGAATTATTGTTTTGGACCTAGGGAGAATCGGACTCCCGCCTCATCCATGCCATGGATGCGTTCTGCCACTGAACTATAGGCCCGCAGGCACGCTCAAAATAATTAAAATTCTATCAATTTCTATTGTGGATATCAAACTTGACTGCGTCTGGCAAGTTGCTAAAATTAAAAGCGGAAGGAGGTGATTTTATGAAGCGCATACGCGCACCCGACGCGTGTCTCCAGCTGGCACTGACGCAGAAGGCGAAGGTCAACAAAGCGGAGATCATCGCGTCCGTCTGGTAATGGGCACGTTCGGGTAAGGTCGCACTGGCGTACCTGTATGGTAACGAGCCGCTACCAGACGGCTCAAAAACCGCCAGCCCACGCCCAAAAAGGCGACCGAGGATGGAGGCAGGAAGGCGGCTCGGAATTAGATACTCCGGGCTGAAAAGATAACAATGGCGCCTCGTTGAAGGCGCATCAACTCACAGGGGAGAGACAGGGAATTCTCCCCTGCTTTTTATTTTTATCTTGTCCCCTCGGAGGGAATTGAACCCCCATCAACGCCTTAGAAGAGCGCCGCTTTGTCCGTTAAGCTACGAGGGGAATATTTCAAACTAGGAAATTATAGCGCTAAAAAGGGCTTTCTACAAACGGGAATGTTGGATTGTCCAGAAAGGATTTTTCTTCGCGAAGTTTTTTGCCCGCCCTTTCCAGATTGATTTTTTTGAGCGCGGCTGCGCTCCATTCCGTCGCCGCCGTTTCCTTTTCAGAAACAAAATTTTTGTAAAGCAGAAAATCCGCCCAGAGCGCCGCCGAGAGCAGGGCGAGCGCTGCAACCACTCCGGCTGTCCAAATGCCGGCTATGGTCATCGGCCCCCGTCTTTTTGGTATCCATTCCTTAAAATTCATAAATTGTAGTTAAAAATTATGTAATTTATTTTGGCGGTAATTTCCCCGGTGCGCTTTTGCCCTTGTTCTATTTTAGGAGAGAAGGAGGCGCTTTCCACGAGCCCGGCGTAAGGTATTTTGTCCAAAAGCGAAATGAAATTAAAAACCACTCTGAAGGTGCCAGTGATTTCAAAAGTCATGCTGGCCTTTTCTTTGGCCGAGGATGGAAGGCGGGCGTTTTGCGCGGAAAACCTGACGCCGGTTTTCCGCGCCGCGTCTTCCAAAAGCTCAATGAATTTCACAAACGAGCCCTCGGACAAAAAAGAATTCTCCAAAAGGGCTATGTCTCCGGCCAGCTCTTTTATGTTCGCCTCCGAAGCCGCAAATTCCCGCTCTTTTTGCTCCAAAGCCGCCATTTTCGCCTCCGCCTCGGAAATTATTTTTGAAGCGGCGGACATTTTTACGTAGGTGAGCCAGCCGAACCCCAAAACCGCCGCCAAAAACAGCGTCTCCAGCGCGGCTGCGGCCCAAAACCATTTTTTACTCCTCTGCATATTTGTAGCGCTCCGGTTTAATTTTAATGTCCAAGAAAAAAGACGCGCGGTTTTCTTTAAGCAGATTGGTGACCGGCGAATTTACCGAGGCGAATTCCTCCATGCTCCGCAGAACCTCAATATATTTCAAAAGGTCTTCGCGCGAGTCCGCCTCGCCCTGGATTCCGAAACTGAATATGTTTTCTTCTCGGCCGGCCCGGCCGAAGTTAATTGAGTCAATCCTGATTTCAGGCGGCGTCCGGAGGGCGATTTTTTGAAGAATTGGGGAAAGCGGATATCTTTTGGCCTCGTTTCTTTCAAAAGCAAATATCAGGGAGTTGGCGCCGGCAACCCGCTCTTCCAGACTCTTGAATTCTTTTCTTGCGAAAACCTCTTCCCCGGCTTTAAGTTGCCGCAGAATATAATCTTTTGAAAAAACCGACACGAAATAAGAAGGAAGCATGAAAATAAAACCTGCCGCCGCAACCAATATCAGCATAGCCAGAAAGCTTACCGAGACTCTCGCGATTTTTTCTTTTCTAAACTCCTTTTCGTAAGCCGGCGTGAGTAAATACATATTATATCGTTTCTTCTCTTTCTTTAGCCGCCAATGAAAGGCCGATTGACGCCGAAAAACGCACCGCATGCTGCCTGGTGATATCCGGCAGATAATATTTTGGAAATTTAACATTGACCCATGGATTCGCCACGGCGGTTTCCGCACCGAGTTCTTCCGCAAAATGTTCCGCAAGCCCCTTCATATTGGCGTCGCCGCCGGAGAGGAAAATTTTCTCCGGGAATTTTTTGTTTTCGGAATGTGTTTGCCAAAAGTTTATGTATTTCTCCGCTTCTTCCCGAAGCGCCGTCACGGTCGGGATGATGGCTTGGAAAACCTGAAGGGAATCCTGATTCTGCAGCAACCCATTTTTGATTTTTAAATTCTCCGCCTCTTTTTGGCTGACGCCCAAGGTTTTCGCGATGGCCGCATCAAGCGACTCTCCGCCTATGTTGATAGTGGAGGCAAAGCGAAGGCGCCCGTCCTCAACTATATAGAAGCTGGTGCGGGTTTTACCCCAGTCTATAACCATCGCGGTGCCTCTGAAATTTTGCGGAATGAGCGCTCTCGCCGAGGCCGCAAGCTCCGACTCCGTAAAAGTTGGCAGCGCGCCTGCTGAATAAAAAGTATCAAGATAACTTTCCACGAGCGTCCTGGGGAAAGCGTTTATGACCACATCAAAATGATTTTTGTCTTTGCGGGCAAGCTCGTGATCAAATAAGACGTCGCCCGGAGGCAGGGGGATATGCTCCTCCAACTGCAGCTCAAGCGCTTGCCTGATCTCTTCTTCTTTTACTCCGGCCAACTGGACATTTTCCAGAAATCCTTTTTCTTCCGGCAAAGAAACGGCCACGAACCTTATGTCCTTTTTTAAAAAAAGTTCTTTCAAGAGAGGCGCAAGCACGTCCCTTTTTTTGATTTCTCCGTGTTCAATCACCCCCGCGGCAATTTCCCCTTCGCCAAAATCGTTCACAACCGTCCCTCCGCGCACTTCGCCAAGCCGCAGATATTTGTACGACCTGTCCGAAAGCTCAAAAGCGTAGATGGGGAGCTTTAAAAAATTCGGCATCGGGATTTTCATATATTGATTATGGCACAACTTCCGCCCAGCCGGTAATATCCCAGCCGCCGGAGGGTCCGGAAGAAAAATTAGCGTTGGCCAAGCCCTGTTCATAAGTTACGACGGCGTTATTGTCCAATTGTAATTTATAAGCGGTAAGCTCTGTAACGCCTACGCCGTTATGCAAATTAATCATTGAATCTCCGGCATAAAATATCGCGCCAGTGGCATTGTTGTGCAAATCTATGCCTGCATTGTGATGCGTGCATCCGGACGCGCCGTCTTGTCCGTTGCAATTCTGCAGGGTAGTTAAAACAAGAATATAGCTTCCAGCAGTTCCGGATCCCTGAAAGACTGAATTATTTTTAATATGCATCCAGCCGTCAAAAATCACTATACAGCTATTGGTTCCAAAAGACGGGTCGCATTTTATTGCGGCGCCGGATGAGCTGTCCATATCCAAGTGGCCTGTGAAATATAGCGTTCCGGTTACAATTAAAGTTTGTTTTTTGGTTAAAACGAGATTGCCGTTTATTTTTTTAGGACCCAAAGGAAGCGTGCCGTTATTGTCGATGTTGCATCCCAGAGAGCCGTTGTCCCCGCAATTTCCAGTGATGGTTCCGCCTGCCGCCGCGTCGTTTTTCCAGGCTTGAATCACGGCATCCGGAATCGGCATCGGCAAAGACGATTGGCCAGTTTGAATATTTCCACCTACCGTCACACCCGAAATCGTGGAAGCTCCCGCTAAAAAAGCGTCGCCGGTTATAGTCGAACCATTCTCGCCTTCAATATTGCCATTGGAATAAACGCTTCCCGCCGCGCCGCCCGCTCCCCGGACCTCCGAATTCTGCTCCATCTCAAGCCCGCCCTCTCCCACCTGCACGCCGTAGTAAAATGAAACGCCGGTTGAATTGGAAAGCGTGGCCCGCGCCGCTCTGGTTGCGCCGAAATACGCCCCGACTGATTTTATTTCTTTAACCCCTCCGTTGGTTGCCACCGTCGTCGGGGCCGAGGCGCCGTTTAAGTTAATGGTAAAAGACGAAGGCAGGTTTTTGCCGCGCTTTAGCCGGTAAACCGCGTCGTCCACCCCGGCTTCCGCGGCAAAAAAGGAAAATCTTGAATTGAGCGATTTGTTGGCGGCGCGCGATTCCGTGAGCGCGACCGCTGAAGCCCCGAAAACCGCCGAGAGCATTATAATCAGCATCAAAATCACCGCTATTAGTGCTGCTTGCCCCTTTTTCATTTATAGTTTCCTCTTAACACTGCGCTGCCGTAAAAGTTTTTAGTTTTTGAAAATATCCCGCTGCCTGCCTGGAGCGCCATTTCTATTTTGACAATCTCGGAGTTGGTTGAAGCGGTTTTATAGAAAATCAGAGCAGAGACGGTGACATCGGAAGCGGTGAGATTCTCCAGGCTTCCGGCGCCGTCTTTTACTTGAAGCGTGCTGCCGGAAATGAAAAATCTTTTCGGTCCCAGCTGCAGCGCGCCGGGGCTTGCGCCAAATACGCCGGCGGGGCTGGTGGTCGTGGCGGCGCGCAGCTCTTTTACCATCGTCTCCAGCGCGACGTCTCCGCTTAAGGCCAGCTTTCTTTCAATCTGCGTTTTGGCAAAACTTTGGTATACGGAAAGAATCGCGCCAAGCGCCAGCACGGCTATTACGGCGAGAATCCCGATGTAGACGACCGTTTCTAAAATTGTGTACCCGCGCGGCATCAATTTTGAAAAATATCCGATAAATAAGTGCTCACGGTCGTCGTGGAATAAACCCCGCGCTCCTGCCAGGAAACGCTGACGCGGAATTCTTTCGTGTTCGGGTCCAATGTCCCGCCCGAGCTTACAATATTGTCAGAGTCGTCGCGGTTCACGGAGGCGACGGCGAAAGAACGGGCGTAGACGCCGTCAATAAGCCCGGGGTTTGAAGTGGTCACGCTCCAGCTTGAACTGACCGGATTGAAAGAAAGATAATAAGTGGTTCCGGCGTTGAGAGACGCCAAATTGTCCGACCAGGATTTATCGCGCAAAGAGCGAAGAACCTCCAGGCCCTCCTCGGCTAAAAAATTTGCTCGGACCTGGTTGGAAGCGCGCACCTCCAGCTTGTTCGCCAACAAAAAAACAAAGGCCAAAGAAAAAATCGTCCCGCTGATTAAAGACACTGCAATGACAATTTCCAAAAGCCCGAACCCGCGCTGTTTCATTGGTTTTATTTTAGCACACTATTGCGCCAGGCCGGTTTGATAAATGATTATAACGCGGGTTTTTGACGGAGCGTTTTTTGAAGACAAAGTGATTGTTCCGAAAGAAGTGGTTGTTCCTTGAAGCCGCGAAAAAACTGCGTCGGACGTCCCCCCCGCCAGATTTATATTGCTTATCTGGAGCGAGGGCGAGAGAGTATAAGTTTCGTTTGCCGGGTCGGAGACGTTGTAGGCGGCGCCTTTGAAAAGGACAGATTTGGCCGTTTCAAAATGCACGCCGTAAACGGAATTGCTTTCCGAGGCGATCGCGCGGCTACGCGCGTCTTTGAGCATGCCAACAATCGTATTTTGCGCGACGCGCAAATCGTTTGATTCGCGGAACACGCCAAAGGCCGACACCAGAATGCCGGCGATAACAGCGACCACGAAAATGCTCAAGAGAAGTTCAAGCAATGTCGCGCCTTTCATGTTTAAAACGCTCCGACTAAATTATACATCGGGGAAATCATGGCGACGGCGAAAAACCCCACGACGGCTCCTATAATAATCATCATTAAGGGCTCAATGATTGTTGATAAATCCTTTGTTGCCTGCGCGACTTCTCCTTCGTAGAAAGCGGCGAGCCGCAAAAGCATCCCTGAAAGCTCGCCGGTTTCTTCTCCAATCGCCACCATTTCCCCGACAAGCGGGGGATAAATGTCTCCGGAAGACAAAAACGCTTTCGCTATCGTTTCGCCTTTTTGTATCTTGCCGCGCGCGTCCTCCAGGACATTTTGATAAAGATGGTTTTGCAAGACCTCCTTGGTTATGGAAATCGCTTCCAAAATTTCAACGCCGGATGAAATAAGCGAGCTTAAAGTCCTGCAGGTCCGCGCGGCGTTGAACTTTTGATTGATGCCTCCAATTACCGGAGCGCGCGCGAAAACCCAGTCTATCCGCGCCTTGCCTCCGGAGGATTTTACCAAGCGGTAGGCGAGGTAGCCCAAGATGGCCGCTCCAAGCAAAAAAATAAAACCGCTTTCTAAAATTGACTTGCTTATGAAAATTATGAACCTGGTGGAAAGAGGAAGCTCAACTTTCAATTCTTCAAACGTGGAAACCAGCGTCGGGACAACGTACAGAAGCATTAAAATTCCTATGCCGACCATGGCGATGACGACTATAATCGGGTAAACCATCGCTCCGCGGACTTTGCGCCGAAGTGCGTAATCTTTTTTGAGCTGTAGCGCGACCAGTTTCAGCGATCCCTCAAGTTTTCCGGATTTTTCCCCGGCGCGGGCCATTTCCTGATAAAATTTAGGGAAAATGTCCGGATGCTCTCCTAACGCCTCCGAGAAGGTCTTGCCGCGTTTTATGGTTTCTCCCATTTCCGCGATGACTTTTTTGAATTTTTCGTTTTGCGCCTGCCTTGCCATCACTTCCAGCGCTTTTGAAAGGCCGACCCCGGCGCCGATCATCACGGCAGTGTTTCTGGTAAAATTCAGTTTTTCTTCCAGCGAGACTCTCTGCAAAAAAGCGGGAATGTAATTTTTGAGCGCGATTTTTTTTGCTCCGGCCGACGCCGCCTCCGAAACAAAAAGCGGCGTCATTCCCTCGGCGCGGAGAGCGTGCGCAAGGACGTATTGGTCTTTCGCCTCGCGATTTCCTTCAACGTCTCCCCCGTCCTTATCCCGCGCCCTGTAATGATAGATTGGCATACGGATTTATTTTATCACGCTTTAAAGCTTTCTGCTTCACTAATTTACTAAAATTTACTAATCTATAATAGGCGATCGCATTTTATAACCAAATGCAACGACGCGTGACACTGCGCTCATGATCTATTATAAATTAGGAAATTGAAGTTCCAGTTTGGCTTTGTCATCAAAGTACGTTGCCTCAAAATAATGGACACATTTCCCGATATCAAAAACCTCCGAGATAAAATCAATTTCATCCCGGCAATGGTACGGGCTTACAAACACGCTCCGCTGCAGTTGATAAAATCCTAGTTTTTTAAGGAGAAATCGGAATGCTTCGCGGGCCCTTTTGTTTTTTTCCGGTATATCAAAAATTATCACTCTCCATTTTTTGTCCCAAAATTTTGTTTTTTTTAGTTCCAGATTATCCAGTTGGTATTTTAAAAGCCGTTTCTTGCCGGTTTCTGTCAGCCGCACAATATCCTCGCCGTCTTTTTGGTAAATTTCCACCAGCCGGTTCTTTTTTAAACGCTTAATGGCGCCGCGAATTTGCTCCCGGCGCCTTAAACGTTCGCGAATGCTGGCTTTTCCGTCCAGGTCAAACATCTGAAGCAATCTCGCCGTATTAGGCGCAAGCATTAAAGAAAATAAAATTGCGCCGCCGCCCAACACCAACAGAATCTTTTTTGTTAATTCCCATCGCGGATAACTTTTTTTCTCAACCAGCGCACCACTTTTGAGATTATATCTAGTCGTCTTTACCATTTTATCATTGTGTTATAATAAGCGATCGCATTTTATAAATCAAGAATTTTAACCAGGAATTTTTACGCCTATTCCGTGGTAACCCTGAATACCTCTTCAATCGTGGTGAGTCCTTGGACGGATTTGAAAATGCCGTCTTCAAGCATGGTCATCATCCCTTCTTTTTTGGCTTCCGCCTCAATCTGGTCAGCGGTGGCGTTTTTCATAAGCAAGTCCTTGATTGTCGGAGTCATCTGCAGGATTTCGTGTATGCCCACTCGGTCGGAGTATCCGTCCGGAGCTTCATCTGAGGGCTTCGATTTATAAAATGGAATGTCTTTCCAGCTCGCTTTAGCGGAAACTATTTTTTCTTTTTTAAGAAAATCCAAAACTCTTTCAAGGTCCACGTTTTCTCCAAGCTGTTTTATCTCCGCCTCCGTAAGCGAGTATTTTGTCCGTTCTTTGTAGAGCTTACGGACGAGGCGCTGGGCGATTATGACGTTCACAGTTGATGCGATCAGAAACGGCTCAATTTTCATATCCAAAAGCCGCGGCAAGGACCCGGCCGCAGAGTTTGTGTGCAGGGTTGAGAGCACCAGATGCCCCGTGAGCGCGGCGTTTACGGCCAAGGACGCCGTTTCCGTGTCGCGGATTTCTCCGACCATGACGATGTCCGGGTCCTGGCGGACAAGCGAGCGCAGCCCCGTGGCGAAAGAGAAGCCGATGTCCGGCCGGACCTGCGTTTGGTTGACTCGCGGCATGCGGTATTCAATCGGGTCTTCAATGGTTGAAATATTCACTCCGGGTATATTTAGCAAAGACAAAATCGTGTAAAGAGTGGTTGTTTTGCCGGAACCGGTGGGGCCGGTGGCCAAAATCATCCCCAATGGTTTTTTGATATTTTTATGCAAAAGTTCTAATGCTTCGCCATGCAACCCCAAATCTTCCAGAGTAAAGCCGCGCGAATTTTCCGGCAGGAGCCGCATTACGACTTTTTCTCCGTCAAAAACCGGAAGCACGGAAACGCGGAATGAGTATTTGTATTCTTCCGTTTCAATTTTAAACCGGCCGTCTTGGGGGAGCCGGTGCTCGTCCAGTTTCAAGTTGGCGAGAACTTTTATTCTGGCGACGATTCCCGGAGCGACCTGTTTGGGCAAAACCATGGCGTCGTGCAAAATCCCATCAATCCGGTACCTGACCACGACCTCTTTTTCCATCGGTTCAACGTGTATGTCGGATGCACGTTGTAAAATGGCGTGGCGTATAAGAGTGTCCACAATCCGCACAATCGGCAGATCTTCGGCCGCTTTTTTAAGATCTTCAATTCCGGCTGCTTCTCCCCCAGCTTCCTTCGAAACCGTCGCTAGGGCTTCGCTCTCGCCCTTGATGATTTCTCCGAACTCCGCCTCCAAACTTTTTTGGTACTGCGCCAAGGCGTATTTCATTGAGGAGATGTCGGTGAGGCGCGGGAGAATTTTGAGGTCGGATTTTTTCTTTATAAATTCAATCGTTTCCAAATCTTCAGGGTCAAGCATCGCCACTTCCAAATTATTTCCAGTTTTTTTAAATGAGACGATGTTATGTTTTTTTGCTATCGGCTCCGGTATGACCGCCAGCACCTTCGGGTCTATTTTTTCTCCTTCCAAACTCGCAAAAGGAATCCCCAAAATATACGCCTTGAGCCGCGCTAGTTCCTCGTCGGTGATTTTTCCCAGCCCCAAAAGGACGTCTTCTATTTTTTTGCCGCTTTTTTTGGCCTCCTCCTCGGCTTTTTCCAAATCGGCTTTTTTTACAAGTTCGGAGTCCAGCAAAAAGGCCTTTAGCTGCTGCTGTTCAATCTTCATCTAAATTAAGAGTGGTGATTAAAAACCGTTTCTATTTTTGCGAGAAGCTCGTCCAGTTTGTAGTTGGCTTTGACGAGGTAGGTGGTTGCCCCCAACGAAAGCGCGCGCTCAACTTCAGCGCTGCCCTCAAGATTCGTAAGTACGATTACAGGGATGCTTTTCGTGGATGGGTCTTTTTTCAGTTCCTCCAAAACCTCAAATCCGTTTTTTTTGGGCAAAATCAAATCAAGCAAAATAAGGTCGGGCGCCTCCCTTCTTGCCGCCGCAAGTCCGGACTCGCCGTCAACGGCGCGCAGAGCCGAATACCCTTTGGATTCCAGCATGTCGCCCATGGCTTTTTGCAGCGACTCTTCGTCTTCTATGAAAAGTATTTTTCTCATAATTAAATTTTGGCTGGTAAGTTTACCTGCCGTAGAGCAGGGTGAACCAAAATGTCGACCCTTTTTCCAGCGATGAGGAAAACCCGATTTCCCCGCCGGATTTTTTTATAATTGATTTGGCGATGAAAAGCCCTACGCCTGAGCCCTCGGTCTGGTAGCGCAATGCGTGGTCGGACCTGAAAAATTTTTCAAAAACCCTGCTTTGGTCGCGCTTGGGTATGCCCGCGCCGTGGTCGGTTATCTGCCACAAAATGCCGCCGTCCGTTTTCTTTATTTCTATTAAAACTCTCCCCCCGCCGGGGCTGTATCTGACGGCGTTGTCCGCCAGATGCTCTATCACATGCCGGATTCTTTCTTCGTCAGCGAACACCGACTGGCCGTCCTCTGCGCGGAGCTCAAATTCAACGTTGCTGGCCGAGGCGAAGTTTTTGTATTCTTCAAGAACTCTCCGGGTCACCTCGGCCAGAGAAACATTGGTCGGCCGCAGAATAAGGTCGTTATCCTCTATGCGGTTTACCTCCAAAAGGTCGTTTACCGAGCTTATCATGCGCTCATTTTGATCATACACCATTTGCAGGTATTTTTGGACTGCGCCCGAATCCGCGTTTTTCAGCCCGCTTCGTTCACTGCCGGAAAGCAAAAAATTCAGCTGCCATTTTATCGCCGAAAGCGGCGAGCGCAATTGGTGCGACATTATGCTGATGAATTCTGATTTGGATTTGGACGCGAGCGCCACCTGTTCAAATGCGCGCACTATCAAATTGCCGATGGCGAATAAAATCGCAGTGAGAATCAAAACCACCAAGGACGCGATTTCCGGCTCTTCGTAGCGGCTGGCGACAACATAAGTGACCAAAATAGCCAAAATAATAATTACGCCCATTATCAAAAACAAAAACTGCGGGCATTGCCAAAGCCCAACCCGGTATTCCGCGCAGGTTTTTTTAAGATTCAAACTCTCAACAAATCTCCCCGCCATATAAATAAGTATACCAAGAATTTGACTCTGAATGCTACGCGTGCTAAATTTGTAATAGGCTGGATAAAACCAGTACTTTCAAATAAGGAGGTCTGGGAATGGATACGTCCGACAGACTAAAAGCGGTGCTAGAGGGATTTAAAGTAGTCGCGGAAGAACTGCGGCCGAAGGAATGGCTGGAAATTATAGAAACAGTCCTCAGCAAATACCGCCCGTGGCTCGAACACTTTTCGGGTTTTAGGCCAATCGAAGAGATGCTTAATTGCGGGTTGGGAGATAGTTTTCGTATAACCTCTCCCGAAGTAGTTCACTTCTATACAAAACAAGAGCCCTGTCAACGAAACGATTTAAATAACAACACATGTTGCGCTTTGGTGTCCGAGCTTTGGCGCAAAGCTGAAGGCAAAAACAAGGCAGGGGCGCAATTCGGTTGCCGTTTTGTTACGCAGAAAAGCCTTCTTCTAACCCAGGCGGGCAGATTTGTTCTTTGGGAACACAAAGTCGAGCGCGTGGTTCGTCAAAGCGGCAAGCGGCAAAAAGCGCGGATGGATGAAATAAGTGTTGAATGCGGGTTTTCGTATCTTGAAAGCGCCGATCTCAAAGCATTTCTTACAGCCAACCTGGGCGGAGAAGTTTTGATGTGTTTACATAAACTGACTAAACAGAACGTAGACGAGCGAACCGCGCGTTTGCTTCCGGTGGAGGCCATTCACAATTACATTAAACGAGTGCGTGGGGCGATTGAGCACAAGGGCAATTTCTTGCTCAATGCGACCATTCCATCGTATTGACATCCTCTCCTGTCTTTGCTAGGATTGAATAAGTCCATCATGATTACGATGGGCTTTTTTACTAAAAATATGTTAGACATCAAAAATTTTAACGCGGCTTTGGACCAGCTTGCCCAGGAAAAAGGCATATCCAAGGAGAAGATAATGGAGACCATTGACCTGGCTCTGGCCGCCGCCTACAAAAGGGACTACGGAAAAAAGTCCCAGATTGTGCGCGCCAAGTTTGATCCCGCCACCGGCGGGACGGAGTTTTGGCAGGTAAAATTGGTCGTGGACGAGTCAATGATAAAATCCGAGGAGGAAATTGCCGCAGAGGAAGAAGCGCGAGCGGAAGCGCTCCGGTCCGGCAAACTGCCCGAAAGGGAGCTTGCCTCGGAAGAGATGGATGGAGATGTTGTTAAAAAAGTGAGGTTCAACGAAGACCGGCACATTATGCTGGCAGACGCTAAAAAAACCAAAAAAGACGCCGCGCTGGGCGAGGAGCTGGTTTTTCCGCTGGAATCCAAAGAAGATTACGGGCGCATCGCCGCGCAGACGGCGAAACAGGTGATTTTGCAGCGTGTCCGCGAGGCCGAGCGCGATTCGGTTTTTGACGAATTTAAAGAAAAGGAAGGAGAAGTCATCTCCGGCATAGTCCAGAGGGTTGAGGGCCGGCTGGTTTTCATGGATTTGGGGCGGACTATCGGAGTTTTGCCTCCGGACGAGCAGGTAAGAGGAGAACGCTACCGCATCGGGGAGCGGATAAAAGTGCTGCTTTTGCGGGCGGAGAAGATGCCGAGGGGCCCCAGCATTTATCTTTCGCGCTCACACCCGAAACTGGTTGCCAAGCTTTTTGAAATTGAGGTTCCGGAAATCGCCTCCGGCGCGGTTGAGATAAAAAACGTGGCGCGGGAAGCCGGTTCGCGCACCAAAATCGCGGTGGCCTCAAAAGAAGAAGGGATTGACCCTGTCGGCTCCTGCGTCGGGCAAAAGGGAGTCAGGGTAACAACGGTCATCGCGGAGCTTGGAGGAGAAAAAGTTGACATTGTGCCGTGGTCGGAAGACAAAGAGAGATTTATTTCTTCTTCTCTTTCTCCGGCAAAGGTCTTGGAGGTGGAAATTGACGAAGCGCACAAGCATGCCAAAATCAGCGTCAGCGAAGACCAGCTTTCTTTGGCAATCGGCAAGGGCGGGCAGAATGTCCGGCTCGCCGCGAAACTTACGGGCTACAAAATAGATATCCGCTCGCGCACCGGCGAAACCGTCGCCGAAGCCACCTCCGAAGGCGAAGTTATAGGCGAAGGAATTGCGGCGGAGTAAAAGCTTAAAAAGTGTTCAAAATGGCGTTAAAATCCAAAATCAGCCAGTCCAAAAAATGGCCTGCCTCGCCTATGCGACGCAAGGCGGGCTTAAAATAAGGGGTTTTTAGCTATTTTAGGCCTTTTTTCGCCAAAAACCACCAAAAACGCTTGACAAGATAAGTTTAATTTGCTATAATCCAAAGTGGAAAGGTAAGTAAGGTGCTTACCTAATGGGCGTCCCTTAACCGAAAGGAGCAGACCATGTCGGCAGACAATGGCGTCTATATCCTTGCAACCAAGGGTTCCGAGGGGAAAAAGGAGTACCGAGTTGCTCACGCGCAAGCGATTGAGAACCTCTGGTACAAGCCCGATTTCCCGAAGGAGAAGCCCGAGCTCTCCTTGGAATACGTAAGCGTGCTTTTTGGCGACTGCCGGCGGGTCTTTAACGACCAGAAGCTCGCCGAAGGCTACGCTTTACATATTCTTGACGAGGTGGGCTACGCGGAGTATGGGGTTCAACTTCTCGACTTCGCCCACATTCGGCTTCCGAAGTTTGTGCTAAAGAAGCCGCAATGCGAGGTGAGGTTGGTAAGGCGCTCCCTATACCCATCTACCCCGTAGCTCTCAACCGTCGGGTTAACCAAGATTACCGACGTTAAAGGCAGTAAACTTGCCAGTCCGAAATTTAGTTTCGGACAAATAAGCTGAGGATCTGGAAAAAAGCTTCAGGCAACAATACTGGGGCTTTTTGATTTTTTCGTAAAAAATTTATATACTACAAGCTATGACCATTGAATATTTTGCGATAGGGACGAGCATTGTTTCCATATTATTCGCTCTTATTTTAAGAAGCTCCGTAAAAAAAGAGCCCGAGGGAGATGAAAAAATGCGGGAAATCGCGGAGGCAATACGCGTAGGGTCCGGTGCGTTTTTAAAAAGGCAGTTTAAGTCCGTATTTTGGGTGGGCATTTTGGTCGCGCTGGCGCTCTGGTATTTTTTGGGAAATTTAATAGCAATAGGTTTTGTAATCGGCGCCTTGGCCTCGTCGCTTGCGGCTTATTTGGGAATGAAAACGGCGGTGATGGCGAACGTGCGCGTGGCTGAAGCCGCAAAATCCGGACTTTCTAAGGCATTTGCTCTGGCATTCCGCGGCGGAGCCGTCACGGGATTTTTGGTGGTTGGCCTTGGGCTTTTGGTGGTCGCCGGGTTTTGGCTGTGGGCGCGGGACCTGGCCGCGCTTTTGGGCGTGGGCTTCGGCGGTTCTTTAATTTCGGTTTTTTCGCGCTTGGGCGGAGGGATTTACACGAAAGCTGCTGATGTGGGGGCGGACTTGGTTGGAAAAACCGAAGCGGGAATTCCGGAAGACGACCCGCGAAATCCGGCCGTTATCGCCGACAATGTCGGTGATAACGTCGGCGACTGTGCCGGAATGGCTGCCGACCTTTTTGAGACCTATGCGGTAACATTGATTGCCGCGATGCTTTTGGGTGGCGCGGTTTTTACTGGGGCGGAGGCCGCGATTTTGCTTCCGTTGGTTTTGGGCTCACTCGCGATATGGGCTTCCATAATAGGATTTTTCTTTGTAAAAATTTCTTCAGGGATTATGGCCGCGCTTTATAAAGGGCTTGCGGCCTCCGGGATTCTTTCAGCGGCTGCGTTTTGGATTGCAATAAAAGAGCTTGTCGTGAGACCCGGAGAATCTTCCAGCTGGCAGTTTTTTGGAAGCGTCGTAAAAATCCCCGGTTCGCCCGTCTGGTTTTTTTTCTCAGCGCTGGTTGGGCTCACAGTTGTCTTGGGGATTGTTTTAATTACCGAGTATTACACCTCAAAAAAATTCCGGCCAGTTAAGTCAGTCGCTGAAAGTTCAAAGTCCGGCCACGGGACGAACATAATAATGGGGCTCGCGCTTTCCATGGAATCAACCGTCCTGCCCGCTCTTCTCATCGCTTTCAGCGCGTATCTGGCTTATTTTTTCGCAGGGCTTTACGGCGTCGCCACCTCCGCCGTCTCAATGCTTTCAATGACCGGAATAATCGTCGCGATTGATTCTTTCGGTCCGATTACGGACAACGCCGGCGGGATTGCCGAGATGGCGGCTCTTCCAAAAAGCGTCCGCGCCGTCACCGACCCGCTGGACGCCGTGGGCAACACCACAAAAGCGGTCACCAAGGGTTACGCCATCGCCTCGGCGGGGCTTGCCGCGATGGTTTTATTTTCCGCCTACGCTTCGGATTTGGTTTCGGCAGGCAAAAGCGCGGTCTTTGAACTATCCGACCCTTTGGTAATCACCGGCCTTTTCATTGGCGCGATGCTTCCTTATCTTTTCGGCTCTTTGGCTATGCGCTCCGTAGGCAAAAGCGCCGGCGCGGTGGTTTTGGAAGTACGGAGGCAATTTAAAGAAAGGCCCGGAATTATGGAAGGGAAGGAAAAGCCGGATTACGCCGCCACCGTGGATATCGTGACGCGTGCGGCGCTGCGGGAAATGGTTTTGCCGGCGCTTTTGCCGATTTTAATCACGATTTTTACAGGATTTTTCTTGGGGGCCGAGGCATTGGGCGGGCTTTTAATCGGGGTGATTATTTCCGGATTTTTCATCGCGATTTCAATGACTTCGGGAGGCGCAGCGTGGGACAACGCCAAAAAATTTATTGAAGAAGGCAATTACGGAGGCAAGGGCTCGGAGGCACATAAAGCGGCCGTCACCGGCGACACCGTCGGCGACCCTTACAAAGACACTGCCGGCCCGGCGATTAATCCGATGATAAAAGTAGTCAACATCGTGGCTCTGCTTTCGGCGCCATTTTTGAAATAATAGCGAAAAAAGCTTCCCTTTTTGATTTATATATGCTATGTTCTGATTAGAAGTAAATCTTATACCTCGGGAGGGTTGGCCATGCCGGGAGAAGTTTTGTTGTTCGATCCTTCTAAAAGAAGGAAAATAGTCAAATGCGAGGAGTGTAGGTTTTTCAAGAAAGTGGAGCTGTTCGCCCAAGCCCGCCCGATTTTCTACCGGCTTTGCGGCGCTAGGCCCTTTCCTAAAAAACCGGATTCGCGGGGCGTGATGCGTCCGTGGCGCAGGGCGGAGGCCGACGGAGCGGGCTATTTTATCCGCGATGAAGAACTGGCTTATGAGCGCTGCTGGCTGATCAATAAAAGCGGCCGTTGCGCGGGTTTCCGCCAAAAATTTCCTGACAGATTCACAAAAGAAAAACGTCTTGCTTAGCGCAGTGGACCGCCGATCGGCGGTCATTTTTTTGTGTTGAAAAAGAAAACCAAACCTGATATATTGTCGTTATGGAAGACGAGATGTACAACACCTATTTAATCCCTACGGTCATAGAAAAGGAGCAGTTCGGCGAGCGGGCTTACGATATTTATTCCCGGCTCTTAAAAGACCGCATTGTTTTTTTGGGCGGACCCATAATTGACCCGGTGGCCAATACGATTATCGCCCAGCTTTTATTTTTGGAATTGCAGGACCCGAAAAAAGACATATTTCTTTACATAAATTCTCCGGGCGGCTCGGTATCCGCGACTTTGGCGGTTTACGACACAATGCAGCATATAAAGCCGGATGTCGCGACTTTGTGCGTGGGATTTGCGGCTTCCGGCGCCGCGATTTTGCTCGCTGGCGGCGCCAAAGGCAAACGCTACGCGTTGCCGAACGCGGAGGTGATGATTCACCAGGTTTTGGGCGGCACGGAGGGGCAGGCCTCGGATATCGCCATAGACGCCAAGCACATTGTGCACGTGAAAGAGAAAATAAATAAAATTTTGGCGCACCACACCAGCCAGCCGCTTTCGCACATAGAGCGCGACGCCGACCGCAATTTTTACATGGACCCCGACGAAGCAAAAAAATACGGCATCATTGACGAAATCGTAAAATCAAAAAGCGTCATAGGTAAAAATCACAAAAAGTAAATCGTTCGCTTGATTCACCCCGTTAGATTTTTATGCGCGTTTAGCTCAGTGGTAGAGCGTCACATTGACATTGTGAAGGTCGCAGGTTCAATCCCTGCAACGCGCAATTTAAGTAAAATCTAACGGGGCAAGTGCGAAAGGTCGGAAGTTCAATCCTTCCTGGGCGCACCATTGCAAAATATTTGACACAAATTGTCTCTAAGCTACAATAGAAAAATGGATAAAGAAAAAGTGACAACAGAGGATTTAGCGGGAATGGTCGCGAGGGGTTTTGATGGCGTCCACAACAAAATGGATAAGGGTTTCGCGCAAGTAGATAAGCGGTTTGAGCAAGTAGATAAGCGGTTTGAGCAAGTAGATAAGCGGTTTGAGCAAGTAGATAAGCGGTTTGAGCAAGTTGCTTTAGAACTGGGACACATAAATGCTAGATTATCAACCGTAGAGCACGATGTTGCTCAAATTGGAAAAGATATGATTTCACGAACAGAGTTTGAAGATTTAATGAGCCGAGTCAAATACCTTGAACTCAAAATTGGTGTTGAA
Organism: Candidatus Giovannonibacteria bacterium; assembly: GCA_016432405.1. NCBI lineage: Bacteria > Candidatus Giovannoniibacteriota > Candidatus Giovannonibacteria bacterium. The sequence continues at coordinate 140,043 of CP066687.1, read as the reverse complement.
AGCGGAAAATAAAAACATCGGCTCGAACCATATTTTGGGAAAAGAAAATTTTTTCATAGTGATTTAACACAAGAAGCAGCAGAAATGCTGATCTTTTTGTTTTCCATTTGAACCATGACATAGCCTTGACAAACTTATGTTATTTATGCTATCTTTTATGCGGAAAGGAGAAACCAAAATGACCAGAAGAGATCTTTTAAAAAGGTTGCCTCTTATCGGAGACCTGTTGCCGCCTACAGGAGAGGACTCGGGTAGATATTCCAGTAGATTCTATCGAACAAACCGAATTACATGGCGGCGCAGAGGAGTACGCAAGATCAGAAACTTCGTTCCGCGCTCAATCTTTCAAACTGAGGAGCACTGGATAGGCGACGGTAAGTTTAGCGACACCGTATCGGTGCATGTTGAAGCCTATCTGCTCGACAGTCGCGGACGTAAGTTGCGTAAGGTCAAAGGGGTGAGTTTAGAGCGTCTTAATAATGGCTCACTTCGTCGTGTCGAAGGATTTGGTGAGAGTGTTAAAAAGGCTCTCCGGCTTATTCAGTCAAAAAAGCCAAGCTTTTTGTTAATCATCACCGAGAAGGGTAAACAACGCTATTCCCCGAGTCATGACTTTTGGACGCTTCGTTACTCTCTAGACATCTACCCCTTTTGATATGAAGCATCTCCGCTATAGTGCATTTGGACCTGCGAGTATGCAGAAGCTCGCAGGCCCTTTTTTATTTTTGTAAAAGAATTTGCCGCCGAAGCTGAAATTCAAAAATAAAAAAGACGTTGGCGCTGCGCGCCCAACGTCCCAGTTCTCATTCTACTGATTCGGCACATTGGCCAGAAATCTTCTGCCGCCTTGTCCGCCTTCGCGTTTCATCCGGTGCTTTAGTTTATTCAATCCGCTTGCCTCTATCTGGCGGATACGCTCTCGGGTGAGACCGCGTTCTCGCCCGATTTCTTCCAAAGTTTTGTCGTACGGGACCCCTACGCCGAATCTCATGCGCAGCACGCTTTCTTCTTTTGGGGTAAGCCGCCCGAGATGGTAGTCAATCCGCTCCACCAGGCGCTTTTTTGTGACCTCATTTTCCGGCGACGGCGATTTAAGGTTTTCTAGAACATCTCCCAGAGTGTTGCCGTCAGCGTTTTCGTCGCTGTCCAATGGCGCCCCCAGACTTACTGGCTCTCGGACAATTTTCTGTATGTATTCAACTGTTTTCTTTTTCCACCCAAGATGCCGGGCCAGTTCGTCCGGAGCCGGGGCGCAGCCATGCGCTTGCACCAAAAAAAACTCCGCACGCTGCAGTTTCCTTATTTCCTGTGTTCTGCCGGCAGGGACGCGGATGGTGCTTCCCCTATCTGCGGCGGCGCGGTCCATGGCCTGATTTATCCACCAAACTGCATATGTTGAAAACTTGTAGCCGCGTTGGCACTCAAACTTGCTTACGGCTTTTATAAGCCCGATATTGCCTTCATTAATAAGGTCTAGCACATCCAAACCCCTCCACTTCTTTTTAAGAGCAATAGAGACGACTAGACGCCAGTTAACTTCAATAATCTTATTTCTTTGCGCGATGGCCTCGCGCTCCGCCGCGGCGAGCTTGGCGCTTTTTTCCTTTTCAGGCAGGAGTGTCAGCCACAAAAGAAGCGCGTAAAGAGAGATGCCCAATATATTTTTGCGTCCTTGCCCTATCTCCTTCAGCAATTTCTCTTTCTTGTTGTCCAGCTCGACGAACAAGTCCATTTCTTCCGCGTGGCTGGGCGTCTGAACCCGGCTCATTTCTTTAAAATAAATATTGAGCAGACCGTTACCGTTATAGTCTTGTTCGGCGGAATTATTATTTTTGCGCATCTGCGTCCGTTACTCCTTTCCGTTAAGTTAAAGAACGTTACTTTCACAAGTTAGCTTTTTTGCCAAAAATAGTCAATTTTGCTAACATATTTTTACGCCGAGGTAGCTCAGTGGCAGAGCGCTTGCCTGAAGAGCAAGGCGTCGGCAGTTCGATTCTGCCCCTCGGCAAAATTGGACTAGGAGCTCCGTTTTTGCTAAGCTTTAAAAATAAGGCCGAGATTTATTATTCATCAATAAAATCATGGAAAAGGAAATCGGCAAAATCACCCACTGGTACGATAAAATCGGCGTGGCGGTAGTTGACCTCCAGGGCGCGCTTAAGATAGGCGACCTTATCAAGGTCAAAAAGGGAAGCGAAGAGTTTGAAGACAGCGTCGTTTCCATGCAGATTGACCACAAGGGCGTTTCATCCGCCAAAAAAGGCGACGAAGTCGCGATCAAGCTTTCCCAAAAAGCCAAGGAGGGTGCGGTGATTTGCAAAGTTGACTAGCATGTCCAAAGAAGCAAGATTTTACGGAGGCGGCGAAGAGCGCCGCGGCAAACCTTCGGAGCATTTCCTTTTGGGAAGTTTGCGCTCGGAAATCAAAATGTACGTGCCTTATGATGAGGCGATAAAGATTGCCAAAGATTTGCAGAGGGAAGACCCAACCAACCCCAAAAAACTTTTCCTGAAAGATTTGCGCCTTGCGGTGATTGACGCGCTGGGGCTTGTTGACGAAAAAGCAATGGACCGGGTGAAAATTTACACGGCCGTTGATTCCCCGCTGGACCACTGGCATGGCGTTGATGTGTTTATTGAGTTTGAGGATGAAAACGGCAAATCTTCCAAAATTGTCACTTTTGACGCTTCCATAAAAGACGAAAAAATAGAAAGCGAGAGAGAGGCGGTTAAAAAAGAGATAAAAGCCGACATTTTGATAGATAAAGTCCCGGACCCGGACGTTGACGGCATTAAACCTTATTTGGAGAAAGTGGAGGAAATCGCCAAGCTGGCTGTGGAAGCGCTGAAAACCAGGCCCTCGCTCGGCGGCCAGGCGTAGTTTCAAAATAAAAGATGGTGGCTGTAGCTCAATGGTCAGAGCGCCGGTCTGTGGCACCGGAGGTTGTGGGTTCAAGTCCCATCAGCCACCCAAGCTAAAATTTATTTTTTTCATCATATTTGATTTAATCAATAAGTAAAATGCTAGGTACTTGACAACATTAAAGATAAGAGTAGATTTGTATAAGAGTAGATTTGATAGAGAAGAATAAACCCGTCCCGTCAGAGTGCGGGGCATAACCCAAGAAAGGCGGTGTTTTATGAACGAGCCAGAAAAGTCAGCGATTCACGATCTTTTTACAAGAGAAATTCGACCGATTAGCAATTGGTGCGAATGGTTGAGGCGCTGGCAAGTCGCCGAGATTCTCGAAGAGATGGTCGGCCTACTCCATGTAGGTTTTAGTGTTTCGCTCGAACGCAACTATCGTTGCGAGAAAGAATACGACAGAATCGACCGTCTTGTATTCTACTTCACCATTGCCGATGGCTGGGATAATAATTATCTGCTCCGAGCCCCGGAAGATGGAGAGAAGAGTTACAAAGTTGGCCGGGACGATTGCGGGAATGTCATACGCAAGACGCCAAGCGAACTACGTCAACGGCTTGCACTCAAAGCATTTGATGCCCTCTGCTTAAATTTCTTCAGAATGGACTTGCGTGAAGACCGCGGCAACCTCAAGGATGTTTGGGAGAGAGAGATTGCATCAGAGCGACTTTTCCCAATCATTCAGAATTTCTTCAGAGCAGAGAAGGGAGGATTTGGTGGTGTTCGCATTCGTAATCTTTCTCACAGCGATGAGCGATCTCACAACGAAAAGCGGGCTATAGATTTTCTTCTCAACTTGGCGAGGTTTATCTGGGGATGGAGAGAAAAGGAAGTTCCTTCATGGGCAGAGCACAAAAAAGAAATGGAGGCGCGGATCAGGGCGACGCGCAGTCGGGTTGATGTTTCTAAACCCTGGATGATTGAAGTGCTGTCGGAGTTGGGAAAACTTGGTTTGTTGCGAGAATGGATGCTGGAGCTTGATAAAACATGTTTGGCCAAAATCGAAGAGATAGCTTTGCGTAACGAGCTCGAAAAATACCGGCATCCAGTCATCAAGGATCGCAAAGTTGCCACCATCAACGAGGCTTGCTATGTCGGCTCGGCGACGGCGTGGTTTCTTAAGGAGTACGAACTAAAGAAAGCGGAGCATGAACGCCTTAGTTCCATGCTTGAGGCCGAAAGGAGCATAGAAGAAGCTAGGCATAGAATAGATATGCTGGCTTCCAAGAAATAAGTGTTTGAACTCACGAAATTCCGAAACACAGGTACGACTCGTAAGAGAAACGGCCTGTTTTTGTTTTCAATAAATAGTGAGTAGCGGAATGGGGTAGCTTTTCAAAACTGATATTTTGCTGTAAAGTATAAGTAACTATGTATCCCATCCAAGACAAACCATCTCACTTCACGCTTGTTGATGAATTACAACGGGACAAGAACTATAACTCGTCATTTGCCCGTTGCAGGGACATTCTGAAAGAAATTGAGAAAATTACAAGGAGTCGCCTTTTGGCTTATTTTTCTGTTTTTAAGAAGCCGTCCACGGGAATTATAGACAGCGACGCAACAATCATTGAGGACTTATTGCGTTGCAAGAATAACCATAAACCACTCCTTCTTATTCTAAATTCCCCGGGTGGGCAAGCGGTAGCGGCGGAGAAAATCCTTTTGGTGTGCGAGGCATACGCAAAAACCAGTGAAGCGGAATTTTATACACTTGTGCCAAAATCTGCAAAATCAGCCGCCACTATTATAGCTCTTGGAGCTGACAAAATTCTTATGTCCAAAACGGCAGAGCTTGGAGCAATAGACCCTCAATTGGTGGTATCTTCGCCGTTAGAGAAAGGGAAACAAGTGGTGGAAGAAACAACCGAAAAGAAACGGGTAGTTAAAGAAGAAAAAATCTTTGAAAATATGACGAATGTTATCCCAGCATTTAGGATTTTGAAATCGGTTGAAGGATTATTAAAAGAGTCCAAGCATCTATGGAACTTTAATCGTGATGCATACAACCAGTTTTTGAGCCAATACGGATACGACATCTATTCAATGGCTAAAAATGAGTTCAAGTTAAGTGGAGACATTTTACAAAAGATTATTCAGCGAAAGAAAGAAAGGGCGGAAATAGACGAGGGATTTGCTAACTCTTGCCAAATTTTCTTTGACCCAGAATTAACACTTTCCCATAACCGACCAATTACACTCGCGGAATTAAAGAATAGCCCGTTATATAAATCGGGATTTATTCAGGACTACATTGGATTTTATGAAAATCAAAAACTCCCAGCAGAGGATATTAAGAAATTAGATACCCTAATCTGGGAGTATTATGTTAGGACAAATGCTCACTTGGAAGATAACGGCAATCCTGTTTCAAAAACTATTGAGACATCAACCCATCGTTTCCACCTGACAGCAAGTGGACAGAGCTTTTTAACTTGAGGTAACTATTGTAGTGTTACTGAATTCAGTAGTTTTCTCCAACAAATTAGTTTTAGCGCTTTCTTTTTCATTTCCTACAATTCTCTCTTTCAATTCAAAATCAGGAATTATCTTATAATCTTTCAAATCTATTCCTCGGAGAAGTTGAGGGAGTTGAGGGGTTTGAGGAACTTTACCGAACTTGGCTTTATTTGAAGCTTTTTTCATAAGTATTTTTAGTGTAACATAGGTTACCAAATTAGATAACTATCAGTCAATAGCACTATATCACAACAGAGGAAATGAAGAAATGGAAAGGATTGGCTAACGAATTTGAAGCAAGGGCAAAAAGAAAATAACCCGAATTTAATTAGTTACGCTTTTATACCATTTTTCCCAGTCTGTTTTTGCATTTGCACCAAAATTATCAAGGAGACATTTCGTTGCCAGAACATCATTGGGACACGCCACAGTCTTACAACTACCTTCTTCTTTGCAACTATACTCAAACCGCATTGATTCTATTGTGCCGGTAAATATCCCATCTTTATTAAATGGCGCTACCAATATTTTATTCACGCTGGGGGCTGGCGGTTGAGGTTGAATAAAATCCCAAAATTTCACCAATTTAGTTGTTTTACGAGTTGATAAAAACTCGTTTTTTGTAGTAGATAGCGTTTGTTGTCCAAAGAAATCAACCTCTATATCTATAGGATTGTCTTTATTAAAAACGCCTCCGTTTTCTTTTGTTAATGACACATCTAATCCTTCCGATGACTTGCGGGCTGCATTATATATACCACTTTCAGCCCCAATATTTATTGATAGAAAATGCTCTTTATTATCGTATAGATTGCCCTTAATCCGAAGCTTAGCAATTTCAAAAGTCCCGATTAAAGCAAGTTGACGGCTCATCTTGTTATAGTTTTCAGATGAGTAAGGATTGTCTGTAATTTTATAATTATCTTTTGTGGTAATTAAATCTACAAACGAGGTTTTTTGCTCTGGCGGAGTTGCTCCCGGTAACTCATTAATTACTGGCGGTATTGGTGTTATCTCTGGAGGATTTGACTCTTCGGACTTGAATATGGCGGTATAAGTATTCAGAAAATATAAAACAATCACAACAGCAATTATTGCCAACGCGGTTGAAGCAACCTCTCGCAAAAATGATTTATCTTGATTCATATTTTTTAGGGATGTCCAGCACTTTATTTAAAATGAAAATACCGATGAGAACTACCAACATTATCAATGCTTGATACCACTTCATTTCAGAGAATGGTTTAAAGAAACCAGCCATTGAAGCGCCGCTAACTGCTAATTTTATAAATTCCGAATCAAAAATAGTTGGTAATAGAAATTTAAACAGGAGAACTGATAATACCAAGCCAACCAATAACCGTAAAGATTTTGTAGTAATCTCGGTAATAAAAGAGGGTATTTCTCTCATAGAATATAAAGTAACACACTCAAGTTAACGAATCAATCTTTGCCCTGCGGCGATAGGTTTGGCACATAAACATACTCCTTTTGCCGTTGTATAATAGTTCTAACGTCCTCTACGATGCGACTCCAGAAAAAGCGTATAATGGGTATATTAGCAATCGGTTGATATGCCAAAGAAAGGTTTTTACATCGGCGATTTGGTTTTGGGCGCGAACGACGGAATTATAACTTCTTTCGCCGTTATTTCCGGCGCGGCCGGCGCGGGGCTGCCGGCTTTTGTAGTCATTGTTTTGGGCCTGGCGAATTTGGTTGCCGACGGCATCTCCATGGGCCTTTCCAATTATTTGTCTTTGCGCTCCACGAAAGAAGCGGAACTGCGCGTTGGCGTAAATGAAACCCGGCTTGACCACCCTTCGCGGCACGGCCTCGCAACCGGCTTGGCTTTCGCTTCGGCTGGAGCATTGCCTTTAATTCCTTATTTTTTTGGCATCCCTCCGAGCGCGCAATTTTCCGTCGCGATTGCGGCAACGGCAATTTCGCTCTTTGTTGTTGGGGCATCCCGGACCGTTGTCACCGGCTCCCATTGGCTGCGCTCCGGAATAGAGATGCTTGTGGTGGGCGGACTTGCGGCTTTGGCGGCTTACATCGTCGGGGCGGCAGTCAGGGTGTTTTTTGGGATAGCCGTTTAGCGATATAATAAAACCATAAGGTCGCTTGATTATTAAAAAATGATTAAATATGAACACAAAATTTGTTGGGTGGATATTGCGCGTCTCGGTTGCCGGCGAGTTTATAGGGCACGGCGTGTTCGCTTTGCAGGGGAAAAAAGATTGGATTGGCTGGTTTGCCCAATTCGGGATTGCTGACGCTGGCCTGGCGGCCCAACTCCTGTTTTTTATCGGCATTATGGATATCGCGCTCGCGCTTTTGATTTTAATAAGACCAATCCGCGCCGCGCTTCTTTGGATGGCCTTTTGGGGTTTTTGGACTGCGCTCATCAGGCCTCTGGTCGGGATGCCGGTTTGGGATTTCGTTGAGCGCTGGGCTAATTGGGGAGCGCCTTTGGCTTTGCTGCTTTTAGTCGGTTGGCCCAGAACATTAAAAGATTGGTTTAGATAAATACATAAATCAGCCGTATCTTGGGTGATTCTCGCTAACGCCGGCTTTTTTGTTGGCGTAGCGCGCGAGAACAAAAAGCAAGCTGGAGAGCCGGTTTAAGTATGCCAGAGCCGCCGCGCTTAACTTTTCTTTCGCCGCCCACGCGCGCCTTTCAGCAAGCCGCGCCATTGCTCTTGCAAAGTCCAGGCACGCGGAAAGAAAATCGCCGCCGGGGATGGTAAATTTGGTTATTGGCCCGACGAAGCCGCCGAACTCGTCAATTGTTTTTTCAAGGGCTTTTATTTTTTCTTCGCCGAGGGCAATATTTTCGGCTCCTCCGAGCTCCGCCTGGATTGTAAACAGGTTTTCCTGCGCTTCCAGTAGCGCAGATGTCACTTTTTCGTCTTTGGCCAAAGCTCGGCATACTCCTAAATAGGAATTCAGTTCGTCCAGTGCGCCCAAGGCGTCAAAAACCGGTTCTGTTTTGGGTATTTTACAGCTCTCTCCCAAAATCGCGCTCTCGCCCTTATCCCCTTGCCCGGTGTAGAACTTCATATATAATATTTTATATGAACAAAAAATATTTTATAGCTTTGACTCTTGCCGGTTTTCTCGCGGCCAACGCCGCTTTCGCGCACGGTGTGGATTTGGCGGTTGATGCGAGCACTCTGCCCACAAGCCCGTTTTATTTCGTTAAAGAATGGAGGCGCGCCATCCAGCGCGTGTTCACTTTTAATGCCGTAAAAAAGGCGGAACTGGAGCTTAACATTTTAAATGAACAAGCTGCCGAAGCGCAGAAAATAAGCGAAGACGACCCGCAGAATATTGAAGCGGTGAAAGAAGCGCTGGAAAATTATTTAAGCGCGCATGACCGCTTGGCGGCGCGGCTCCGGGCGCTTAAAGAAACCTCCCAGAATCCGAACGTGGATAAGCTGCTTGATAAACTTGTTGAAAAAACCGCGAAACACGAAATGCTTTTTGAAGACATTTCAAAAGAGTTTGACGATAAGGATGAAATTAAAAAACTGGCGAAATCCGCGAAGGACGATTTGGACGAAGTGGTTTCTTTGGCCTCGGAAAAGGACAACGCGAAAAAATTCGCCGAGCGCCTGAAAAAAGAAGCCGAGAAAGAGATTGACGATAAAGAAAACGCCGCCGAAAAATCAGCGGAACAGATAAAAGAGGCGGAGGAAAAAATAAACGAGCTGGAAAAGAAAATCCAAAAAGCCGCCGCGCCTTCCGAACAAGCGTCTGGGCACTTGTCGCAAGCCAAAGAGCATTTGGCAACCGCCAAACAAGTTTTCGGAGAAAAGAAATACGGCGAGGCCTTCGGGCAGGCGCGCTCGGCGGAGGTTCTAGCCAGGAATGGTTTTAAGGCGCTCGAAGCTGAAAAAGAATCTATGGAGAAAAAAGAAAAAAGCGGAGAGACGGAAGAAAAAAGAGAAATGAATGACCAAGATAAGGAAGTTAATTTGGGAACAAGCGCAACCGTCGTTATAGACGAAAATGGAAAATTTTCGCCGCCGGAGGTGAAGATAAAAAGAGGCGGCAAAGTCACTTGGACGAACAAAGGATCGCGCCAGGTTTGGCCGGCTTCCGCCGTCCACCCGACGCACTTAGTTTATCCGGGGTTTGACGCTTTAAAGGGGCTTAACACCGGAGAAAACTATTCTTTCACTTTTGAAAAAGCAGGAGAATGGGCTTACCACAACCATTTAAATCCCGGCACGCGCGGGAAAGTGAAAGTGGTTGAATAATTTTAATGCGCCGCGTTTCAAAAAAACCAGTCGTTGTTGCCATAGTCGGGCTTCCGGGCTCCGGCAAAAGCTCCATAGCCGAGTACTTGGCTAAATTAATCGGCGCGAAAGTAATAAGCGCAAACGCAATCAGGGTTGCGCTAAGAAAACAAAATAGGGGCTACGGCCAAGTTGAAATAATTATGGAAAAAGAAGCACTCTCCGCAATAAAACGGCGGAAAAATATAATTTTAGATTCTGATTTCTCGGACTCAAAAAAGCGCCGGCGGCTTGAAAGAAAAGCGGGAAAGGCGGCTAAAATCGTCTATATCCGCACATACGCCAACAGGGACATTACGATCGGAAGACTGCTCAACGCGCGCTACACGCCGAACGATTTATACGGGGGCGCATCAACTGACTGGCGCGGAAACAATAAAGGCGCGGTTGTGGCTTTGCGTGAAATGTGGCGGAGAACCCCGCACCATTACAGGTGGTCTCCGCAAAATGGCGGGCAGTTTGTATTAAAAAAATTACCAATAAAGTTCCTGGCCGAAATTGACACCGGTAAAAATTGGCGGCAGAAAGTCAGGCAAGCGGCCAAGAAATTAAAGTGGGGCGGAAAATCTTAACTCAAAAATTTTTTAATCGGGCGGCTAGTTCGGTGGCACGGGAGCTTTTAGGTAAATTCCTTTGCAGGCAACAACTTGGCAACCCGGTTGCCAAGTGCTATATGATTACCGAAACCGAGGCCTACGACGGCTTCAAAGACAAGGCCTCGCACGCACATAGAGGTAAAACTGCGCGCAATTCCCCGATGTTCGGGCCCGCGGGCAGGTGGTACGTTTATTTTACTTACGGGATGCATTGGATGCTGAACATTGTGACTGGGCCGAAAGAGTTTCCCGCCGCAGTTTTGATTAGAGGAGTTTCCGGTCAAAAAGAGTTGGACGGCCCGGCCAAACTCACAGAATTTTTAAAAATTGATAAACGTTTCAACAATAAACCAGCCGCGCGGGCGGCCGGTCTTTGGATAGAGTCCGCCAGCTGGCGGAGTGGCACAAAAATAAAAAAATCGCAGATTAAGCGCGCCCCGCGAATCGGCGTAAATTATGCCGGCAAATGGGCAAAGAAGCCCTATAGATTTTTACTTGCTAAGCAGTGAGTTAATCAGCGCGCGGGTCTTCGGCCCCAGAATGCCGACCGCTTCCAAAGCGTTGGCTTTTTGGAATTCCATAAGCGCGTTTTTTGTCAGAGGCCCGAAATAGCGGCCTGTCGGCTCGTCCTTTGGGAAATATCCGTGTTTTTTCAAAAAGTCCTGCAAGATTTTCACCTGCCCTCCCCAATAACCAAGTTTTAAAACCATGGTAAGTTTTTCTGAATTGGTTTCTGCGGCTGATGCCGGAGCCGGCGTTGGGGCCAAAGCAGGGGCAAGCGCCCCCCCTGCGCCAGGGGTCACGGAGGGCGGAGGTTCGCCGGTTTTTACGGAGAGGTCGCGCACCAATGTCGGCAGGATTTGGTAAGCGTTAGTGTTTTTGTCAAAAGAAAGCTTGCCTGAAATTTCCAAAACATGCTTTTCAAGGACGTCCGCCGGGAGAATTTTTGCCCCGTAAGCCGATTCAAATTTGATATAGGGGTCAATCGGGTCAATCGGCACAATCCACTTCATATCCCAGCTTTTTACGGTGTATAGGTTCGAGGTATGCTTCAAAAAAAGCTCTGCTCCGACCAAACGCACTTGGCCGTCCGGCAAAATATGGATTTCCTGCGCCGGATTATCCGCGCGGGCAATGCCCGTAAAAGCCAGCCAGCAGGCAAATGTGTATAAAAAGTATTTCATAAAATTATATTATATGCTACAATCAATCGTATGGCAAAAAAGGTAACTATTTATTCAACTCCCTGGTGCGTTTACTGCAAAATGGCCAAAAAGTTTTTTGAAGCTAATAAAATCGCTTACGAGGAGCATGATGTGGCCTCCGACGCCAGAAGCAGGGATGAAATGATTCAAAAAACCGGGCAGATGGGCGTTCCGGTGATAGACATAGGCGGAAAAATCGTAATCGGCTTTGACCAGCCGAGGATAAAAGAGCTTTTGGGGGCAAATTAAAGCGCGACTAGGAAAATTAGGAAAATTTGGCCCTGTCTTCAAGTTTGACTTTCAGATTAAGCTCTTTGCCCTTTCTTAAAACTTTCAGTTTAAGCGAATCCCCGATGCTGCAGGAGTCCAAAATGTCCTCCAGTGTCTCTTTTTCGGTGATATCTTTGTCATTCGCCGCCAAAATTATGTCATGCTCCGCGAGACCGGCCTCATGCGCGGAGCTTTTCGGCAAAACCGCCGGCAAAGAGGCCGCCGCTCCGGGCAGGCCCTCGCGGACAATGAGCGCGCCGTGCTCCACCGGAATTTTAAAATGCCGTCCGATGTGCTTGTTTAAAAGAACGTAGCGGATTCCCAGAAACGGCGAGCGCACGTGCCCGTATTTTTTGATTTCTTCCAAATCTTTTTTGGCGCGGTCAATAGGTATGGCAAAGCCGATGTTTTGCGCGCCAAAAACTATCGCCGCGTTGATTCCTATGGCCTCGCCGGAAAGATTTATCAAGGGCCCGCCGGAGTTGCCGGGATTTATCGCGGCGTCTGTTTGGATGAGCCCGCGCAATCTTTGCTGGTGGCCTTCAGTATCGGTAATTGCGGAAAGAAATCTGGAGAGGCCGGAGACGATACCGGTGGAGACGGTGTTTTGAAATTCCCCCAGCGCGTTGCCTATCGCCACCACCACCGTCCCGAGCCGGACATTTTTTGAGAAGCCGAGCGGTATCGCCGAAAGATTTGTCGGGGGGCGGATGATTTTAAGTATGGCTATGTCAGACAGGGGATCTTGCCCGATCACCTCCATGTCATATTTTCCTTGTCCAATTATGGCTTTGTAGCTCGCCGCTTTGTCTTGAATGACATGTTTATTTGTAAGTATTATGCCGCTTTGGTCAACAATAAATCCCGAACCGCCGGAGACGGAGATGTTGCCTTTTTCATCGGCCTCTCCGAAAAGACGCTCTTCAAACGTTCTCGGGTCCATTCCCATTTTCATCAAGTCCTCTTCCACCAATTCAACATTTTTGGAGGCGGCAATGCTCACCACCGCCGGCAAAGATTTTTGTATGACCTCAATTATTTTTTCCTGATAGTCCATGATATTCAATATAACATGCGCTTATGCTATAAAGAAACCACGCCCCCATAGTTCAAGGGATAGAACAAGGGACTCCTAAGCCCTAGATCTCCGTTCAACTCGGAGTGGGGGCGCAAATAATTAAATTCCAAAAAAACCACTGGCGCTATTGACAGATTTTTGTGGGCGAGTATAATAACTATTAGATAAAAACCTTATGCCTTGAAAGGAGGCCATTATGAGATACCTTATTACCGCTCTTTGCTCATTGTTCCTAGCAGCCCTGGGGCCAACGCTCTATATGTCTTTTAAGGCAAACGCCTGGAGAGTAGAAAACTACTCGGTCGCGGAACCGTTTGCAATGCTCACTTTGGGAGTCATAGCCGTCGCGATCGCCGCGACAATACTCGCTTCCGACTTGTATTACCGCGATTCGCGCCGCAAGCTAATCGCCCTCTTCGCTATCTGGCTCTTGGGCATCATCATGATCGGCGGAGGAACCACCGTGTCATGGCTGTTATTCCTGGGCGCAAGCCACAAGCAGTTCGCGTTTCCTTTCTGGACAATGATTTTTCTTTTGTCGCTGCTCGCGACCATAGCCAGCGTTGCGCTGGCCCAATTTGACCTTGCGCGGTCACCAGCCAACGGCGAAAAGAAGGCGGGCGCGGATGAGCCGTTGCCGAAAGAGGGTTTTGTGAAAATGAAGGGCTTGTGGCATTACCGGCTAAGGCACATGACGCCTTGACAGATTTCCCCCCGCGAGTATAATGGAGGTAGATAGCTGAAAGAGGGATAACCCCTAGCTAACCTCGGCAGCATCCGAGAAATAACGTAATTTTGGCCATGAAAGGAGGGCCCAAATTATGAGAAAGCATATCTGTTCACCGCCCGCGGAACGCGGAGCACTGTTCGTCACATTGTCACTTTTTGCGACCTTCATCGCCGCCGGGACCCACGGGACAAGCTGACCCCCCGGGGTTCGTCGCTGCGTTGCCAGCGCCGCAGTTGCATTTAGTTCCAGATAGATAAGTTCCACGCCGAGCGTACTGGCAGCGCTCGGCACTTTTATTTTAGAAAAAATTTATATTAAAAATTATTCGTTCTTCACTTTAAGTTTGGCGACTCTCGCTTTGTCCAGCTTTGGCAGGCGGATGGTCAAAAGCCCGTTTTTCATCGTGGCCTCCGCTTCGTCGGCGTCAACTTCCTGCGGCAGAAGGATTGAGCGCGAAAACGCGCCCCAGTAGAGCTCTTGGTAAAAATAATCATTGGCGCTCGCTTCATGCTGGCGCTCGCGCTTTCCGCGAAGGGTCACCATATCGTGCGTCACCTGAACGTCCAAATCGTCCAATTTAACTCCGCCGACTATCGCCTGCAAAATTATCTCCTCCGGTGTCTGCCAAACGTCAATCGTAAGCTGGCCCTCTTCGTCTTGCGGCAAAACATGCTCTTTCAGGGCAGGACTCGCGCGCTTCGGCCCATCGGCGCCCTCCACCTTTACGCTTCCGGTAAGCCGCTCAAAAAAAGATCTTTTTTCCATTGGTTAAATAATAGCACGCCTCGCCCTTTCAAATAAAACCAGGGCTGTGGAAGCGCCGAAAACGACCATGGCGGTCACGGCGAGCTGGTTTAAAACCGCGCCTCCGACGTTTATTATTATAAAAAGATTGTAAAGCGCGTGCAACAAAACTGCGAAAAAAAGGCCCAAGGCGAGCTCGCCGAACCTTTTTTCTTTATGGAAAAATGAAAAAGCGAACCCCGCGCCTATGAGCGCGGAGGAGGAGACGTGAAGCAAGACGGCGTTTATAAACCTGAATGCTCCCACCGCCGCCGACTGCGAGAGGCCGCCCTCAAACGCTTTGCCTATGAACATCGCGTTCTCCAGCGCGGCGAACCCCAAAGCCGCAGTGACAAGATAAATCATCGCGTCCACCGGCTCGTCAAAGTATTTGCTCCGGAGGGCCGTAAAAAACGCGGCCGCCATTTTTGTAATTTCCTCAAAAAACGCAAAGCCGATTATGTTCAAAACCTGAAGCATGAGCGGCCCGTACCCGAAAAATTTTTGCAGGGCCAGATTGGCTGAAGAGAACGCGTTTTCCAAAAGTATCGCCAAGACAACTCCGGCCATCCCCGCCAAAAACACAATCAAAATTTCCCGCCTCGGCTCCGGGTGTTCATCTTCCTTGAGCCAAAACCAAAGCCAAAGGAGCGGCGGTAAAAACGCCAAAGCAAGAACGATTAAAACTTGGTTTAAGATTTCCATGGCTCAATCATAAGCAAATTTCCGCTCTCCGAAAACTCGCGCCAAATCCGCTCCGTGACGAACGGCATAAACGGGTGGAGGAGTTTAAGCGATTCTTTCAAAACGCGGCTCAAAATTTCCGGATTGGGATTTTTTTTGGATTCCTCCAGATAAATATCGCAATAATCATGCCAGAAAAATTCGTAAAGAATATGGAGCGCCCGCCCGAAATCGTATTTTTCTATCAGCCGAGAAACATTTTTTTGTGTTTTTTTGAGTTGAGCGAGGATTTTTTTGTCTGCAGAGTTTTTTTTATTTGCTTTTAAATTTTTATTTTGCAAAACAAACCGCGCGGCGTTCCAGATTTTGTTGCAGAATTTTTTGCCGGCAACCACATGCTCCTCCGCCCAGTGGATATCCTGCCCGCCCATCGCCTGCCAAACGAGGCCGAATCTGGTCGCATCCGCCCCGTATTTTTCTATCAAATTCATGGGGTCAACTCCCGTGCCCAGAGATTTGGACATCCTCCTTCCGTCTTTTGCCAGAATCGTCGCGTGGATTATTACGTCGGAAAAGGGCGGCTTGCTCAAAAATTCTCCGGAGGAGAAAACCATCCTCGCCACCCAGAGATTAATTATGTCGCGCGCCGTGGAAAGAACCTGTGTTGGGTAATAAGTTTCTAGATCGCGAGTTTTCTCGGGCCATCCCAGCGTAGCGAATGGCCAGAGGGCAGAGGAAAACCATGTGTCCAAAACATCGTCAACTCCTTCAATTGGAATTTTGTGCCCCCACCAGATTTGGCGCGAGATGCACCAGTCCTTAAGTCCGCCAACTGGCGGATTCAGCCAGTCAAAATAAACTTTTTCCCAGCGCTTGGGATGAAATTTAATTTTGCCGGATTTAACGTCGCGAATCGCGAGTTTCGCCAGCTTGGACATTTTCAAAAACCACTGCTCGCTCCGCAGGGGTTCAATTGTTGAGACGCAGCGGTAGCATTGAGCAACATTATGCGTGTAATCTTCTGTTTTTTCTATCAAATCAAGTTTGCCGAGACGCTCAAGGACTTTTTCTCTGGCCTCCAATATTTTTAGGCCCGTGAAATCTTTTCCGGCTTCCTTAGTCATCCGCCCGTCTTCGCCGATAATTTTCGGAGCGGCAAGCTTGTGGTCAAGCCCGATCTGTTCGTCCAGCATATCGTGGGCAGGAGTAATTTTCACGGCACCCGTGCCGAAATCCATCTCTATTCTTCTGTCCGATATAATCGGTATTTTTCTATTTTGAATAGGCAAAATTGCGATTTTTCCAACCAAATTTTTATAGCGCTTGTCTTTCGGATTCACCGCGACAGCCGAGTCGCCAAGCATAGTTTCAGGCCTTGTCGTTGCCACGACGACGAAGTTGTCGCTCCGACCTTGCCTGCCCGACGGCAAGGCGGGCGTCGGAGCTTCCTTCAATGGGTACCGAATAAACCATAATTTCCCTTTTTCCTCCTCGTGCTCCAGCTCCAAATCCGAAAGCGACGTGCGGCATCTCGCGCACCAATTAATTACGCGCTCCCCATGGTAAATCCATCCTTTTTTCTGGTAATGCAAAAAGGCCATTTTTACGGCTTCCTGATATTCCGGGTCCATGGTAAAGCGCGCCCGCGACCAATCGCAGGAGGCCCCGAGTTTTTTTAACTGGTCTAAAATTATATTTCCATATTTTTCTTTCCACTCCCAGACTTTCTCCAAAAATTTTTCACGGCCCAAATCATGCCGGCTGATTCCCTGTTTTTTCAATTCTTTTTCAACAACATTTTGCGTGGCGATGCCCGCATGGTCCGTTCCCGGAATCCAGAGCGCGCGGTAGCCCTCCATTCTTTTTTTGCGGATTAAAATATCCTGAATTGTGGCGTTCAGCGCGTGCCCCATATGTAGCGACCCCGTAACATTCGGCGGCGGCAGAGCAATGGTGAATGATTTATTTTTATTTGGGTTATCATCCCGAGGCTGACGCGCCTCGGGCGCGAAAAATCCGCTCTTTTCCCAGAGCTTATAAATTTTATCTTCGTGCTCTTTGGGATTATACGGCTTATCAAATTCGGACGGCATAAAGAAATTATGCCAATTTTTGGGCGAATTTACAATTTGTAGAAAAGTTCTGAAAAATGTTTTTTGAAATCTTTTAAATTTCTTTCTATTTTTAATTTTTTCAAGAAAGCAATAAAATTTTTCTGGCCAACTTTGTCACGCAAGCGCTTAACCCAAAAATACGCCATTTTGTATCCGTTTTTATCCCAATGGTCAAAATAATAATCCAGTCGATTTTTTTCTTCCTCGCTCGGCTCTTCTTTCTCCTGCTCCGCGAAATAAAGGCAAAAACCCTCATTCAGCCACGCTGGCTTATCGCGGCCAACAATTTCTTTGTAATATTGGTGGAGCAATTCATGGATAAGCGTCTTGTTGAAATCTGATTTTGAATGCGAGGATTCTTTTTCAAATTTATTTTCATCAAGAATGTAAATTGTATTTTCTTTATGCCACCCAACAATCCATGAGTCCGTTTCTTTGCCCCAAAGTTTGTTAATTTCGGCGCGGGATTTTAGAATTTTAATTCTCGGTTTTTGAATAGAAACGCCAAAAAGCGAATCAAATTTTTTAATGGACTCCGCCAGAATCGTATCAACTTTGCCCATATAATTTATCCTGACAATTTTTCGGCGAATTTACAAATAAAAAGATTGCAAATTTTTGGTAATTAGCTTATTATCTGATTCAGAGAGGAGAATACAACGATTTATATCCGCCCGAAGAGCAAGCGTATTCTTTGGGGCATGAAATCGGTCATACGTTCCACTATGACTTGTCGAAGAACCCACCAAAGTCATTGTACCCAAGAGAAGCCCAAGACACTGTTATTGAGTCGTTTTGCAAAGAATTTTCCTTTGCTAGGCCTTTTTGTATAACATTTATGACCGATCGGTCAATTTTGTTATAACTACAATAATTTCACTAAATTTACAGTTTCAAATTGCCTTGGGCTTTGATTTTTTCCGGCTTTGAGAACTTTTTTGCGCGGGCTTTGAAATATCCCGCAACGGCTATCATTGCGGCGTTGTCGCCGCATAGCCATAAAGGAGAGACGTGAAGTGATACTTTGGGGAAAGATTTTTTAATCAATGCGCCAAGCGCATGGCGTAATGCCTGATTCGCCGCAACTCCGCCGCCGATAACAAGAGATTTTACCCCCACACCAAACTTTTTGGTGTGGGGGTTTACTCCATATTTTCGTAACGCGTCAGCGGTTTTTTTAACCAAAACATCAACAACTGCCTGCTGGAATTCATAAGCGACGGCGGCCTTGTCCGCGCACGGATTGCCGCGCAAATAATAAAGAACGGCGGTTTTTAACCCTGAAAAGCTGAAATCAAAATCGCCGGAATTTATCATCGGCCTGGGAAATTTGATTTCATTAAATTTCCCCGCAGACTTACGCTGACTTTCTGCGTATTTCCGCGCAGATTGCGCGAGCCGCGCAATCTGAGGTCCGCCCGGATACCCCAACCCGAGCATCCGCGCCACCTTGTCAAACACCTCGCCGGCGGCGTCGTCTCTGGTCTCGCCCAAAATTTTATAATTAAGATGCTTTTTCATTAAAACAAGTTCGGTATGCCCGCCGGAGACAATCAGCGCGAGCAACGGAAATTTTGGCGGCTCACTTTCAAGCCAAGAAGCGTAAATGTGCCCCTCCAGATGATTGACCGCGACCAGCGGCACCCGCCAAAGGCGGGCAAGCTTTCCCGCGAAATTAATTCCTTCCCAGAGCGCCGGCTCCAAACCGGGGCCATAAGTCACGGCGATTGCGTCAAGTTTGTTTACCTCCCCCTTACCCCTCCTTGTAAAGGAGGAGATTTTCTTTTTTGATCCCCCCCTTAATAAGGGGGGGCGAGGGGGGGTGAGTTTTGCCTCTGCGAGCGCCCTTTTTAAAATTATCGGCAGATTTTTCCGATGCTCTCTCATCGCCAGATTTGGCACCACTCCTCCGAATTTTTTATGAATTTTTATCTGCGACAAAACCTGATTGGATAAAAGCTTAAAATTCGGCTTTATTTTTGAGCCGGTTATCTCTAAAACAGCGACCGCTGTTTCATCGCACGATGTTTCTATGGCCAGGATTTTCATAAGATATTTTTAGCATAAATCAAAGCCGTCACAAAACAGGCAAAAAATCCGGCTTCGCCAACCCCTACGAAATCGTGGACGGCAATCTGGAAGCTCTAGAAAAATCTATTTGAGGTCTTGGCCTTATGGGACAATGTTGGAATTGTTATTTTTTATAAAGCCGTTAATTTTAAGATGTAGTTAGAGGCTCAATATTTGGTTTTTTATTATTTTTTCGTATTTGCCGCTTTTTTCCAGCTGATAGTTGCTTGGTCTTTAATTTCGGTAATGCTTGTTGCATTGCAAGATAATTTATTTTAAGCTCTCCGCCTTGCTCTTCTGCATATGGTGGCGGATTTAAAGATAAATGAAATTCTGTACCATAACCAAGTTCTTTTATTAATTTGGTTGTTGCTTGTATTAGGCGCGTGTTTAATTCCGATTTTGTGAATCCGTGAGTTTCGCCTAGCTTATTTACGACTTCCATAACACCCTCTTTAAGGAGATTTTCTAGAAATGCATCTTTAAATTGATTCAAGTTATCTTTAGATTCTTTATCTTTGTTAAGAGCCGTTAGATAAGCTATTCGCGCTTCTTTCGAGTTAAAATACTCGGTTTTGGTTTTAAAATATTCTTGAGCAATTTTTAAACATGCTATTATAGTTTGATATGTTACAACGCCTTTTATGAGTAGTACATACCATGATGTTCCTGTATCGAATCCTTGAAAGATTATCTCACCGTCAATATTATATCTTTTAAAAATATCTATCAAACGATTATTTAATTCATTTAATTTTTCTAAGCTCTCGATGTTTGTAGGAAGTTGAATATTTATAGTTTTCTCATCTTGTCCCTCAGTAAAAGAATTAAGGAACGACCAAAAAATTGGAATCTTTTGGTTTAAAGTATTTACATACGAGTTCAGTTGATTGAATTCATTTGTTGTCAAAACAACTGGATTTACAAGTTCAGAATGTTGTGCTTTTATATTTTCAATTTGAGTATAATCTGAAGTGCTCCATTTTTGATTAGTCAGCATATCAAGAGCCGAGATAATCTCGATATAGTTATTAACACGAAAAGCTTGACCTCCAAATGTACTTTCTTGTTTAAGTACTAGTTTATGGTTCTCATCTATACTTGCTCCCAAAATTTTTTGTATTTCTCCTAGTCTCATTAATAATTATTATCGAATTTTTTAAGAATTTTTGCAAGCACTCCGATTCTTTATAGCACCTCGGATTAATAATAATTGTTTTTGGCCCCAACGGGATTCGAACCCGTGTTCCCACAGCTTGCCCGCCCACCTTTTTTATATGCCGCCACCGGGATTTGAACCCGGGTACCAAGCTTGAAAAGCTTGTGTCCTAGACCAGGCTAGACGATGGCGGCGCATTTTATTTTTAAAGGTGGGCGGGTGAAAAAGCATGGTGTCTCCCGACGTAAAGTCGGGAACGATAGGGCCGGATATTTTGAGTTTACCTAAAATTGGCTTAAAATCAAGAAAAACGCATGGAAATAATTTACGAAGATAAAAATTTGGTCGCGCTAAACAAGCCCGCTGGGGTGAATTTTGACTGGGCGCTTGCGGAAAAGCCAGAGCTTTTGCCAGCGCATCGCTTAGATAAAGACACATCCGGCGTTATTCTTTTCGCGAAGAATGAAAAAACGCAGGAATATCTGCGGGGGCTTTTCCAAAATCATAAAATCAAAAAAACTTATCTGGCGCTGGTTGCGGGAGAGCTCAAGCAAAACAGCGGAACGATTGACTTGCCCATAGGGCGCTCCAAAAAAACGCCGTTAAAAAGGGTTGCCATTGGAGAACAGCGCGGAAAAATCCGCGATGCCGTCACGGAATATAAAGTGTTGAAAAGATTTAATGGATTCACTTTTCTTGAGGCCCATCCAAAAACCGGCCGCACGCACCAAATCCGCTCGCATTTCGCGGCCATCGGCCACCCGGTCGTTTGTGACAAATTATATGCCGGAAAAAAAATTACATGCCCCGGCGGGCTCTCGCGCCAGTTTCTGCACGCCTCGACGATTGAATTTAATCTACCTTCCGGCTCCCGTCTTCGCTTGGAAGCCGACTTGCCGGAGGATTTGAAAAAAATTCTGGATATGCTATCTTAAAATCCATTATGCCGTCGCTGAATCTAATCATTTCGCCGATAGACATAGAAAAAAGAAAGGAGCTGGATTTCAGGGCCGGGGATACTTTGCGCGTTACCCAAAAAGTGAAAGAGGGCGACAAGACGCGCCTCCAGACATTTGAGGGCTTGGTGCTCGCGAGAAAGCACGGCCGCGAGCCCGGGGCGACTTTTACCGTGCGCAAAGTGATAGACGGAGTCGGCGTGGAGAGAGTTTTTCCGCTTTATTCCCCGGAAATTGAAAAAATAGAAATCAAATCGCGCTCAAAGTTCAAGCGGGCAAAACTTTATTATCTCCGCGAGCGGGCTGCCAGAGAAATCCGCAAGAAAATGAAAACAATCAAAGCCGAAGCAAAAATTAAACCGAAAATAGAAGTTCTTGTATAATAAACGCGCCCAGGTGGCGGAACTGGAATACGCGCTAGCTTGAGGTGCTAGTGCCGCAAGGCTTGGGGGTTCGAATCCCCCCCTGGGCAAAAATTGGCGCGCTTAGCTCAGTGGTAGAGTCCGCCGCGGCGGATTTACACCGGAGAGATACTTTAAAAGCGGCGTCGGTCGCGATTGGATAAAGAAGTTTTGCGCGCTTAGCTCAGTGGTAGAGCGGCCCGTTTACACCGGGTAGGTCCGGGGTTCGATCCCTCGAGCGCGCATAATTTATTTCATCTTCGGCAGCAAATCCACGCCGGTCATCTCGGCGGGTTTTTTGAGGCCCATCAAAGATAAAATCGTGGGCGCGATATCTGTAAGCAATCCTTTTACCTCCATATATCTTGAAAAAATTTCCCGGTCGCTCCGCTCCGCCCCAAGCTTGAAATCCTTGCCCGCCGCAAAAATCGGCACCGGATTGGCGGTGTGCTTGGTGCGCTTCTCGCCGGAAGACGAGTAAACTTTTTCTTCGGCGTTGCCGTGGTCTGCGGCAATTATCATCGCTCCTCCGGCCTCCAGCGCCTTGCCCAAAAGCCGCCCGACCGAAAAATCCAGAACTTCAATGGCTTTGACCGTAGCGTTGAAATTACCCGTGTGGCCGACCATGTCGCCGTTGGCGAAATTAGCCAAAATAAAATCGTATTTCTCCCAATTTTCCAAAATCGTATCCGTAATTTTTGCCGCGGACATCTCCGGCGTCTGGTCAAAGCGCGCCGATTTGGGCGAAGGGATTAAAATACGCTCCTCCCCGGAATACGGCGTTTCCTTTCCGCCGTTAAAAAAATAAGTGACATGCGCGTATTTTTCCGTCTCTGCCGCGTGCAGCTGCCGGAGGCCGGCTTCGGAAATAACGCGCGCCAGCGGCCAGGCAACATCCAGCGGAGGGAAAGCAACCTCCGCCGGAAAACGCTTGTCGTATTCCGTCATCGTCACAAAAAATAAATTACCCAGTTTTTCGCGCGGAAATCCGGAAAAATTATTTGAAACGAAAGCGGAGGTAAGCTCGCGCTCGGAATCCTCGCGGTAATTAAAAAAAATAACAGCGTCTCCGGATTCTATTCTGCTTTCTTTTGAACCAAGCGAGGCCGGCGGGATAAGTTCGTCAGTAATACCCTTCGCGTAATGCTCCTCAACATAAGCCGAAGCGCTTTTAAAAACCGCTCCCCCGCCGGAGGTCAGGCATTTGTAAAATTTCTCAACGCGGTCCCAGTTTTCATCCCGGTCCATTGCGAAATACCTGCCGGTTACGGAAGCGATTTTCGCGAACGGGTACCGGCCGGCGAGCCGCTCTTCCAGCTGTTTTAAAAATAAAGCCGCTTCCGTGGTCGGGGCGTCCTTGCCGTCGGTAAAAAGATGGAGATAAACGCGCTCCAATTTCTGCCGGAGGCAGAAGTCCAAAAGCGCGTAGAGGTGGTCAACGTAGGCATGCACCGAGCCGGAGGACAAAAGCCCCATGATATGGAATTTGCCTTTTCCCTTTTTTACGAAATCGGAAGCGTCCAAAAACGCGCGGTTTTGGAAAAAAGAGCCGTCGTGGATGGATGTAATAATCCGCGGGAGATGGTGATAGAGCGCTTTGCCCGCGCCCATCGTCAGGTGGCCCACTTCAGAGTTACCCTCCTCGCCCCAAGGGAGCCCCACGGAAATCCCCGAGGCCTGCAAGGTTGTGAAAGGATAAAATTTTTCCAGCTCGCGAAAAGTCGGCATCTGGGCGTGCTTCCAGGTAGATTCCGGATTTCCGATATTCACCCCGAACCCGTCCAGCACCGCCAAAACAACCGGCTTATATTTCTTGGCCATAGATTAGCTTTATTGTAGCACAACTTAGCACCACTTGACACACACTTTTAAGTTTGCTATGATAGAAATAGAAATTCAAACAGGGGAGGATATTATATGCCTTTTTTAAGGGAAAATATCGACCGGGCCATCGTCATGACACAGTACGATCTTCGAGGATTTGCCCACCCTTTGGGGTTTCGGATGGAGTCCAAAAACTCCAAGAACCTCGACGCAATCACAAACAACCTTGCCGCGATAGCAGCGGGTTTCGGCCATAAAGAAAGGAAGCACACCGACGAAGCATACGCCGACTACTTCGGCAGTTCGTTCGAGGACTACCTAGCCATGTGCCAGCGACTGGCCAAGGATTGTGATAGCTCCGAGAAAGAAGCTATTCAACTCATCGTTCAGGAAATCATAAAACAGAGCGAGGAGATGAAAGCCGAGGTCGCCGCTGGCAAGAGAAGGCCGTCTGGTTACCTCCAACCCTTGGAGAAACAAAATCGATGGGGAAAAGCCGTGCTCGCTCTTGCTGAGGCCTTCGGGGTTGTTTTTGAACAGGCAGCCGCATAGCCTTGCCGATCGAGTTGCCCAGCCGGGGAAAACCGCGCGGGGCTTTTTTATTTATTTGACTTCCGAAACTGGTTTTGCTAGAATTGGATTATAATTTTATTAACAATGCTTTTTAAGATAGAACAAAACCAAATACATGAACATACTTACGCTTGTCAAAGCGGCTATTGTGCTAGTTGCGGGCACGGCCGTCGGTTACTTTTTAAGGCAACTTATCGCCCAGCAGCGCAAGGACGCGCTGGAGCTTAAAGCCAAGCAAATCTTACTGGACGCGAAAGAAAACGCCCAAAAAACCCTGGACGAGGCCAAGTCGCGCGCCGAAAAAGTCCTGGAAGAGGCGAGGCGCGAGCAAAAAGAGCAGGAGAAAGAACTCCGAAAAATTGAAGAACGGCTCGCCCACAAAGACGAGATTTTGGAAAAAAAGTCCGCGGAGTTGGACAAGGAATCCCAGGACCTGCAGGAAAAATTTGAAAAAGTGAAGGCGGTGAAAGAGCAACTGGAGAAAATTGAGGCGGAAAAACAAGAAGAGCTCCAAAAAATCGCCAAGCTCTCCGAAGAGGAAGCCAAAGCCAAAATAATAGAAGGAGTTGAGAAAAAATACGAAAGCGATATTCTGGCCCGGACCCAGAAAATTGAGCGGTTCGGACTGGAAACGCTGGATAAAAAAGCCAAGGACATCCTGGCATCCATCATCCAGCGGGTCGCCTCTTCAACAGCTTCCGAAGTCACTG
The DNA here is from genome assembly GCA_016432405.1 of Candidatus Giovannonibacteria bacterium. Lineage (NCBI taxonomy): Bacteria > Candidatus Giovannoniibacteriota > Candidatus Giovannonibacteria bacterium. Next base: position 115,204 of record CP066687.1, on the reverse strand, counting down.
TGACGTCGGTCACGATTCCATCGGACGACATTAAGGGGAAAATAATCGGCAAGGAAGGCCGCAATATCCGCGCTTTTGAGCGCGCGGCCGGGGTTGAGCTGATTGTGGACGACACCCCGGGCGTCATTTTAATTTCCAGCTTTGACCCGGTGCGGAGGCAAATCGCCCGCGTGGCGCTGGAGAACCTGATTTTGGATGGCCGCGTGCAGCCCGCGCGGATTGAAGAGATGGTTGAGAAAGCGAAAATTGAAGTTGAAAAAATAGTGAAAGACGCCGGGGAAAAAGCCGCCTACGAAGTTGGCATTTTTGACATTGACCCGCGGCTTTTGACTCTTTTAGGAAGATTAAAATTCAGAACCTCCTACGGCCAAAATGTCCTGCAGCACTCAATTGAGATGTCGCACATCTCCGGGATGCTCGCATCCGAATTGGGCGGGGACGTTGCCATAGCCAAAAAAGGGGCGCTCCTTCACGACATCGGCAAAGCCGTTGACCATGAAATTCAGGGAACGCACGTGGAGATCGGCCGGAGAATTTTGCAAAAATTCAACGTTGACCATCGGGTAATTCAGGCGATGCAGTCGCACCATGAGGAATATCCCTACGAAACCTTGGAATCAATAATCGTGCAGACGGCGGACGCTATCTCGGCTTCGCGCCCGGGCGCGCGAAGAGACAGCGTGGAAAATTACTTAAAACGGCTGCAGGATCTGGAAGGAATCGCCAATTCCTTCCCGGCCGTGGAAAAATCTTACGCCATCCAGGCGGGGCGCGAAATCAGAATTTTCGTCACGCCGGATAAAATCGGCGACCTCGAAGCCAAAAAGCTCGCGCGTGACATCGCCGACCGAGTTGAGTCCGAACTAAAATATCCCGGCGAGATTAAGGTAAATGTGATAAGAGAGTTAAGGGCCATAGAATATGCCCGCTAAAATCAAAGTGAACGTACACCCCCACACCAAAATTTTGGTGTGGGGGTAAATCCGCGAACTCCGCGCGATTGAATACGCCAGGTAGTAGAACTTCGTTTCATTACCTGGTGTGCGAGATAAAAAAAACGAGGCGCACACAAGCGCCTCAAAGGGTCATCATCACAATTTCATCAGCTACGAGTAAATGGTGAATACCGGTTTCTGATTTCTCAAATATCGGCCGGGTAACGAGTTGCCTAAATTGCCCAGTTTCTGTCTTAATTATGGCCGTATCATAATCGATACTAAGTACCTGTAAATCTGCAACAAACACCCAACCACGGGCTTTTAAAAAAGTATCACGGGCACTCCTAATGTTTCGGCTTACGCTGAGAAAAATCCACTTTTTCTTTTCTCCTAGAATCTCTGTACTAAAACCATACATAATTCTTTCTCCTTTCATGGTTTTTCCTCTCTGTTAAGCATGATATCATGATATGTTTAACTTGTCAATAGCGACAGGCGGGGCGTGAAACTGGCAGAATAAGTAGCATGAAACTACTTATTTTTGGAGACGTCTTTGGAAAACTGGGAAGAGTGGGGGTGAAAACGATTTTGCCGAAGTGGCGAAAAGAATTTTCGCCGGATGTCGTCATCGCCAACGTGGAAAATATTTCGCACGGAAAAGGCATCGGAATTAAACAAATCAACGAACTTAAAGAATCCGGAGTTGATATTTTTACCGGAGGAAATCATTCGCTTGAAGGAAAAGATTTTGAAAAAATTTTGAATGACGAAACTCTGCCGATTCTGCGCCCGGCGAATATTTCCGGAGCTCCCGGCAGGGGAGCAGATTTATTTGAAGTGAAACGAGAAAAACTCCTTGTAATCAATCTCATCGGCCGCGTCTTTATGAAACCTGCCCGACCGGCAGGCGGGCCTGAATACGAAAACCCTTTTCTGGCGGCTGATAAAATTTTAGAGGAGTACGGAAACGCGACGCCTTATAAAATTCTGGACTGGCACGCCGACGCGACATCGGAAAAAACAGTGATGGGCTGGTATTTGGACGGAAGGGTCTCGGCGGTCTTCGGAACGCATTCGCATGTGCCGACCGCGGACGCAAAAATTCTTCCAAAGGGCACCGCTTATATTTCTGACATCGGGATGACTGGCCCCATGAACTCCGTTATCGGCATTGAAATTGAACCTGCGTTCTCGCGCTTCCGCGACGGGCAGAAAGTCACGTTAAATCCGGTTGAGTCGGGGCCGATTGAGGTAAACGCAATTTATTTGGAATTAGAGTCGAGTCGAGCCGCCTCCGCCAAAGCTTCGGCGGCCAAGGCTGTGGATATCAGGCATTTACGGGAAATTATTCATCAATATAATACTTAGTATGAACAAAGCACGATTGGCGGAGAAGGTTTACGAGATGCACGCCAAAAAGGGCGTGGACGTGTCCAAAAAACACGCCGAGGAGGTGGTGGATTTTGTTTTTGACTCCATTGCCGACTGCCTGAAAAAGGGCGAAGAGGTTTCTATCGCCGGGTTCGGGGTTTTCGCCGTAAAAGAGCGCAAGGCACGCACCGCGAGAAATCCGAGAACCGGAGAGGTGGTCCAAGTCCCGGCGATGACCGTCCCCCGCTTCCGCGCAGGAAAAGGCCTCAAAGAAGCGGTGAAGTAGATTTACGACTTTAATAAAAAAGGCGCCTTATGGAGGGGCGCCTTTCGGCTCCGCAACTGCGGAAGTATCAAGTAGCGATGGAGTCAAGGAAACGACGTAGGAGTTTGGAGTTTAGCGCATCTTGAGGATTTAGCGCGTGGGCGAGGTCTTTTGTTTTTCGAATATCGTCGGCCACCTTTTCGAATTTACCTAACTTTTGCAGCACAGCGGTGAAGCGAGAGTCTCTGGACAAAGCCGCGACTTCTTTCATTTTAATTTTGGCGCGTTTCCTGAAGTAAAAGAGGTAACTGAGGAACCCCACGACAAGTCCAGCCGCAACGCCCGGGCCAAAAACGTAAAATAAGCCCTGCTGGAAGCTCTTAACATCCACGACGTCCCGAAAATAGTAATGAGCGCCTAGCATACCCAAGATAAAAGATATTAGACCTGCCGCCGAAGCTAAAGCCGATGCACCGTTAACATACCTGATGGGAACTTCCAACCTCTTCACGAACTCCCATTCCTCGTTGGTCAAAAGCTCTACTGTAACTACGCCTTCATTCGAATCCATACTTTTTTCCATGGCTCCTCCTTTTTTTTGTAAACCTAAAGAAAGCTTAAAATAAGCTCCGAAGAAAAGCAAGTATTAAATTTTTTTGCGGCTGGCGGGAGTCGGACCCGCGTCTGCTGCTTGGAAGGCAGCCATAATGGCCGTTATACTACAGCCGCGATTTAATAATGGATTTTAAAACCTATTTCCGAAAAAGTAAATGATGATGTCAAAAATAAAAAGAAGGATTATGATAAGCTCCAGAAAATTCCCGCGCCGGCTTTCCAGCGTGGTAAGCGCGAATTCGGAATTGCTCCGCGCGAAGCCGATTTTGTATTCAACATTGCGGAAGCGCGGGCGCAAATCAAAAATGTCCGCGAGCTGCGAAAACAAGGTCTCCAGCCGCTCATTCCCCCAGGTGACATCTGGCTTGTCCAAAAGCGAAAGCTTGCTGATGACAAACTGAATGATGTTGTTGTTTTGCGCGACGAGCTGGAGTATTTCTTTCGTGTTCCGCAAAAATCTCCCTTTTTCCAAGCCGGCGTTCATTGACTCTATATTGGATAAAATTTCGTCCGTGATGTCTTCAATGTATTCCAGCGCTACTGACTGCGCCAAAATCCGCGAGGCGATTTCAACTTCCTCAAGCCCCACAACCGGCAAATCCGCCGCCTCCTCGCCCACGTTGAATTTCCGCTCAACCTCCCTAAGCTCGTAGGATTCGTCGTAGGGGCCGCGCGCAGGGTTGAGCAAAAATTTGGAAAGGGATTTTTTGATTGCCGCCTGCGTATCTTTAGGCACGTTGGCGAAAACCACGGCCCCGAAAGAAAAAATAAACATAAACTCATGCGGCCCCAAAAGGTAAGTCAAAAACTCGCGCCTCCGGCCGATAAGATTTTTATCCAGCTTGTCGGCGACTTTGGCCAGATTAATCCCCTTCGCGAGATAATGCGCCCCCAGTCCGAATGACTTAAATTCGTGCATAACCTAATTTTATCACAGATGTTATAATGGAGAGAGCAAAGGTCGAGCAATAATCTGCGAAAAATAAGTTAATTTTATATGAATCCTAAAAGTTTTCTTCAAATCGGAGGGGTGGTGCTGTTTATCGTGGGTCTTCTGGGTTTCTTCGGCGTAATCGGCCCAACGACTGAAAGCAGCATATTCGGCTCATTCTGGTGGTTTGACAACGCCGAAAACTGGGCGCACCTGGTTTTGGGCATTGTGGCAATCGCGGCTAGCTTCGTTTTGGGCGATTCACTGCAGCGAGGGCTGGTTTTGGTCGTAGGAGTACTCGGTATTTTGGTCGGGCTCTACAGCGTCTTGGGCGAAACTATGCTCTTAGGCGCGACATTGCAAAACCCGGCGGACACGGCGCTTCACATAATCGTCGGCGCCTGGGCGCTCTGGGCTAGTTACAGATCGTAAGAAAATTTCGGGCTGCTGGGAATCGAACCCAGTCTATCTGCTCCCAAAGCAGACGTACCACCATCATACGCCAGCCCGTTTTATTACTTATACTCCTTTAATCGCTCCGAGCCAAGCGAGTTCAAAAATTGAGCGCTGGGTTTCGGCGATTTTTTCGCTTTCAATAATCACGCCGATACGCTCCGGAAACGAAAAAATCGCCACTTTATTATTATAAATATTTATTTCATTGCTAAATGGAAATCTGTCTGAAGGTATCAAAATCATATGGCGCAGCTCTTCTTTGTCTCTTTTAGTGTATTCTTGAGCTTCGGGAGTTGCGGGCACAATGCAACGCGCGCTTAAGTTTCTTTTTACGCGTTCTCGCACATATTCTTTTTTAAATTCTTGAGGAATTGCGCTCCACATACTATCTATCGCGCCGTAAACCAAAAGAGTTTTTTTGCTTTCAAGCGTATCCCAATACATTGCTTTAAGCCCCCCCACTCCTTCAAAAAATCTTACTCGAGGTTTTTTGCTCCCGGCGCCAAGAAGCATTTTAAGTTCCGGCAGGGCCGTTAAAAAGGCGCGCTCGCGGGATTTTAAAATCCTTAAAATATTTTCCGGATCTTCGGCCAAAAAATATTTTTTCTTACCGCGCTCGCTAAAAGAAAAAAGGCCTTTTTTCTCCAGATTTTCCATAATGTCGTACGCGGTCGGTCTTTTTATGTCAGCGTGTTTTGCAAGCTGCTGAATGGTCGCTTCGCCAAGTTCAATCCCAGCCAAATATAAATGAGCCTCTTTTTCTTGGAAGCCGGAATCTAATAAAACAGCTAAAATTCGTTCTTTACTCATAATATGTCGGTATTTCCGACAACACTTTAAGTATGGTTTAGCCCTAAAAGTAAGTCAATATGGCTAAAATCCTGCAAGTTAAGTCGCCACTATTGACATTTTATTAGAATTGCGCTAAAATTAAGTCAGAAATTGAAGTTTTCTGAAAACCAAAGGCTTCATCAACCAAAAGAAAAGGAGGTAGTGATTATGGGTTTTATTATGGGTTCTTTTTTACTCGCCTTAATTAGCGCCTTAACAGCGGCATCAGCAGCAGCTGGCTATAAGCCCGTTGCTGGCGTATTCATTGCGGTGGCATCTGGCCTAGTTAGCATTCTTTCAATGATAATACATTATCACGAAAAAGAATGATTTAGGCTAAACTTAAAACTGGGAGGTGAAAAAATGGAAAGGAACATTAAAAAAGTGTTTGTGGGACTTCTTTTTTACTACCCATTAACGATTATTGGCATTGGCTTCGCTTTTGCCAAAAATCCCTTTCTTCTAATCGCGGGGGTTATAATAGCTGCATTTGGCGCGCTGGGAATTATAGTAATGTTGGTTGAGTTGGTGGTGTTAATAAGAAACAGGTGGCGCTCAAAGAACACAAAAGGCGTGGAATAATCCGCGCCTTTTCTTTTTCACAAATTTACGTTCTCCAGCATCCTAATCCTAGCTTTTTTGTGGAGAAAATCCAAGAAAACCGCGGCGATGTCTATCCGGAAGTCCGTTTCATCTGGTATCTTATGGTCTAAAAGATAGGTCCGGATCGCTCGTGATAATCTTTGCTTTTTCCATGCGCGCATGGCGTCCTCCGGCCGAAAGTTAGGATTGGAAATCGCTTTCACCTCCACAAAGTGAAGAACTCCCTCTTTCTCTGCCACAATATCAATCTCCCCCCACTTTTTACGGTAGTTACGCTCAATAACCTTAAATCCATGTTTCATGAGAAACATTGATGCTAAATCTTCACCGATATTCCCTACTACTTGCTTTTGAGTTTTCATGTCGTGTTTCACATGAAACAAAACTTATTTTTTATACGTGAAACATTTATTTACGATAAACTAAGAGTTTCACGAGTTTACTGATAACTTTTAGTTTCATGTGAAACGTTCTGTTAAACTAAACCACCACCCAATGTTCCCTAAGATTCTATAGGACAACATAAATGACCAATAGAATGTCCGATTGATTTGGACCGTGCGAGAATCGAACTCGCGACTCGGCAATGCGAATGCCGCGTAATGCCACTTTACTAACGGCCCTTTCGGGGTGCGGAGAATTGAACTCCGTCTTCGCGCACCCGAAGCGCGCGTACTGCCGGTATACTACACCCCGCCAAAATATCATAGAATAAAGCATGGGCATTCTCAAGCATATTGAAGACCGCTCGCTCGCGCATATAACCCGTTTCAGCGCAAGTCCCCAGCATTTTGAGGAAAGCGTTGCCGACCATTCATTTTTTGTGGCTTATATTACATCGCTGATTTGCCTGCTGCTCCGCGAAAAAAATATTGCCGTTGATTATGAAAAAGCTATAACCATGGCGCTTATTCATGATATGGAAGAGCGCTTCTCCGGCGATATTTTAAGCCCGTTTAAGCATCATTCCAAAGAAGTGAATGAGGCCATCCGCAAGGTAAATCAGGGGCTGATAGCGGAGGTTTTCAACGGGCTCCCGGAAAACATCAAAAATCATTATATTTCCTTATGGAATGAAGAGGGCGAGCAAAAATCCATTGAAGCGCAAGTGGTGAAAACGGCTGACCGCATGTCGCTTTTAGCCAAATGCCGAGAGGAGATTGCGGCGGGAAACGAATTTTTTAAAGCCATTTACGAAAACGAATACAAAAAACTTGCGGAAAATCAGGCGGATTGGTGGCAAAAGATACAAAGCAACGTTATTTGACGTAGTGCTTTTTTTTGATTTTTGAAACCTCTTCCTCCTCCAGGCCGAGGCGCTTAGTTTTGCCTGCCTCGGCGAGCTTTCGGAGCTTGCCGAAGGCAAGCTTCGCCAGCTCCTTGGCGCGGCTTTCCAGATATTCCTCCGTATTTTTCTCGGGCGAGTCCAAAACCTCATCCATCAAGGCGTTTAAAATCATGCCGACCTTAGGGCCCGGGGTAATGCCGGCAACCTCCATTATTTTGTCCCCATTTATTTTGAGCATCTTTACCGTAATCGGGTCCCTCTGCAATTTTTCCACCAAAAATCTGAAATGGCGCAATTTGTAGGGCTCGGCTTTGGGCACGCCCGAGCCGATGCGGTCGCAAATGCGGACGCGAATTAAATCCTCCATATCATCCGGTCCCACGCGCGAAATCAGGCGCCTGACGGACGACTCCGAAACCTCGTCAACGTTGTAATAAAAAAGGTGGTAGCGGACAAGCTTGGCGACTTTTTCAACGAAATCGTTTCCATATTTAAGCCGCGAAAGAGCCACAAAGGACATTTTGGCGCCGATGACTTCATGGTTGTAAAAAGTGGAATCCGGCCCGTCGCCCTCCTTGGCGCGCGGCTTGCCGATATCATGGAAAAGCGCGGATATCCGCACAACCAACGGCCATTTTTCTTTGGCAGCATGGTCCAAAGAGCGCAGATTATGCTCCCAGACGGTATAAATATGGTGCTTGTTTTGCCCAACGCCCCAGCCCTCTTCTATCTCCGGCAAAAAAGTCCTCAAAATACCGGCCTCCCGGAGCGCTTCCAGACCATCCGAAGGTTTTTCGGACATAATTATTTTGGAAAATTCATCGCGGATGCGCTCTTTTGCTATCATTTTGAGCAAATTCGCCTTGTTTTTCAGCGCTTTTTCCGTTTTTGGTTCAATTTCAAAATTCAGCTCCGCGGAAAAGCGCATCGCCCGCATTATGCGGAGGGCATCTTCCGAAAAGCGCTCCTCCGGCCCGCCCACGGCGCGGATGAGTTTCTGCTCTAAATCTTTTTGGCCGGAAAAGGGGTCAATGATTACCTCCCCTAACCCCTCCTTGTAAAGCCCGCCTGCCGGACGGGCAGGGAGGGGACTACCCCCCCTCTTCCCCCCCTTAACAAGGGGGGGATTAAGGGGGGGTGTTTCCAATTTCAACGCGATAGCGTTGATTGTAAAATCCCTCCGCGCCAAATCGTCCTCCAGCTTATCCGCGAATTTTACCTCGTCCGGGTGGCGCTTATCAGAATATTTTCCTTCCAGGCGGTAGGGAGTAATTTCTATCGTGCGCAATTTTGGGTCTTCCGAGCCGGTGACGACGCTCACTGTCCCGAATTTATTCTCATAAAAACTTTTCGGAAAAAGCTCCTGTATTTTCTCCGGCCAGGCGTTGGTGGTAATATCCCAGTCCTGGGGAGTTCTCTCCAATAACAAATCTCTGACGCATCCGCCAACAAGATACGCCTCAAAACCCGCTCCTTCTAAAATAGCAAGCGCCGCGCGAACTTCTTTGGGAATATTATAAGCCATAATTTTTAAGTATAGCCGATTATGCCCTCGCCCCGATTTGAACGGGGAACACATGGTCCGAAGCCATGCGTGATATCCGTTTCACCACGAGGGCTAATGAGCCCAATTTAGCATGCTTTTGGGCACTTGACAAGCACTTTAAAAAGGAGTATAATAGGGGCAGATTCAGATAAACTGCTGCGCACTCACATATCTTTCCGCGGTCCCATCGGGAGCGGTAGAAAAACGGATTGTTCTATAAACAAAATAACGTGCGCAAAAAATAGGAAAGGAGAAAGAAATGAATAAGACAATGGAGAAAACTGATAGGGTGCTTGGAATCATCGGCGTGGCTATAATGATAGGGCTACCAGTTGCAGCCACTGCAAGCCGTGTCGCCATCGACCCTAACACACCGCTTGCGGTGTGGATGGTTCTCGGGTTCATATTCGACCTCGCAGCCCTGATACATTTGCGAGTCGAAACCGAACCCATCAGACCGTACCCGGACAGCATCTATCTGGACTACGTCGGCGACTACACCGGCCAAACATAAAATCCTGCCAGAGGCCCATTGGGCCGCCCCGCCGCTATCACGCGACGGGGTTTCTTTTTTATTTCTCATTTTTTACTTTTGTCCATTCTAACGCGATCGCGTTAAGTTGACCAAAATCATTTTCTCCTCCTCCCATGAAACGCCCTGTGCACCTCTTTTAATTGCTTATCCGTAAAATGGGTGTAAATTTGCGTGGTTGAAATGTTGGCGTGGCCGAGCATCGCCTGCACGGAGCGCAAATCGGCGCCGTTTTGCAAAAGGTCAGTGGCGAAAGCGTGGCGCAGAACATGCGGAGTGACTTTTTTGACTATTCCGGCTTTAATCGCGTATTTTTTTATCATTCTTTGGATTGAGCGCGAGGTCACCGGAAATAATTTGTCATTGTCAATGCCGCCCCTTTTTTCCAAATAATTTAAGACGGCGCTTTTGGCTCTATCCGACAAAAACACCACCCTGATTTTCCCTCCCTTTCCGCGGACGGAGAATTCCCCCACACCAAACTTTTTGGTGTGGGGGTAAACTTCCTCTACTTTAAGATTGGCAAGTTCAGAGATGCGAAGCCCCGTAGAAAAAAACATCTCTAAAACAGCTTTATCTCTCAAGGATTTGGCGGAGTTTCCATCTGGGGCTTTTAATAATCTTTCCAAATCCTCCGAACCCAATAAATCCAATTCTCGCTGGGGCAGTTTCGCTAGCTCAACTTTCTCGGCATCCAGCGAATCAACATTCCTTTTGGACAAATATTTTAAAAACATCCTAAGCGCGATAACATAATAATTCTGCGTATTTTTGTCCAAGTCCGCGCGGTTGAGATAAAGCCGGTATTTTCTCACTAAATCCTCGCTTATGTTTTTGGGCTCGCTGATTTTCGCAAAATCCAAAAAACGCTTTAAGTACCTGTCGTAATTTTCCACGGTCTTCACCACCCGCCCTTTTTCTATCTCCAGATATTCAAGAAACTCCTTCTTTAATTTTGCGACGTTTTCCATATTTTGATATTATCATAAATAATGATATTATTCGTATATTCGTATTTATTAGTAATTTCGTAATCGTGCTTAAATCCAAAGACAAAAAGAAAATAGTGGAAGCGCACCGCGTTCACGAAAAAGACACGGGCTCGGCCGAAGTGCAGGCGGCGCTGCTCACAAAAAGGATTGACGAACTCACCGAACACTTAAAAAAGCACCGCAAAGACAACCACTCTCGGAGAGGGCTTTTAAAGATGGTTTCCAAAAGGAAAAAATTTCTGGAGTATCTTTCCAAAAAAGATAAAGCGTCGTACGAAAAACTTATTAAAAAACTTGGGTTACGTAAATAATTTTATGCCGGACATCAAACACAAAAATCAGCGCGTCGCGGTTTTCATTGACGCGCAGAACCTTTACCATTCCGCGCGGAGCTTATTCGGCGGGCGGGTGAATTTTAAAAACCTGCTACAGACGGCAATCGGCGGGCGGCAGCTCATCCGCGCCTTCGGATATGTCATCCGCACAAAAACGGGTGAGGAGAAGCCCTTTTTTGAGGCCCTTATCAAGTTGGGGATTGAAACGCGCGAAAAGGACTTGCAGGAATTTTTCGGCGGGGCTAAAAAGGCGGACTGGGACGTCGGGCTCGCGGTGGACGCCATTCGCACAGCGGAGATTGTGGATACCATTATTATTGCCTGCGGCGACGGCGACCTTATACCTTTGGTTGAATATTTGAAAAATCAGGGGAGACGCGTTGAAATCATCGCTTTCGGCCGCTCAACTTCAGGAAAGCTCAAAGAAATCTGCGACGAATTCATTGATTTGGGCGAAGAGCCGGGGAAGTACATAATAAAGAAGTAGCGCCGCTTATAAATTACAAAAGGGTGGCTATACTCACTTTCGTACGATCGTGACAAATTGAGTATATGCAGAAAATGAATAAAAAAAGCCGGCCGGGATTTCCGGACGGGCTTGACATCGCTAAATCTAAAGAATAGTATTTAATTATTATTAATTAACACTGTTGGCCTTTGGATAGGTAGTCCGTGCGAAAACGCGGCCTAAAATCCGGAGGCCAGCCCAAGAAATATGCAATCAAAAAAATTTACGACGAAAGTCGGCGGAAGGACTCTTACCGCCGAGTTTAGCGATTTGGCGCACCAAGCCAACGGGTCTTGCTTAATCACTTACGGCGGCACGGTTGTTTTGGCGACCGCCGTTCAGACTAAAACCGCGCGCGAGGGAATAGATTTTTTCCCGCTGACGGTTGATTACGAAGAAAAATTTTACGCCGCGGGGATGATTTTGGGCTCGCGTTTCATGCGCCGAGAAGGGAGAGCGTCAGACGAAGCAATATTGGTTTCGCGCCTGATTGACCGAAGCATAAGGCCGCTTTTTAACCAAAAAACAAGAAACGAAACGCAGGTGATTGTGCTTACACTCTCAATTGACGAGGACAACGACCCGGACGTGCTTGCGATTTTGGCGACTTCTCTGGCGCTGGGGACTTCCAACATCCCCTGGGCCGGTCCGATTGGCGCAATAAGAATTGGCAAAGTAGGAAATGAGTTTGTGATAAATCCAAGCTACAAAATGCGTGAGGGTGCCGAGTTAGACGCGGTGATTTGCGGTGTGGGAGGCAAGGTAAACCCCCACACCAAAACCTTTGGTGTGGGGGTAAATATGATTGAAGCCGGCGCGCAAGAAATCTCGGAAGACGAAATGATGGAGGCTCTCAAACTCGCAACGGCGGAAAACGACAAACTTTGCGAATTCCAGAATAAAATCATAAAAGAGATCGGCGCGGCGAAAGCGGAAATTGCGCTGGCCGAGGCGCCTGCCGACATGAAAGCCGAATTTCAGAAAAAAATCGCGCCGAAGCTGGAAGAGACAATTTACGTAAAAGAAAAATTAAACCGCTACGAAGCGATGAACGAATTAAAAAGGCAATGGATGGAAGAATGCGAAGAAAATTTCGCGGACACTCCGCGCAATATCGCCGATTCCCTTTTTGAAGATGCGATTAACGACATTGTCCATAAAAATATCATAGAAAAAGAAAAAAGGCCCGACGGCAGGGGGGTAAAAGATTTGCGCCCGCTTTTCGCAAGGGCGGGAGTGCTCCCAAGGACGCACGGCTCCGGTGTTTTTTACAGGGGTGAGACGCACATTCTTTCCGTGGCAACCCTGGGCGCGCCGTCGGACGTCCAGCTGATTGAAGGAATGGAAGTGCGGACGAAAAAAAGATTTATGCACCATTACAATTTCCCGCCGTTCTCGGTCGGGGAGATAAAACCGATGAGGGGCCCTGCTCGGCGCGACATCGGCCACGGAGCTCTGGGGGAAAAAGCGCTACTGGCCGTAATTCCTCCGGCGGAAATTTTTCCTTACACCATCCGCGTGGTCTCCGAGACGCTTTCGTCCAACGGTTCCTCCTCAATGGGCTCGGTAACGGCCGGCGCATTGGCGCTGATGGACGCGGGAGTTCCCATAAAAGCGCCGGTTTCGGGGATTGCAGTGGGGCTGATGATGCAAGATAAAAATAATTACAAAATTTTAACCGATATCCAGGGGCCGGAAGACCATCACGGCGATATGGATTTTAAAGTTGCCGGGACACGCAGTGGAATCACCGCGGCCCAAATGGACGTGAAAGTGGACGGAATACCGTTAAACATTATGGGGGAGGCGTTTTTGCAGGCGCGCGAGGCGCGTCTCCAGATTTTGGACGTCATCGCCAAGGAACTTCCCAAACACCGCGACGAACTTTCACCTTACGCTCCGCGGATTTTAACCATGCATATAAATCCGGAGAAAATCCGCGACGTCATCGGCCCGGGAGGCAAAATAATCCAATCAATCGTGGCGGAAACCGGCGCGGAGATTGATATTGAGCAGGACGGCACGATTTTCATCACCTCGCCGAATCAAGAAAGCTTAAAAGCGGCCGAAGAAAAAATCACAATGCTGACAAAAGAATTTGAGGTCGGAGAAACGTTTACAGGCAAAGTCACGCGCATCTTCCCATTCGGCGCAATGGTAGAAATCGGGCCGAAACAGGAAGGATTGGTACATATCTCCGAGCTCACGCCTTTTCGGGTAAATCAGGTCACGGACGTAGTCGCGCCGGGGGACGAAGTAAAAGTAAAAGTCGTCGGCATTGACGACCAAGGAAGGGTAAATCTTTCAATCAAAGCCGTGCAGGAGCTTCAGCCGAAGCCGCGCAGAAAATAAAATGAAAGAAATCCCTAAAATCAGGACGTTTAAAACCGACGCCGAGATTTTTATTAAAGAAAAAAACCTCTCGCGATTGGATATCACCCGAAGCGCTTACGCCGCCGGCGAAGAAGGGCCTGCCCGTCCGGCAGGCGGGCTGGCGGAGAAATTAAAGCTCGGCTTGGACTGGAAAAAAATAACTTACTCCGCGCTCGCAGTTTTAATTATCGCGCTTGCGGGATACTTTGTTTTCAAATTATTTTTCGCCGCGCCTACGGAGCCGCAGCCGGAAGCCCCGAAGCCGGCGGCCGCGAGTTTTTTGCCGGTGGAAGATAAAAAAGAGCTAGTTTTTTCAAAATCCGACCCGGGCTCGCTTATAAGCGCGCTTTTGGATGAAAAACAAAAAGGCCTCCGCTTTGACACGGTGATTTATTTCCCGTTCGGGATGACGTCCCAGGATTTTGTTGCATTGCTTTCATGGAATCCGCCAGCGGGGTTCGCGGACAATTTAAATCCCGATTTCAACACGCTTATTGCATACGGACAGGCCTCCAGCGATCTGGCTATTATTTTTAAGGCGAGGGGTTTTGAGCGCGCCCTGGCCTCGCTTTTGGAATGGGAGCATACAATTTGGTTTGATTGGAAACCTTTTCTGGCGGAAGAAGACATTAAAAACATCGCGCGGTTTTCGTGGGCAGATGACATCATAAAAAATAATGACGCGCGGGTTTTAAAAAACGGTCCGCCATCCGCCGCTGGCGGAGGCGGAGGTAAAATAATTCTGGGCTATGCCATTTTCAACAAGCAATATGTCATTATCTCCACCTCCCGCGAGGCGCTTGCAACAATTTTAGAACGGCTCATTGCTTTACCCCCGAGGTAAAATCTTAATATAGAAAAGTATATAATAGATATACGACATGTTTGTACGATCGTGTAAAAGTGTCGTATTTGTATTGAAGGTTTTTATAGTATTGACACACAACCAAAATGGTGGGTTTCTTTTTGTAAAATAATTTGCCTCCGAGATAAAATTTTGATAAGATAGGCCAATGGCCTTAGATTTAGATTATTTTAGGAAACAATTGGAAGAGGAAAAGGCGCGGTTGGAGGGGGAATTGGGAACGATCGCGCACAGGAATCCGGACGCGCCGGAGGACTGGACTGTGAGCCAGCCCGATATGAATGTTATGCCGGCCGCCAAAGAAGAGGTCGCGGACGTTGAGGAGGAGTTGGAAAATGCCGCCAGCGTGGAATATAATTTGGAGTCCCGCTTGCGCGACGTAAACGAAGCACTAGAGCGCATGAGAAGCGGCAAATACGGAGTGTGCGCGGTCGGAGGAGAGCCGATTGATGAGGCGCGGCTCCGCGCGAATCCGGCAGCGGTTACTTGCGTAGAGCACGCGAAATAATATGTTTCAAATAGACCAAAAATTTCCGCACTTTTCTTTGGAGACCTATGACCCGAAAAAAGACGAGGTCGTAAGAGTATCCTTAAAGGACTTTGAGGGCAAGTGGCTGGTTTTATTTTTCTACCCGGCGGACTTTACTTTTGTCTGCCCGACAGAGCTTTTGGATTTAAACAGGCGGCATGATGATTTCACGAAAGAAAAAGCAGAGCTCGTCGGCGCATCAACAGACACGGTTTTCACGCACAAAGCATGGATTGAAACAGAAGAATTATTAAAAGGATTAAAATATCCGCTGGCCGCCGACCACAACGGGAAATTTTCCAGAGAATTGGGAATTTATGACGAAAATAACGGCATGGCCCAGCGCGCGGTTTTTATAATTGACCCGGACGGCATTTTGCGCGCAGTGGAAATCGTGGCGGACGCCATCGGCAGAAACGCTTCCGAAATTTTAAGAAAATTAAAAGCCCTGAATTTCGTCCGCAAAAATCCCGGCCACGTCTGCCCGGCCTCCTGGGACGAAGGCGCGCAAACTTTGCAACCCTCCATCAAAAAGGCCGGGAAGGTGTACAAGGAGTTGAAATAAAAAGGGCGCTTCAGTCGCGAAGCGCCGCTTGTACTTCTTCCTCGGGAGCATCATCGGTCGCCGGGCCACCGTAGATTTTTTCCTGTTCTACAACTCTTTGGGAATTATACCCTCTGGTAAAAGGTGTACCGGCACGTTCAAAACACTTCTCACCAAATCTCCAGACAAGATACACGGCCTCTTCCGGGGTGCGACTAAACTGGCGAATGGCCTCCATTGCGGTCATAATCAAAAATCTTTCCGGTTTTACTTTGATATCGAGCATCCCCACCCCAAGCCAATCAGCTTTAACGTAGCGGCCAGGCTTCAGCTTCTTCCATTTCGATTCCAGAGCCGCAGGCAGAACCTTCAAAATTGCTGAAGCGACCAAACGGTAAAACTCATAATATTCATCTCCAGCCTCCTCATCGGCTACTCGAAGCAACTTTTCCAGAAAAGTCTGCTGCCCCATCTCTCTTAACTGCCATCTTGGCATTCCCATAATTTTTCTCCTTTTCCTTTTAGATTTATTCCAAACACAATATAGCACATAGCATAAAATATGCAATTGCTTTTTATAAATGGTTTGCTAAAGTGGCAGGAATGGCGGTAAAACTCCACTCGGCGGAAGTTGTCGGGCTTGAGGGAAAAATAATTGACGTTGAAATTGACCTTTCGCAGGGGCTTTTTAGCTTCGCAATTGTCGGGTTAGCGGACAAAGCCGTCGCCGAATCAAAAGAAAGAATTTCCGCCGCAATAAAAAATCTGGGCGCCAGAAACCCGCAAAAGAAAAACCAGCGGGTGGTGATTTCCCTCGCCCCGGCCGACCTTAAAAAAGAAGGGCCGGCTTTTGACCTACCAATCGCGCTTGCTTATCTTCTGGCCTCCGGCCAGGCGAAATTCAATCCGAAAGAAAAAGTTTTTCTGGGCGAGCTCGCTCTGGAGGGCTCGCTCCGCCCAGTAAAAGGAGTACTGGCTTTGGCCGAAGAGGCGCGCCGGGAGGGATTTAAAGAAATCTATCTGCCGCGGGGCAACGGCAGAGAGGCGGCGCTCATAGACGGGCTCAAGGTTTTTGAGGCCGGAACCCTTGAAGAAGTTTTGGAACATCTTGAAGAGAAAAACCCGATAAAAGAATGCCCGAAAACAAAAATCGGCTTGGGCGGGGCGGAAACGCTTTTGGATTTCGCCGACGTCCGCGGGCAGGAGTCAGCAAAGCGCGGATTGGAAATCGCGGCCGCCGGGGCGCACAACGCCCTCATGATCGGCCCTCCCGGCACGGGAAAAACCATGCTCGCGCGGGCATTTTCCTCCATACTGCCGTCGCTTTCCAAAGAGGAAGCGCTTGAGGTGACAAAAATTCATTCCATCGCCGGGGCGTTGCCGGAAAAAGAATTTATTGTAAGCTCGCGCCCGTTTCGCAACCCGCACCACACCTCTTCTTATGTTTCGCTGGTCGGGGGAGGGACATACCCCAAGCCGGGGGAAATTACGCTCGCGCACCGCGGAGTTTTGTTTCTGGACGAATTCCCGGAATTTGAGCGGCGGGTGATTGAGGTTTTGAGACAGCCCCTAGAAGATAAGGTTGTCACAATATCGCGCGCCAAAGCGACGCTGAATTTCCCCGCGCAGATTTCAATGATTATCGCCATGAACCCCTGCCCCTGCGGAAATTTGGGCTCCAATAAGGCCTGCATCTGCAACCCAGCCGCGATAAACCGCTACCAAAGAAAAATTTCCGGCCCGATTGTGGACAGGATTGACCTTTGGCTGGGGGTTTACGGCATTGAGCACAAAAAACTGGAGGACGACCCCGCCGTTGGCGGGGCAACCCGCGAAACTTCCGCGCAAATCAGAAAACGCGTTGAGCGCGCGAGAGAAATTCAGAAAAAAAGATTCGCCGGGACGAACCAGCCTGCCGCCCGCCTGCCGGACGGGCAGGGACGGGCAGGACTGCTTACAAACAGCGAGATGGGAGTGCGCGAGATTAAAAAATACTGCCAACTGGACGACGAGTCAAAATCCATCCTCCAGCAAGCCGCCGCGCGGCTTGACCTCTCCCCGCGTTCCTACCACCGCGTCATCAAACTCGCCCGCACAATTTCCGATTTGGAGGGCGAGCGCAACATAAAAAGCCCCCACATCCTGGAGGCCTTGCAATACCGGCCGAAATCATTGGTTTAGATAGGCCAGCCTTGACGCGGCACTGGGTTATGTTCTTCTTGACAAAACAGTTCTTCTTCGTCGGCCAAGTCGCAAAATTTTTTTCGGGCTTCGGCCAATCTTTCTACCGTTTTTTTTATCTCTTCTTTAATTTCAGAGAGTCGCTCGCTAATTTTTTGCTTTTCGGACGGCGTCGCATTCCTTGCGCTCATCAAAAGCCGCTCTAGTTCCTCATAATATCGCACGCGGAACTTTTTGCTTTCTAAAAGAATCCCTTGATACTCGGTGAATGCTCTATTCACTCGAATTTTGTATATCCATTGATACCCAACACCCACGTAAATCCACGCGACAAAAACAATAATCCCAAAAATGAAATATTTTTTCAGCATCCGCGTCCCCTTCCTTTGGTTTTTTCTTTAATCACTATACACCAGAAAACTAAAAAATAAAGCGCGTAAGGATGGAGTTCCGCAGGAGCGGAACATCCTTACGCGCTCGAACCAGAATGGGTTCAGAAAATTGGCCAGCGGCCGGCAACGGAGAAAAGCAGAATATACATCACCCCCAACGCCAGCGTTGAGGTGATGACTGCGCTCCCCAAAAAGAGAAACACTTTTTGATTCGGCTTCATAATTCACCTCCATATCGTCGCCGATTTTGAATTTGACTTTCGGCATCGGCGATTTTTGGGAAAGAACAACTTCCTCTGAAAGCTCAAATTACTTCAAGCGCTCGGAGGAAGGGAGGTTTGGGTTTTAAATCCAAACCTCCGCTAGCGAGTGGGAAATAGTTTATCGCCAGGGCGTTGACCAAAGAAGAGAATCATCGAATTCTATCCACCCTTCTCGATTTCTGGTGGAAAAGAACCCTTTGATTCCTTTCGGTTCTCGCCCAACGGTGTAGCCTATGAATCCCCAGTTCTCTCCGCTACCATCATCACGATGCACAGTGCCTATGTGTACACCTACAGATTGTCCGCCTTCTAAGGTAAAAGATACGGGGCGAAACTTTCCGTACACGCCAGCGACATCGAAGAGTGCGAGCATAAGGTCTAACTTTGATGGCCCGTCTTCGATTTTTTCTCGAGCGACTTTCTCTTGAGCCATATGGCCCTCCTTTCGTTTCACTGGTTTTTAATTTCTCTCATACGAGAGATGCCAGCGAAATTACTTGTTTACTCTCATCCCATTATACACCCGCGAACTAAAAAAGTCAAGCCCGCCTAATAAATCTGCGCGGCGCCGCGGATTTCAAAGTGGACATGGCAGCCGGATGAATTGCCGGTAGAGCCGACTGTGCCTATCATAAATCCTTGGGACACGTATTGGCCGACGGAAACAAAAATCTGCGATAAGTGCGCGTAAACCGTCTGCGTGCCATTGGGATGCGCGATCACAACATATTTTCCATACCCTCCGTTCCATCCGTAATTTCTGGCGACAATCACCGTGCCGCTTGCCGACGCGTAGACCGGGGTCAAGCAACTGACCGCCAAATCCACTCCGTTAAATCCATGAAGTCCGCGCGGGTTTGAAGCTGTTGCGCGCGAGTTTCGCCCCCCCGCAACCGGACGCATAAAATACCCCGGCAACGACAAACTGCCGGATCCGCGCACGGGCGCGTATCGCGGCACCTCAATTTCAACATCTGGGATAATAATAGTTATTCCTTCTTCCAAAAAGCCATCCGCAGATAGATTGAAATTGGAATTAGAATTAATAATTTCCTGCACATCGCCTTTGTATTTGGCGGCGATGGCTTTAATCGTATCTCCTTTTTTCACGGTGTAGGGAAAACCGCTTATCGGGAAAATTACCAGCGTATCGCCGGACTTTACCAGGTCGCCGTTTTTTAAGTTATTAGCCCAATAAATATCGCTTACTCTCAAGTTGAACATATCCGCTATTTTGGAAAGCGTGTCGCCTTCGCGCACAACGTACGTCGTAATCTGGTCAAGTTTGTAAGTTTCCACGTCCGCGACGCTGCCCATCGGCCCCACGACCGGGAGCAAAGAAGAGTCCCCAACGAAATTTATGACCGCGCCTCCCGTGGCCGCCTTGGGGTTTGTGGTAGCGGGCGCTTTTAGCAAAGGGATGTTTTGCGAATTATAAAAAGCGGCCTCTTCGCCCCCGCCGCCCAAAAGCTTTTCCAAAAAAGAGAAGATTCCGGCGTTCGCGGCGCCGGCAAGGAGCGTCCAGGCCAAAATAGCCGCCGTAAACGGCAAAAAAGGCCACCCAAGATTTTCCTTATTTAAGATGAGTTTAAGAGTTAAAAGTCTAAGTAAATGGAGTATCGGCTTTCTGCTCCCATCGCGACCGTAAAGCCATAGTAGCATTCTCGGAAGGAGAAATCAACCCCATCCAAAAAGATGTCCACACCCCCAAAAACTGGTATTATAGCCCCATAACTATGGCGGGCGAGCTAAATCCGAAGCAAAAAGAGGCGGTGGAGGCCACTGAAGGCCCAGTTTTAGTTGTGGCCGGAGCGGGAGCGGGAAAAACCAAGGTCATAGCCGAGAGAATTAACCATCTCATTGAAAAAGGCGTCAGTCCGGAGAATATTTTGGCGGTGACATTCACGAATAAGGCGGCGGGGGAGATGCGGGAGAGAACCGCCATAAGCCATAAGCCGTACGGCGTAGAGCATACGGCATACAGTATTCCCTTCATCGGCACTTTCCACGCTCTCGGGCTTTTGATAATTAAAGAAAATTTGGCGAGGGGGTTTACTATTTTAGACGAAGACGATTCATTAAAATTAATCAGAGAGTGCCTGTTGGAGCTCAAAGTTGACCCAAAGCAATTTGACCCGTCGCGGATAAGGGGGCGCGTTTCTCTTTTGAAAAATCATCTGGTCACGGCGGAAAATTTCGCCGAAGAGGGCTTTTTTGCGGAGATTCTCGGAAGGGCCTGGCGGCTTTACGAAACAAAGAAAGGCAAGCAAAACCAGCTAGACTTTGACGACCTGCTTTTAAAACCGGTTTTGCTTTTCGGGCGCGAGCCGGAGATTTTAAAAAAATACCAAAACCGCTGGAAATATATCCATATAGACGAATATCAAGACACCAACGCGGCGCAATACGCGCTTTCCAATCTGCTCGCCGGCGAGCGCAAAAATATACTGGCTGTTGGCGACGTTGACCAGGCAATCTACAGCTGGCGCGGGGCGGACTTTAAAAACATTTTAAATTTCCAGAAAGATTATCCGGAGGCGAAAATTGTTTTTTTGGAAGAAAACTACCGCTCAACGGACGTAATTTTGGAGGCGGCGAACGCCGTCATATCCCGCAACAAGTTCAGAATTCCCAAAAATCTCTGGACAAATCGGGCGGTGGAAGAGTCCTCACAAATCCGCCTGGTCTTTGCCGAGGACGAAAAGAGGGAAGCGGAAATCGTGGCCGCGGAAATCAATTTTTTGAGAAAAAAAATCAAGCTTGGGGAAATTGCCGCGCTTTACCGCACCAACGCCCAGTCGCGGGCGTTGGAAGAGGTTTTTTTGGAGCGGAACATACCTTACAAAATCACCGGCGGCGTCAGATTTTACGAAAGGCGTGAAATAAAAGACCTGATATCCTACCTGCGGCTTATTAGAAACCCGAAAGACGAATTAAGCCGCAAAAGAATCGCCAACGTCCCGCCGCGCAAAAAAAAGAAAATAGATTTTGAGAAACTTATGGAAAATTTCCGCAAAGAAGGCGAGGGCTTGGGAGCGCACGGGCTTTTAAAAAAAATAATCGGGGAAATAGGGTATAGGGATTACATTGACGACGGCACCGAAAAGGGAAAAGAGAGATGGCAAAACATAGAAGAGCTTTTGGGGTTAGCAGAAAAAATAGAAGACGCGGACAAATTTTTGGAACACGTTTCCCTCTTCGCGGTAGACGATAAATATGACCCAGTTGAGGACAAAATTAATTTAATGACCATGCATTCGGCCAAAGGGCTGGAATTTGAGGCCGTTTTCGTGGTCGGGCTGGAAGAGGGGCTATTTCCACACGCGCTTTCTTTGGAGCCGGAGGATTTGGAAGAAGAGCGCCGGCTCTGCTACGTGGCGATAACCCGCGCCAAAACCCGCCTCTACCTCACCTCCGCCGCGCGGCGGACGCTTTTCGGAGAAAGGGCGGCCAATATGCCCTCGCGGTTTTTGGCGGAGATACCGGAGCATTTGCTCGTTTACGTAAATAAGCCGGAAGAAAATGAGGAAATTATCGTGGAGTAAAAACAGGCGCCTAGGGCAGCATTTTTTAAACAATAAAAAAATTCTGGAGGAGATGGCGCGCGCGGCCAAGATTTCAAAACAAGATATTGTTTTGGAAGTCGGGCCTGGAATGGGCTCGCTTACAGAGATTTTGGCCGCGCGCGCCAAAAAAGTGATTGCCGTGGAAAAAGACCGCGAATTGATTCCGGTTTTGCGCGAAAAATTTAAAGATTTTAAGAATATGGAAATCATTGAAGGAGATGTGCTCAAAATTTTCAATTTTCAATTTCCAATTTTCAATAAATTTAAAAATTTTAAAGTCGTCGCCAACCTTCCCTACTACATAACCTCGCGCTTTTTACGTCTATTTCTGTCCGAAACTAAGTTTCGGTCAAAACTTATTGTGCTAATGGTGCAAAAAGAGGTCGCGGAAAGAATCTGCGCGAAACCTCCGCGCATGAATTTGCTGGCGCTTTCCGTCCAAGCTTACGCTGAGCCGGAAATTATCCGCTACGTCTCAAAAAATTTTTTCTCGCCTCCGCCAAAAGTTGATTCTGTAATAATTAAGATAACCCCCTTAATCCCCCTTACTTTAAGGGGGAAAGCAAAAAAGAGTTCCCCTCTTAAGGTAAGAGGGGCTGGGGGAGTTATGGGTGTTGAAAAAATTCTTGCCGTTGCAAAAATTGCCTTCCAGCAAAAACGCAAAATGTTGCGGCATTCAATCGGCAAAAAAATCACATTGCCGGAAAAATATCAAAACAAGCGCCCCGAGGAACTTTCGCTCAAGGACTGGGCTGAAATATTAAGGTATAATTAAAACATGAAACCAAGCCGACGCAAATCCGCAGTTTTCTTGGCCGGACTCACGGCGCTTATTTCTTTCTATCCGTTAATCGCGTCTGCAGCAATAAACCCCACCGACTTTCAATTAAACAAGCCCTTCGGCGGCAAAATCACAAAAATCCAGGCCTGCCAGAACCCCAAGGGCCTGCTTTTGCATATCGGCCGAAACGTTTGCCAAGACATTTTTTGTCATTCATTTAAATTCGTTGGCGAAAAATACCTTCTGACAGATTCCAGCAAAATCCACCAATACTACAACATAACGCCGGGCACTTGGACGCTTGGCCTGGCCGAGCCGGTTCCGGTAGAGTGCAGAGGCAACCCAAGCCCGATAGGGGGCTTCTCAGCCGGCAATTTAATTGACGGAGCGCTAGAATCAGGCCTGATAGATGTTGCCCCGTTATTAAATGAATTCGACGAGGTAATAGGAACGGTGTTTAGCGGCCCATTGGGCGAATTTATCATAACCGGGCCCTTCGGCGAAGGCCTGGCGGAACTTATCTCCGCCGTTATCCCGGGCCTCCAGATAATTTCACTTGCTTTTGCGGTATTTAGCTTCGCTTTCCCCAAAAAACCGCCATCTTTAGGCTCGGCTTACCCCATAATCCGCATCGGCACCGGCCCCGAGCCCGCCTCCAATCTTTCCCCACCTTTGCTTACGCCCATTTAAAGTAGGGCGTGGTATAATTAAGGTGGTGAAATGGGCTATCTTCCGTCAAAAAATTTCATAGCCCTTGTTTCCGCTATCTTGGTGGCGATGTTTTCCGGCTGGCTCTCTCTCCGGGTATGGAATGCCCCTTCATTGGCGGTAAAAAACGCCCAAAAATCTGCCCAAATATCATTCCTTGCGGCTTACAAAGAAGCGACCCGTGATTCGGACGGAGACGCTCTTAAGGATTGGGAAGAAATTCTCTGGAAAACGGACATAAATAATCCCGACACCGACAAAGACGGCACCGACGACGGCGAGGAAGTGCGGGAAGGCAGAGATCCTCTGATTGCGGGATACAAATTAAAAAACGGTTCGCCAGCTGGCGAATGGAGCGACAAGTTTAAGACGCCGGAGGAAGCAAAAGGCAAGGCGGCGACCTCAGCGCCCCAGACACTTACCGAGCGCATAGCCCAAAAATTCGCCGTTGAGTACCTTTCGGCTTTGGGCGGAGCGGGCGGGGAGCTGGACGATTTTCAAAAACGCGCCGTCTCCGAGTCGCTTCTAGAATCCTTGGCCGGCGCGACGCTCCCCGCGAGCAACAAATTCTCCGACAAGGATATATTGATTGAAAACGGCGCCTCGGCCGATTTCATAAAATCCTACCTCAACTCCGCCGGTGCTTTCATTGAAAAAACTTTCTCCGGATTGGGGGAGGCGGAAATCAATATTTTAAACCGCGCGATGACAACGGGCAATTTTAAAGAGCTGGAAAAGCTCCTGCCTTACATAAACGCCTACCAGAAAACCATTGACTTTTTGAAAACCAAGCGTGTTCCGGGAGAATACGCGGCTCCCCACCTTGAATTGATGAATACTTTCTACGGCATCGCCCTCGCCGTCCGCGATATGCAGTATTCGGAGAAAGACCCGGTGCGGGGGCTGGCCGGGCTTTCCGCGTATTTAAACCAGGTTAACCGGCTTTCGGCGTTTTACAAATCAATGGCAAGGCAGATTAAAGCGGGCAGTATAGCGTTTTCACCCACCGATGGCGGGAATCATTTTATAAAATACGGCGCAGAATGAAATTTTTTGCAAAAAAAATATTCACAGTTTTCTTAAGCGGAGCCCTCGGGGCAAGCTTAATATTGCCGGGCTTCGCGATTGCCGAGACGGACGTGCAAGCCGGATTTGATATAAACGACTTTCAGGGCGGTGCTTTGGACCTTTTGATAAAGGACTCCGTGCCCACGGATTTGGTTCAGGAAAGAGCCGGGACAGAAAAGGATTTGGTCAACAGCATGTTTTGGGTTTTCGCCAAAACGCTCGTAAAACACATGACCGACCAGATAGTCAATTTAATCCGCACCGGCGGGCAGGGGGGCGGGCCGCTGTTTGTGACCAACTGGTCGGATTTTCTTCTGGACGCCGCCGACCAGGCGAGCGGAGTATTTTTAAAAGAACTCAACCTCACGCGGCTCTGCGAGCCCTTCGCACCGCAGCTTCGGATAATTTTCAACACCGGCAGAAGGCCTCTGCAGGACCGCTTCCGCTGCACGGTTTCCGCGGTCGCAGGAAATTTGCAGAATTTTTTCAATGATTTCAACAGCGGCGGCTGGGCAACCTGGATACAGCTTACGGAAGTGCAGAACAACCCCTACGGGGCGTATCTGGGGCTTTTGGAAGAAAACGAAAAACGGCAGACAATCGCCGTGGAGGCGAAACTTAACGAAGCGCTCGCCGCGCGCGGATTTTTGAATCTTGAAGAATGCGAAGACGTGCTGATAGAGGCCGACGGCGGCTATGACGAGCCCGAAACAAAAAAACGCTGCCAAACCGTAAGCCCGGGCGCGTGGCTTGAAAACCGACTCGCAAAAGCCACGACCGCGGACATCGAACAGCTGAATCTGGCCGATTCGTTTAATGAGATACTTATGGCCTCGCTCCAGACCCTGCTTCAAAACCTCTTCTTCCAGCAAGGGGGCCTCCGCTCAGCGAACATCGGCAACATCGGCATCCAGCAGGATTTGGATGCCATAAAAGGAAACGGGATTATCGTCTCGCACGTGGACGAAGCGGTTCTCCTGACCGAAAGCGTGATTACAACTAAAGAAAGCTCTCTGGCGCTCGTGACAGATGAGATTAAAACCCTCCAAAACCTCCGCGCTTGCAAGCAGCTCAAAAATGAGCCCATTGCCACCATTGACAACCGAATATCAACGGCGACCACAACCAAATTAAGGGTTGAAAATAACATTGTGGAGCAAACCATTTTCAAAGAGACACTAAAAGACGACAAGCTGGCGATGCAGCTTGCCGAGACGGTAAAAGAATTCCAGGACGCGTTCACCAAAACCCAATCCGACGTTTCAAAAACGGCGAGCTTGAGCGTCGCCCAATTTGAAAACGCCGGAATCGCCGCCGACAAGAAAAAGGCCGAAGACGACTTAGCCGCGTGCCTGGCCCCGCCGGCAGTAAATCCATGATTTTAAATAACGCAAAAAAACTCCAAATCCCGCTCGTTTCAATAATCTTATTGAGTTTGGTTTTGAGTTTCGCAGTAGCAACATTGGCATTGGCGGCGCAAAGCCCAGCGCCCATAATTCCCGGACAAACCGCCTTTGAGCAAAGCTATGTAAATAAAGCGTCATCTATTGGCACTGCGCTTCTGCTTTGGCCTTTGAATACTGTTATAACGGCGATTCTTCTTTTTCTCTCTTGGCTGGTGACAATCGCGGGCACTGCTTTTGACGCATCGCTCGTCTTCAGTTTGTCCGTCTTGCGACAATCGGCCGCGATTAAAGCCGGCTGGGATATTTCCAGAAACGTGGCCAACTTGTTTTTCATACTTATACTTTTGGCAATCGCCGTTGCCACGATTTTGCGCGTGCAAACCCACAATGCCAAGGCCCTTCTCATAAAACTCATTGTTATCGCATTACTTATAAACTTTAGCTTAACTATGGGCTACGTCATCATTGATGCGGCAAATATACTCGGGCTTCAATTTTATAACGCCATAACCAACAACGGCACCGTAGCGGTGACAACAAAAATAATGGAGGGCACGAAGTTACAAAATTTATTCAACGTTGACTCGCCGCCCCAAGCGGCCGCAGTTACAAACAACGGATCATCGTGGACTCAACTTTCGGCAGGCACTGTTCTTACAACCATAGGAGGAATTTTAGGAGGAGGAATAGTTTGCGCCGTAACCGCCTGCGCTGCGGCCATTCCAGTAGCGCTTGGCATCGCCGGGGGCGGATTTTTGGGCGCTGCCACCAACTTCATAAAAAATTCAGCCGGCCTGGATTTTACGCAAGCCAGCTTATATTTCTCCGAGGTTTTAGGCACAACTATTTTTTTTGTGCCACTAATTTTTATACTTTTTGTCGGCGCAATTTTCTTCTTAATACGAAGCGCTATGCTAATATTACTACTAATACTTTCTCCAATCGCATTCATATCCTACGTGCTGCCGGAAACAGAAAGCCGGCTCTGGAAACCATGGTGGGCAGAATTTCTGTGTCAGGCGTTTTTTCTGCCGGCATTTATGTTTCTGCTTTACATAAGCATAAGCTTTTTAATTGAAATAGCAAAAATTGTGCCGAGCGCGGCACCAATAAAATCTATGCCCGTGCTCATGCTAAACATAATAGCGGTTGTTATGTTATTGGCCTCACTACTTTTGGCTAAAAAAATGGGCTGCATGGGAGGCAGTTTGGCGCTAAGCTGGGCAACTACTGGCAGAAAATGGCTCACGGGGGTGGTGGGAGGAGTGGCGGCCAGGAGCTTAGTGGCGCCGATTGGGGCGAGATTGCAGCAATCGCAAGCGATTGGGAGAATCACTAGAGCATCTCCGACGCTTGGCTACTATGCCCGCCAAGCAACTGGCTGGCTAGCGGCTCGCGGAAAAGCGCCCGAGCAGGCAGAAAACATGGCCAAAGCAGCGCTGGGGCAGGCCGAAAGCACCTGGGGCAGTTCTTTCCAAAAACTTAATCGCGCGGGCAAAGAGGCCATGTTGAGAGGTATGACGCCGGAACAGCGGGCCACATTTGTAAACAGCTTAACCGGAAGCCAAAAAACAATAGCGGAAAACATTCTCCGCTCGCCGCAATTTTCAGCCGCCGAGCAGGCTAAATTTAATCTTGAAGAATTCAGAAGGATGCCTTTAGACCAGCAGAAAGCGAGGTTTGCGACTTATGACGCGCAGACGCAGGAATCAATTTTGAAAGGCCTAAATGACGAAGAAAAAGCCAACTTTATTGGCTCGCTGGAGGCCACTAACCCGACTCTCGCAACGTCAGCGGAAAATATATTGAAATCACGGCTAAGCCCGAAAGATTACCAAAGCTTCAAGGTTGCCAAAGTCGCGCGCCAGCCAAAAAGCACGCAGACAGCCGCTTGGTCTCAACCGGATTTCACCGAAGATGATAAAGAAGCGCTGCTGCGCAAGATGAAGAGCGATGAAGACAGAGCCGAGTTCGTGGACTCGCTCGGCACTCCGGGCGCTCCCGCGCGCGATTCCGCGGAAAGCGTTATCCGCAGCCGCTTCGCTCCAAAAGATTACCAAAGCTTCAAGGTTGCCAGCATTTTACGCAAGCCCGAGAACGAACAGAGAAACGAGTGGCTTGCGCTTGACCCAACCACGGGACTCCCCAAACTTAAAGATGACGACAAAGAGGCATTGCTACGCAAGAAAGACGCTAAAGGGCAGGCCAGATTTATTGATGGCCTTGTTGGAACTGCAGACAAGGCGGCGGCCCAAAATATTATTCAAACAAGATTCAGCGCCGGGGAGCAAAGAGCACACAAAGAAGCAGCCATTGAAAACGTCGCTTCAAAGCCGGTAAGCGCAATTAAAACGGCTATTGCCACAATGCCTCCGGAAGATCTGGAAATCTTGGTTAAAGTCGGCGATGAGAATAAGATTGTTGCGCTTATCAATACCATAGCCGACCGCAGCAAAGTGAAGAACATCGGCAAAGCCATTAAAAAGTTAGGCCTTGATGCTAAGTATCGAAGATATTTGAACCCGATAGATAAGGTTGAGTTTATAGACGAAGCCGATCCGGCCAGCCCGGACTTTCAAGAAAGGGCTGCAACGGAGATTCGAAACACCTCGCCCAGGGATATTGCGCAAAGAACTCAACCGAAGGTCATAGAAACGGATGTATTTAAACAAGCTTTCCTTGGAACTCCCGGGCCGACGGGGAGGAAAGGCGGCGGCGGCATTACCCAGCTCATTTCCCTTATTGATACTCCGGCCAAAGCCGACGCCGTAAAAAGAATGCTGGCAGAAGCCACAAATAATAATTTGGCTGCGCCGCCCGGCGACATAATCCGGCTGTTTGAAACCAAGTACAATAACAAAGAGCTAGGCCAGCAGATAGTTGAACTAAGGGATCGGGCGCGGCAAGCTATGTCGCCGGTAGAAAAGCAATTTATCCAGCAAGTATTCGGCTAAAAATATGACTGCGCAAATTAAACAAGAAGAGATAATCGCAAAATATCAGGAGCTCCCCGAAGACCTCCAGAAAGCCTTAGTGTCTTCGTTTTTTTCCAATGCAATAACGGATGCCGGTAAAAAATTCGGGCTCGCGATTGATAAAATAGGGGAGCTTGCCGAAGAAACCGGCTTTGTGATGCTCGGCGTCACTCCGCCTTCGGAGTACGTAAAAAATCTGACGGGGCGGCTCGGGGTCGCGCCGGAGAAAGCGCGGGCGATTGCGGAAGAAATCAACCAAAAAGTTTTCCAGCCGGTGCGGGAGTCGCTGAAGAAAATTCATGGATTGGGGGGAAGTGTTCTAAAGCCGCTCCCCAAGCGAGAAGATATTATCGCGCCGCCCACACCACCCTCGCCCCCTCCTTATCAAGGAGGGGACAAAGGGGAGGTAATCCCGTCAATTTTCGTAAAAAATATCCCCCCGCCCGTCGGGGAATTTGCAAAGGTCGTACCGGACATCTTGCCGGCCAAACAAGAACCGTTGCCGCCGAACCACCTTGCCGCCAAAAGCGCGCTGGAGAAAGATTTAAACGCCCCGGCGCCAAAGCAGAAGCCACAATACGAGAAAGACCCTTATAGAGAACAAATAGAATAATATGCAGCATCAAGTTCCGCAATTTATAGACATAGAAGACAAGATTTTCGGTCCCTTGACCGCAAAGCAGTTTTTCTACATGCTGGGCGGTGCGGCGATTATTTTTTTGATGTATGTTTATCTTCAGCTTTGGCTGGTTATATTTTTGGGCGCGCCGGTGGCTGCTTTCACTGGAGCGCTGGCGTTTTTGAAAATAAACGGCCAGCCGTTTATTAAAGTGCTCGCGGCCGCATTGAATTATTCTTCTTCGGCGAGATTATATTTATGGAAGAAAACCCCGCCCAGCTTATCGATCCCGCCCGGCGGGAAGAAACCTTCGGAGCCGGGCGGGGCTCCAAAGCTCACCCAAAGCAAATTACAAGACCTGTCCTGGTCGCTGGATATTCAAAAGCAATTAAAGAGATGAAATTAGAAATTCTATAAACCAATGCCTCAAGCGCAAGCATCACAGGAAATATTGGACATACAGGAAATCAGGGACGGCGTCCTTGTCCTAAAAGACGGCTCGCTCCGGGCGGTGCTTATGGCCTCGTCCTTGAATTTTGCCTTAAAGAGCGCCGACGAGCAGACGGCGGTAATTTTGCAATACCAGAACTTTTTGAACGCGATGGATTTTTCCGTGCAATTTTTCATCCAGTCGCGCAAACTTAACATTGAGCCCTACATTGAAACCCTGAAAGCCGCCGAGGCAAGGCAGCCCAACGAGCTTTTAAAAATCCAGATAGCCGAATATATAGAATTTGTGCGCGCCTTCGTTCGGGCCGCAAACGTTGTCACCAAAAATTTCTACGCCGTCGTTCCTTTCACCCCGCCCCTTTTTCAGACTCCGAAGGAAGGAGTATCAACATTATTGGGCGGCATAGGCAGCTTATTGGGCACAAAACAATCCAAGAAAGGGGCGGGGCTAACCCAGGACAAATTTGAGGAATACAAAAACCAGCTCTGGCAAAGGGCGGACAGCGTAATCCAGGGGCTCGTGCGCGCCGGCGTAAGAGCGGTGCCGCTTAACACCGAGGAGCTGATAGAATTATTTTACGGGCTTTATAATCCGGGCGAGCTGGATAAAGGCAAGCCCCCGACCTTGCAATAAAATGGCGCTATTAGATATATTTAGAAAAAAAGAAAAGCCGGCGGAGATAACTCCGGTTTTTCCGGAGGAAATTTACCGCGCCGGAACCTTGGAGCTCCGCGACATCATTGCGCCGGCCGCTTTGGAGGTGGCGGCGAACAACGTGCGGCTTGGGGAAAAACTGATGCGGACGCTTTTCGTCTTCGCGCTCCCGAGATTTTTGTCTTCAAACTGGTTCAGCCCCGTGATAAATCTGGACAAGGTTTTTGACGTATCAATTTTCATCCATCCGGTTGACACGGCCGCAGTCCTGCGGAAACTCCAGAGAAAAGTCGCCGAGGTGCAGTCGCAAATCGCCATCCGCCAGGAAAAAGGACTGGTGCGTGACCCGGTTTTGGACACGGCTTTCCAGGATCTGGAATCACTGCGGGACAAGCTTCAGCAGGCGCAGGAACGGCTTTTTAACTTCGGGCTTTATGTCGCCGTCTACGGCAATACAATGGAAGAGTTGGATAAGGTGGAAGCGGAGATAAAATCAATGCTGGAGTCGCGTCTTGTCTACGCCAAGCCGGCGCTCTTCCAGCAAAAAGAAGGGCTGGGGTCCGTATTCCCGCAGGCAACGGACAAGCTGGCGGTAAACAACTTTTTAAACTCATCCCCGGCGTCCAGCATTTTTCCGTTCGTTTCCTTTGACCTTACTTCCAACAAAGGAATTCTCTACGGCATAAATTCTCACAACAACTCTTTGGTGCTTTTTGACAGGTTTTCTCTGGAAAACTACAACTCGGTTATTTTCGCCAAGGCCGGAGCCGGAAAGTCCTACGCGACCAAACTGGAAATTCTGCGCTCCTTGATGTTTGAAACGGACGTGATAGTCATAGACCCGGAGAGGGAGTATGAATATCTGGCGGAGGCGGTCGGCGGAAGATATTTCAACATATCCCTGACCTCGCACCACCACATAAATCCTTTTGACTTGCCGACGCCCCGGGAGGACGAGTCTCCGGCCGACGTCCTGCGCTCGCACATCATAAACCTGGTGGGGCTTTTTCGGATAATGCTCGGCGGGCTGACGCCGGAAGAAGACGCCGTGATTGACCGGGCTATTACCGAGACCTATGCTTCGCGCGACATAACCACCGACTCCGATTTTCAAAAAGCGGTCCCGCCGATACTTTCCGATTTGGAGCTGGTACTCGCGAATATGGAAGGCGGGGAGTCCTTAGCGCAGCGGCTCCGAAAATTCACCAAAGGGACCTGGGCTGGTTTCATCAACCAGCCGACCAATGTTGATATAAACCAAAAGCTGGCGGTTTTCTCGGTGCGCGACATGGAAGACGAGCTTCGGCCGGTGGCGATGTATCTGATTATCAACTACATCTGGAGCGCCGTCCGCGCAGAGCTCAAAAAAAGAATTTTGGTGGTGGACGAGGCATGGTGGATTATGAAAAACGAGGACGGAGCGTCGTTTCTCTACGGCATCGCCAAGCGGGCGAGAAAATATTATCTGGGGGTTGCCACCATTACACAGGATGTTGGCGACTTTTTGAATTCTCCCTACGGGAAGCCCTTAATCACCAACTCTTCAATCCAGATACTGCTCCGCCAATCCCCGGCGTCAATAGAAGTTCTGAAGCAGAATTTCAATCTTACCGAGGAAGAAAAGTTTTTGCTTTTGGAATCCGACGTCGGCGAGGGTTTGTTTTTCGCCGGACTCAAGCACGTGGCAATTAAAATTTTGGCCTCCTACACCGAAGACCAATTAATTACTTCCGACCCTGCCCAGCTTTTGGCGATTAAAAAAGCAAAACAGGATTTTAGCCAGCAACAAACATAATTTATGGCAGAAACCGCAACAAATTACGCAGACCTCCAGCAAGCCCGGAATGAGAGCATGCAAAATACCGCGCCGGCCAAAGCCGCGACGACCGAAGCCGCGAAATTAAGCGTTCCTAACGCAGTTTTGTTGGTTTTGACCGCGCTTTTGATAGACGGGCTGCAATTATTCCTGACCTTAATCATCATCGGAGTGGTGGTAAACTGGATAATAGATGTGTTCGCGCTGCTTTTATTCTACGTGTGGCTTAAAATGCTGGGGATGTCTATGTATGAAAGCAAGGGATTCAAAACACTGCTCTCGCTGATTGGGGCGATGGGGATTGAGATTTTGCCGCTCGTAAATTCCCTGCCCGGCTGGACGGCTTTCGCGGCGCTTACCGTAATTTTTGAATTTTCCGGGCACATGCCGACTTTGGGAAAATTAGCCAAATTGGCATCATTTAAAAAATCGTGAAAACTTTTTACAAAAATTTAATATTCGCTATTTTCTTGGCCGCCGCGGGGGGCGCGGGCGCGCAAACTTTTTCCTCACCGAACGATTTCACGCTAAATGTTTCGCCCCAGTCCCCGCGCGCCGGAAGCGCTGTGACCGTAACCGCGCGCTCATTCGCCTTTGATGGGCGGAGGGCTAGTTTCGCCTGGTTTCTGGGTGGCAAAAAGGTTGATTCCGGAGTGGGACTCTCCGAAAAAACTTTCACTGCGGGCAAACTCGGAACGGAGCTGAATATAATAGTGGAGGTGGCTTCTGTCGAGGGGCTTTTTTACGAGGCGCGCGCAAATATCAACGTGGCCGATATAGATTTTGTTGTCCATCCCTTAACCCATACTCCACTGCTCTACCGCGGAGCCGCTTTAGCAACACCCGGAAGCGAAGTTGGAATTATCGCCGTGCCGCATTTGTTCAGAAACGGCGCAAAACTCAAACCGCAGAACCTGATTTACGAATGGTCCTTGGACAGAAAACCGCTTCTGTCCCAATCCGGCGGGGGGAGAAACAAACTCCTCTTGCGGCTCGCGGACATACGCGGCGGCGAATACGAAATTTCTCTGCGGGTCAGCGCGGCGGACAACGAAATCTTCACGGGCAAAACCGCGCGCTTTAAAACAGCCGCCCCGGAGATAGTTTTCTACAAGACAAATCCGCTTACAGGACAGGGCTCCTCGGCGCTCTCGTCGTTTTTCGCCCGGGCCGGCGAGCAATTTTCAATTTTGGCGGAGCCGTTTTATTTTGGCCTGGATTCCCTCTCGCGCGCAGGGTTTGATTGGAGAGCGAACGGAGAAAAAATCAACCCGGACGCCGGGAATCCCCGACTTTTAAACCTTGAGGCGCCTGCTGGCGCCGAGTCGGCCGCGGACGTTTCAATAACCATCAAAGACGCGAAGGCGCTGTTTCAAAACGCCGAGGGCAGATTAAATATAAAAGCGGAATTATGAAATTAAAAATTTTATTTATCGCAATTCTCCTCTTCGCCGGCGCGTTCGCCTTCGCCGCTGATTATAATTTGCTCCAGCCGCTGCCCCATACCGGCCAAAGCGTGGGCGACTTCCCGACATACGTCGGGAGGATTATTCCTTTTATTTTGGGGCTTGCCGCGGTTTTGGCAGTTGTGATGATAACCATCGGCGGGATTGAATACGCCATATCCGAAGCCGTGGACGCCAAAGCGGACGCCAAAGACCGCATCATCCAGGCGATTTTGGGACTGCTCCTCGCGCTGGCCTCGTGGTTAATTTTATGGACAATAAACCCCGACTTGGTGAATTTGAAACTAAACATTAAAGAACTGCCCGCGGGTCCTGCTTGCCCGCCAGGGCAAAGCAGCAAGTTTTGCGCCGCAACGGAGGAGTGTAAATATAATATTACAGACAAGGAGTGGACTTGTTATAAACCAAACATTCTGCAACCGCCGCCTCCGCAAAATATTATTTTGCCTTCACAGCCCCCCACAAATACAGCCCTCCGCCCAACAACCGCGGCCGCCGACTTCTCCAATAGAAAAAAGATGATTGTGGCTAATGGGCAATTCGATAAAGCAACAGAGCAAAAAATCCAAGAGGCATTGAATAGAGTATATGATATAATGCCGAATAATTATAAATCGTTAAAAAAACCTGTTTCTATATTAAATAGAGCGGCCATGGACGAAGTAAGTAAGGTAGCTGGTGTTGGAACAAGTAGGGGCTTTGTGGCACATAACAATAAATTTGTTGATGGAGTCTTCTTATTGGGAGATGATGTAAATAAAAAAAATTTTTATGAAGTAATATCTGGTCAAAAAACAAGGTTTGAAACAGAGTTTGAAAGGACAACGATTCACGAGTTATCACATGCTCTTACAGCAGAAAAATTCAATAACTTTGATGGAGACACAGAATGGAGAAACCTCTACGAAACGTCTAAAAGGGAAAATAAGGGTTTTGCGTTGCCAGAATTATTAAGCGCAGATTTAGTAAGTCCCTATGCGTCAGTGAATCCCGCAGAAGATATGGGAACGACAGTTGAAGCTTATGTATTTACGAGAGGCCAATATAAAACTGGGGACAAAAGATCAGACGAGATATTGGCGCAAAAATTTGATTGGCTGGAACAAAATGGATTTGTTAAAAAAATGAGATAATTTTATGGAAAACTATTTAACCAAAAGAAATATAATAATCGCGGAGAAGAAATCTGCCCAAGATCGGCAAGATGACATTTTCAGAAAAATGTCCGCGGACAAAAAAGTGGAATTGGGCTCCGCGTTTTGGAGATTGGCTAAAGATTTAGTGGGCAATAAAATAAGCCATGGAACAAATAGATCCGAGACGACTTCTGGTTAATGTCGCGCAAATTCTTGAGCGCCTTAATATTCCCTATATCATTACTGGCGGAATTGCGGTCTTGGTTTGGGGCAGACCAAGATTTACCGCCGATATAGACATAGTTGTGGAATTAAAAACAAGCGATATCTCCAAGCTGGAAAAGGCCCTGCGAGAATTAAGCGGAGCTGGATATATTGACAAGCAATCCATCGAAAAAGCAATTTTACAAGAAGGCGAATTTAATTTCGTAGACGGGGAAACCGGCGTAAAAGTTGACTTTTGGATGTTAAAAAGAAACGCGTTTGACGTTTCCCGGCTACGAAGAAAAATAGCCAAAGAGATTCTTGGCCAAAAAGTGTATTTTTCCTCGCCAGAAGATCTCATTTTAATAAAATTGCAATGGTTTAAAGAATCAGGATCAAGCCGTCAGCTGGAAGACGTTGAATCCATCTTAAAAATTTCTGGCTCCGAACTTGATATAGAATATCTGAAAATGTGGGCTTTAAGGATTGGCGTGGCCGAAATGCTGGAAAAGTTATTAATTAAAAAGATATAATAGTATCATCGCGGCATGGAAAATTTATTAACCAAAAGAAATATAATAATTGCTGGGGTTAGTGTGGTAATTATCATCGGAGTTTTGTTTTATTTCGGGTCAAAAAGCGGAACGCAGGGAACCAGCGGGGGAGGATTTTTCGGAATCTTCCCGTCATCGGCGCCGCCGAGCGGACCACCCTCCTCAACACTCGGTGTTGATGGGCGGCAAACACCGAGTGTTTTCCCGGGCGGAGGCGGCGAATTGCCGCTAACCCCCGAATCCGCGAAAAATCTCCCGGTGGGCACATTGGTTCGGCTAAGTCAGGAGAACGTTTCATCTATTGCTCTTGTCGGAACAACCTCCGTCCGCTATCACAAAAATGTCGCCGAGGCGCTGGGGCACCTCTTTGAAAGAAAGGCGGACGGGACAGATGAGGAAAAAAGAACTTCCAATTTCACCGTCCCCCAAATTCTTCGCGTTCTGTGGGCTTCGGACGCGAGGCGGGCAGTGATTTTTTACAACTTGGGCGGACAAATCAAAAAACTTTTGACGGACTACTCAACCTCCACTCCGCGGACGAATTTCCTGCCGGACGGCGTTTCCGACGTCGCTTTTTCGCCGGACTCAAAACGGGTTGTGTTTATAAATGATGTGGGGGAAAGCCAAAATATTTTTATCGCAAATTCTGATTTCGGAAATCAAAGAAAAATTTTTGACAACGACATCCCAAATTTTGAAATCAGCTGGCCGGCGCAAAATCTCATCGCCCTTAAAACAAAGTCCTCCTACGCTGCGCGCGGATTTCTTTACTCGCTCAACATAAACACGGGCGAATTCGCGAAAATTGCCGAGGGTCTGGGTCTGGACGCGGTCTGGAATTTGGACGGCTCGGGCGCGCTTTATTCCCGAGTGACATCCGATGGAAATTTCTTTGATTTAAGATTTGTTGACGCAAAAACCGGAGAAACCAAGGACTTGGGAGTCAAAACAATCGCCGAAAAGTGCGCGTTTTCGCGGACACTTAAAAACGCCGCCTACTGCGCCGCGCCCCACTCTCCAGCGCCGGGTGTTGGCGGGCTCCCGGACGATTGGTGGAAAGGCAAAATTTCATTTCAAGACGATTTTGTCCTGATTAACACGGCAACCGGTCAGGTATCGTCTTTTATCCAGACGCCGCTAGACGTAATTTCTCCAAAAATCCTGGCCGACGATTCTTATCTCCTCTTCCGCGACAAATCCTCCGGCGATTTGTGGAGCTTGAAATTAAAGCCATAGGTGCTTGACAAATATTTTATAGAAGCTATAATTAAACCAGATAGACAAAACTAACGGATAGGGAGGTTACAATGAGCGATTTGATTGTTGCTCTTCTGGTTCTTTGGCTTTGCGGGTTGGCATTTGCTGTACTTGCCGGCGCGGTGCGCGGCAGTCAGCAACACGGTGCTTTGGCATACTTTCGCTTGACCGGCTGGACGCTCGGCGGAATTTTTGAAACTGCCTGGGGATTGTTGGTTTGGCTTCTTGCGCAAGTCGGTCACGCTGTTGAAGGAGTAGCACGTCACTTCGCTGCGGTTGTCGGCTTTGCTGCTATTATTATAGTCGCAATCGCCATCTACCACGCCTACTATTTGTACCTCCTTCTCTTCGGCGCTCCTTGAGCGCCCCGCGCAAAACGGAAAGGATAGGAAAATGAAGAAAAAATTTCGCGTAAGTGTGATCGCGCGCTTAAAGCATGGAGATCTGCGCGAGGCCTTAAAGCGCCACGGCTGGACGCAAAAGCAAGCCGCAGAGTTTCTGGGAATGACACAGCAAGGGTTCGGAGAAGTAATCAACTTAAAACGCATTCCCAAAAAACTCACTAAGGGCCAAGAAGATAAACTCTTTAAGCTCACCGGAAAACTGCCGGATGACCTCTGGCCGGAGTTCATCCGCTCAAAAGAGTTTCTCAAACTGCCAAAAGTGCTGGAGAGCATGCGAGACGTTACTCCGGCCCTGCTTGAGGCCAACGGACTAATCTCGCTGCCTCCGCCTCTGCCGGATGAGGCGCTGGAGAGAAAAGAGCTTATTACTTTTTTAAAAGAAGCTCTGCCGACGCTTACAGCGCGCGAAGCCGAACTTCTTAAGTCGGTTTACTGGGAAGAGGAAACTTTGGAGCGCACTGGCCACAAGTTGGGTGTGGGAGGGGATAGGGCTCGTAAAATGGGAATCCAAGCCATTCAAAAGCTTAGGTTTCAGTTCCGCAAACGCGGACTGCCGGTACCCAAGCCGCCTACCCCCGAAAGGAGGAAGTAAGATTGGTGTGCCAGCTAGCCCGAATTGGAGAAAACGAAATTCTCCAGATCGGGCTTTTTTATTTACGCCAAGTCCAGCGGCTTTATCACCACCCGCCGCTCCGGGCCCTGGCCGGTTGATTCCGTCGCGATGTCAGGATACTCTTGCAAGACCGAATGCACTATTCTCCTGTCGTAAGCGTTCATCGGCCTCATCTCAACTTCTTTTTTGAAATAACGCACGCGCTGGGCATGGAGCCGCGCCGCATCTTTTATCTCTTCTATCCTTTTTTTATTGTAATCATTTATGTCTATTAAAAATTGCGGCTTGCCCTCCGGAAATTTCTGCTCAAAAATCCGCTTCACCAAAAAACTAAACGCCGCGAGATGTTTCCCCCCGTCTCCTATGAGCAGAGGCGCCTCCGGCGCTTTGATTAAAAACCAGCTGTCCTCGCCGCCCT
Organism: Candidatus Giovannonibacteria bacterium; assembly: GCA_016432405.1. Classification (NCBI taxonomy): domain Bacteria; phylum Candidatus Giovannoniibacteriota; species Candidatus Giovannonibacteria bacterium. The sequence goes on along the minus strand of CP066687.1, from coordinate 76,750 downwards.
CCTGAAATTCCAGAGAAAAGGAAAATCCCATCTTCTCCAAAACAGCCCGGATTGTTCCGTCCACGAATTCTATTTGCTCTTTTTTATTTTCCTCCATACGAAGCGCCTCCGCTCCGCCGACTGGCGGACCTGCGGACAACCGCTTCGTGCACTATAGCAAAAACGTTCATCGCCGTCCAGTAGAGGGAAACGGCGGCCGGGAGCTTAAAACTTATGACAAAAATAATTATGGGGAACACATAGAGCATTTGCCACTGCATGGCACGGCCCATGCCCGCCTGCCGGTCGGGCGGGTCGTTTTTGTCTTTGGCTGAAAAAACCTTGGGGGGCATCGCTAATTTTGCCTGCCAGAATTGCGAAATTGCGGCCAAGGCGGCCATGCCCACACTGGCCTCTGTAAGCGGAATAAGGCCCAAAAATATCAGATTTATCGGTCCGGACGCGCTCAAAAGCCCGTAAACCTCCGAAGCATTGAAAGGTATGCCGCGCCAAAAAACTCTATACATAGCTATAAGCAGGGGCAGTTGTATCAAAAGCATAAAAAAACCGGAGAGGGGATTGATGCCGTGTTTTTTGTAAAGCTCCATAAGCGCTTTTGCCTGTTCTTCGCGGTTTTTTTTCTCTTCGTAAATTTTCTTCACCTCCGGCTCTATGCGCTTCATCGCATTCTGGGTATGGAGCATTTTGTGCGTCATGGGGAACATCAGCGCCCTGATGAGCGCGGTCAGCAAAATAACGGCAAGCCCCAAGTCGTGTCCGGGCAGAACGGACGTCAAAAAAACAAGCGCGTTTAAAATCGGCAGGTAAAAAATTTCATGAAACAGCGTTTTAAGCAAGGACATTTTTTACATCTTCCATAATTATTTTAAATTCCGGGACGCGCCTGTCCTGTATTTTCATAAAAAAAACAATGTCCCTGCCAGTTTTAGCTGTTTCCAAAAATTTCTCCACCGCCGCACTCATGCGCCTTCTGGCGAGATTCCTCAAAGCCGCTCCGCGGTTCTTCGGCCCGGAAACCACAAAAGCAAAGCGTGCTTTGCCAATGCGGTTCGCCGAAACTCGCGCGGATAACGTTTCCCCGCGAACGCCGAAAGATTTTTGTTTAAAAAATCTTTCTAAATCTTTACGGCTAATTCTCATTGATTTTTTGAGCATGGCCTTTCAAACAGCAAGGCGGCGTCTGCCCTTTCGCCTCCTCCGCCGGAGAACATTCCGCCCGGCTTTTAGCCGCATTCTTTTTAAAAAACCATGGGTGCGCGCCCTCTTCCTTTTTTTGGGTTGATAAGTGACAGACATAATCAGCTAATTTTACAATAATTTCTTGTTTTTGCAATATTCACATTATATCCACAATCTATTAACATTTTCTACAATGCAAAGTTTGAATAAAGTCCTATAGTATAAATCTATGAATAACGAGGAGCTTTGGTCGCAAGCATTGAACGATATAGAACTGGCCGTGTCACGCGCAAATTTCGTGACGTGGTTTAAAGACACCCATATCTTAGACTTTGCGGACGGGGTGGTTACCGTCGGCGCGCCCAATGGTTTCTCTAAAGAGTGGCTGGAAAACAAATTTCATAAATTTATCCTAAAATCCCTGCGCTCCCGCGTGCCGGAGATAAGGGCGATAAATTACTCCATAGCCGCGTCGTCAACGCCCCAAGCCGCGAGAATCAAGCCGCACAAGGAATTTGCTCCCCAGCCGGAGGAACAGCTTGAATTCAAAGACTTTTACGTGGACCCAAAAACGAATCTCAACCCCAAGTATACTCTGGACACTTTCATTGTCGGCTCGTTTAACGAACTGGCGCACGCCGCGGCGCTCGCGGTCATTAAAAGCCCCGGCAGGGTTTATAACCCGCTCTTCATTTACGGCGGCGTCGGGCTGGGAAAGACACACCTTCTGCAGGCGATCGGGAACGCAATCTTAAAAAACGGGCCGCCCAAGAAAATTTATTACATCTCGTCGGAGAAATTCAGCAACGAGCTCGTCAGCTCCCTGCAAAACAACGCCGTGCACAGCTTCAAAGAAAAATACCGCGAGTTTGATTTGCTGGTGGTAGACGACGTCCAATTCTTTTCCAACAAAACCAAAACCCAGGAGGAGTTTTTCTACACCTTCAACGCTTTGCATGAGGCCGGCAAGCAGGTGGTTTTCTCCTCCGACAGGCCGCCCAAATCCATTCCCGACATCGGCGAAAGGCTGCTCTCCAGGATGGAGGCAGGGGTGATTGTGGATATATCCGAGCCGGAATACGAATCGCGGCTGGCTATATTAAAATCCAAGACGGCCGAGCGGAAAATCGGCCTGCCGGAGACGACGCTCGAACTTATAGCCATGCTCATACAAAAAAACATAAGAGAGCTGGAGGGCGCGTTAAACACAATTTACATGCAATCAAAACACCAGAACAGAGTATTAAGCCAGGACGACATAAAGAGCATATTAAGCAGAAATATAAAGCCGAAAAACGCCGCGACCCCCAGCCAAATAATCAAGACCGTGGCCGAATTTTACGACATACCGGAAAAATCAATATATGAGCACACCCGCAAGACCGAAGTCGTGCGCCCGCGTCAGGTAGCGATGTATCTCATACGCGAGGATTTAAAAGGATCTTATCCTTTCATCGGCCAAAAGTTTGGGGGGATGGACCACACCACGGCAATACACGCCTACGAAAAAATAATCCAGGAGGCCAAAAAGGATTCAAGACTTGAGGAGGAGATTAAAAGAATACGGGAAAAATATCAAAACCAGCAAAAATAAAATGTTGATTAAAAAAAACAAAAATTTTATCCATTTTTCTTCCACAGCTTTTCAAAGCCACATTAATCCCAATTCACATATTAAGGCGATTAAATATAATAAATTTTAACCATGAAGATACAATGTTTAAATAAGAATCTTAAATCAGCAGTTTCAATCGCAGAAAGGAATACTTCAAAAAACCAAACCTTGCCGATATTAAATTCAGTATTTATCGGCGCCGAAAAAGACGCAATAAAAATAAGAGCGACAAATTTAGAAACCGCCGTTGAAATAAGCGTGTCTGGGAAAATACATAGCGCCGGGAGCGTGGTTGTTCCGGCAAAAACAATAAATTCTTTTTTAAACAATATTCCGGAGGAGCAAATAATTCTTCAGGCGCAAAAAAACAATCTGTTTATAAAAACCAGCTCTATGGAGACAACAATCAGGGGTTATCCGCCGGAAGATTTTCCGATTTTCCCCAAAGTTGACGTAGCGGAAAGTATTTCAATGTCTTCTCCCGAATTGAGATTCTCTTTGGCGTCGGTAGTCACAGCTGCTAGTATATCCGACATAAAACCCGAGCTTGCCAGCGTCTGCTTTAATATCTTTAAAAACAGCATAAAAATCGCGGCAACCGACTCTTTCCGCCTGGCCGAGAAAAGCATAGTTTCAAAAGAAGCGCGCTCAGAAAAAATGACGTCTTTTTTGGTTCCGCAGCGCAGCGTTCAGGAGATACTCCGGCTTCTGGAAAACGACGAAAACGTCAAATTGGGGGCAAATAAAAACCAAATAATCATTCTGGGCGAAGATTATAAATTTATCTCCCGGCTCACGGACGGCAAATTTCCGGACTACGAGCAAATTATCCCTAAAAATTTTAAAACCGTCGCGATAGCTAAAAAAAATGAAATTTTATCCAACATAAAGCTTGCCAGCGTGTTTTCCGGGAAACTGAACGACATCACATTGTTTTTCAGCCCCTTCAAAAAAGCCGTTTTAATGAGCACGTCCAATTCAGAGGTCGGAGAGCATTCTGCGTCGGTTGGCGCGGGCGTCCAGGGCGACGAAGTGACCGCGAAGTTCAATTGGAGATATCTGGCGGACGGCATCCCTCAAATAAATAGCGAGTATATTGAATTTAACTTAAACGGCGACCAATCCCCCTTGCTCATAAAAGGAAAGGGAGACAGCTCCTACGTTTATTTAGTGATGCCGATGCGGGGAATTTAATTCTTCGGTCAGTTCTTCAGAACGATATTTATTGTTTGCTCGGCCGTGTTGCCGACGGCGTCGTAAATCTTTACCCTCACTGGTATAAAGTTTGATTCGCTTTTTGTCTTGCTTAAATTCAGGGCGAACTCAAAAGGGGGCAGTTTTATTGAACCGAGATATTCATCGCCGGCAAAATAGTCGGCTTGTTCAATGTGATATTTCCCTTCCGTTGTCGGCCGCAAAACAACTAAATCGTCTCCATCGTACGCGTTTTTTTGCGGAGACAGCTGAATTTGGGAAATCCTTGGGAAGTTTTGAGGAACATGGACGGAGTCGTACGTTTTAGGGATGATGTTATCATTCTGGTCAGTGAGACCGCTGGCTGCGGCCCACTTTCTTACGGGGTCCTCCCAGTTTTTAAGCTGGGGGCTGTTTATATCTACCCAGTGGAGGATTGACCGCACTTCAAGGACCACCTTTTTTTCCAAAAGTTCCTTGGGTGTGTACTCTGTGGCAAGCCCGCCGGAAATTTTATCTACCGTGAATTCTTTTCCACCCCTCCATTCGCCGCGCGCATAGGGCCTCTGGTCGGATACGTTTTGGAGGAACGGATCCGGAGACACAAATTCCGACGGTGGGAGCTTGCCCGCGGCGTATTCCATAATTTCGTGCCACCAGGGGGCCACGATAAATCCGGCAACCTTTTTTTCCATAGGAGAGTTGTCGTTGTTTCCGGCCCAGGCGCCCACGACCACGTCCGGCGTGTATCCTATCACCCAGGCGTCGCGATAGTCGTTGGTGGTCCCGGTTTTTGCGGCGACTTTTTTATCCGGAAAATAAAGAGCGGAAAATTCTCCGAAAGAAGGCGCCCGCGCCTTATTGTCGGAGAGGATATCGTTTATGGCTCTGGCGATGTTGTTGTCAATAACATTGCGCGGCTCCGATGCGGCTTCATAAATAATTTTTCCTTCAGCATCCTCAATTTTTAATATATATCTGTAAGGATTTCTCACGCCGTCGTTTGCGAAAACAGAATAAGCCGAAGTCAGCTCAAGTAGAGACACTTCTCCTCCTCCCAAAACAAGCGTAAGGCCGTATCGCTCCGGCTCATTGAGGGAAGTTATCCCGAAGTCCCGCGCCGTGGATAAAGATTCTTCCAATCCTGCGAGATAAAGCGTTTTTACGGAAGGAACGTTCAGCGACTGGGCCAGTGCTTCGCGGAGTGGCACCGGGCCGCGGAATTTATTGTCAAAATTTTGCGGATGGTAGCATTTGTCTTCCTGAACTCCCGCAGTTGGTTTTCCGTCCGGAGTGCAAAGAGGGTTAAATTCAGTCGGCAGATCAAAAAGCACCGTCTCCGGCGTAAATCCCTTTTTAAAGGCTGTTGCGTAAATGAATGGCTTCAGCGCCGAACCCGGCTGCCTGTGGGCGGTGGTTATGTTAAAATTTCCCTCACGCTCTATGTCAAAATAATTTCTGGAGCCGACTACGGCCAGAACGTCGCCGGTTTTGGGGTCAATCGCCACAACGCTTTCATTTTTGGCGTTGAAATTTTTTTCGTTTTCCTCGGCGTATTTATTTATCACCTCTTCCGTTTTTGACTGCAGATCGACGTCCAAAGCGGTCGTGACTTTAAATCCGGATTTTTCCACAGCGTCCTCCCCGAATTTTTTATTCAGCTCCTCCCTTACTTCAATCACGAAATGCGGCGCGATTATGCCTTGCGCCCGCGCCGGAGAAAATTTGACGGCTTCATTTTTTGCGTTGTTATATTCTTTTTCTGACAAGAACCCGAGCTTACGCATTCGTTCCAGGACGAATGCGGCGCGCGAATCCAGTTCGTCTCTGTGTTTGCCGTAAGGCGAGTAATAGCTCGGCGCTTTGGGCAGCGAGGCAAGATAGGCCGCCTCTTTAACGTTAAGGTCTTTGGCGTGCTTGCCAAAGAAGGTTTCTGCGGCGGCCTCTGCGCCGTAGGCGCCGTTGCCGTAAGGTATCTGATTGAGATAAAAATTAAGTATTTCATCTTTGGAGTACCTCGCCTCAATTTTGAAGGATATGATTATTTCTTTTATTTTTCTAAATATCGTTTTTTGCGGCGTGAGCAGCGTGGTTTTCGCCAACTGCTGCGTTATGGTAGACCCCCCTTGTTCAAAACTGCCGCGGAGAGCGTTCACAAAAACGGCGCGCAGGAACGCAAGCGGCCTGAAACCGAAATGCTGATAAAAAGAATCGTCTTCTACGGCGATTGTTGCGTTTTTCATGTGTCTCGGTATTTCTGAAAAAGGAACGATGGTACGTTTTTCTTCGCCGTGTACGTCGTAAAGCAGAACTTCTCCGGTGCGGTCGTAAATTTTAGTGGACTGCGCCACTCGCCGCTCCTCAAATCCGTTCAGGTCCGGCAAGTTTACCGAGGCGGCAAAAAAGAGCAGAGCGCCCGCCAAGAGGACGCCTGATACGGCCAATCTCAACAAAAAACGTTTCATGCGGCTTATTATAGAAGATTTTTTGCGGTTATGGTAGTGTAAGAATATTGTTATGAAAACGCGCGACGAGAAAATCAAGGAAATTTTGGAAAGAGGCGTTGAGAATATTATTGATGCAAATCATTTCGGAGAAATCTTAAAGTCCGGCAGAAAACTGCGCGTTAAATTCGGCATAGACCCGACTTCTCCAGATTTACACTTGGGACACATGGTACCGCTGCGCAAATTGCTGCAATTCCAAAATGCCGGGCACAAGGCGGTTTTAATAGTCGGCGATTTCACAGCCAGAATCGGCGACCCGTCCGGGAGGTCGGAGGAAAGAAAAATGCTTTCTGAAAAGGAAGTTAAAAATAACATGAAAACATATTTTGCACAGGCCGGCAAAATTTTAAACATAGACAAAACGGAGGTCCGTTATAATAGCGAGTGGTTCGGCGCAAGAGATTCGTTGGCTGTGCTCTTTGAACTTGCGCGCGCCGGCAGTATGCAACAGATTCTGCGGCGGGCGGATTTTAAGACGAGGATTGACGCCGGCCGCGACGTTACGGTGCTCGAGATGCTTTATCCTCTGATGCAGGGGTATGATTCGGTCGTTGTAAGAGCCGATGCGGAATTGGGCGGTTCCGATCAGAGGTTTAACTTGCTGATGGGCAGAAAAGTCCAGCGCCATTTCGGCGTCCCCGAGCAGGATATATTGATAATGCCTTTACTTGAAGGCACCGACGGCGCGCGAAAGATGAGCAAAAGTTACGAAAACTACATTGCCTTTAACGAAAAACCGAACAGCATGTTCGCAAAAGTTATGTCCGTGCCGGACGCGCTGGTTCAAAAATATTTTCTTCTGCTCACCGGCCTTTCCGGCGAAGAGATAAAACGGATTGAGAAATTGCCCATTCTGGAAAGAAAAAAAAGATTAGCTTTTGAGATTACAAGCCTTCTGCATTCTAAGGCAACGGCGGAAAAAGCCAGAGAAAACTTTGAAAAAGCTTTTTCCGAAAAGGAAACCCCCGCAAATTTAAAAACTTTCTACGCGCGGACGGGAGAGGAATGGGCCGATTTTTTGGCGAGAGCGAAACTTGCAAAATCAAAATCGGATGCCAAGCGGCTTATCGCTGGAGGGGGGGTTGATTTGAACGGGCGCAGAGTTTTACGCGCCGGAGGAGCCGTTGAGAACGGCGTTGTTAAAATAGGAAAATATAAATTTATAAAAGTGGAAGTTAAATGATTTACTCTTCCACATCCTCTTCCAACTCCCACGAATCCGGATTTTCCAACTCTTCCGCGTCGTCGTTTTCGCCGTCCGAACCGGCATCTTTTTCATCTGCGCCGATATCGCCGTTCAGCGCATCGTCGCTTACAGAATCGCCGAACCCGCTGTTTTTCTTATTGGCCATATTTTAAAAATTTTACGCCCTTTTAATCTTATCTTTCAAAGTTTAGGAAAGTTTAAAATTGGGCGCAAACAGGGCTTGTGGATAAGTTATGGAAAACGGCTCCTTACTAGTCCGGTAAGGGCTATTGCCAAAGCGTCAGTTTCGTCGTCCAGCAGCTTGATTTTAGGCAAGTTTATGGAAATTGCGAGCATAGAGGCCACGCTTTCCTTGCTGGCCCGGCCATATCCACAGACGGCCATCTTCACCTCCGACGGGGTGAATTCGCTTACCGGGAGGCCGTGCTTTTGGGCAACCGCCAATATCACCCCCCTGACCTCGCCGATTATAAGAGCGGTTTTTACGTTTTTGGCAAAGAACAATTTTTCCGTGGAAAGCGCGTCGGGCTTTGTTGTTTTGATTAATTTATCCAAAAACTCAAAAATTTCCCAAAGCCGTTCGCTTTCTTTTCGGGTTTTCAGCGTTTTTTTAACTCCGGAATCAATTCTCCTGATTCCGTCCGCGTTTTTTTCCAACAACCCCCACCCCAATCTCTCTATCCCGGGGTCAATTCCTAAAATTTTCATTTTATTTCCGCGTTAGAATAAACTTCCTGCGCGTCGTCGTGGTCGGAGAGGGCTTCCAGAAGCGCTTCAAATTTTTTAGAGTCATCGCCGGAGAGTGAAACGGGATACTTTGCGATATATTCTTTATCTTTTTTATCAAAAGCCCACATCACAGAGCCCTCAACGCCGAGTTTCGCGCCGTGTTCAGAAAGAATGTGTTTGATTTCATTGGTAGTGCGGTTGGGGTTGTCGGTGACGGCGACGACGATAATGGCCGACCCGCCTGGGCCGTACGCTTCGTAAATAACTTCTTTTAACTCTATACTTTCTTTGGCTGATGCCTTTTTAATCGCTCGGTTAATATTGTCCGAGGGCATGTTTGCTTTCCGCGCCTCTTCTATCGCGGCGGCGAGGCGTGAGTTGATTTTGGGGTCAGGCCCTCCGCCAGCCCCGACGGCGCCGTCGGGGCCAGCCGGCGGACTCTTGGCAGCGATGGTTATCAGCCGCGAGAGCTTGGAAAAAATTTTCCCGCGTTTCGCGTCCGTTAAGCCCTTTTTATATTTTATCTGCGCCCATTTAGAGTGCCCCGACATTTTGTTTTTTCGCGTAATCCAGTATTAAGTTTTTCGCTTCGTATATTCGCGGCACCTGCTTTATGGCGAAAGACCTCTCGCCGGCGGTTTGGATTATAATATTGCCGTACCTAAGCAGCGACGCAGCCATGTTCGGGATTTCTATCGTGATATCCTGAACCTTATCCAGCATAAATTCTGAAACATCGCGGTTAAAAAGACCCTTTTGATTTATGTCCACGATTCTTTCCGAGGTTATTATCCAGACGTCCAAATAATAGTCAATCCAAAAAAAGAACATTACGGCCATAATTATAAGCAGATAAATCAGCGCGAAAAACCAGAGAACCACCTGCGAAATCCCGCCCGCGGCCTCGGCGGCAGGGAAAAAAGGAGCCGCGGCGGCCGGCAAGATCAGCAAAATAACGCCGATGAGAAATTTCAGGACGATTACTATCCAATGGCGGTGCAAAACCATTAAAACTTTTTCATTTTGGGAAAGATGAATCATGCCAGCGGCAGGCTAAAAAATAATGCGAGGGACACTGTATTCAAAAAAACTATTATTCCCAAAAAAGCCCAGATAATCCAGCGCGAGCCGTCCTGCGGCATGGTGTATTCCCGGACATGCCACAAAATTGACAGCACAAAAAACCAATAAACGGCAAGAAACAAGACATACAAAACCAGCGCCACAACGAAAGCCATGCTTCTATAATAGCATTAAAAGCATTAAATCAATTTCTGCTGGTCGCTCGGCGCTTTCAGTCCCAGATGTTCATACGCGCGAGGGGTTGCTAGGCGGCCGCGGGGGGTGCGCTCAAGGAAGCCCAACTGCATCAAATACGGTTCGTAGATTTCCTCAATTGTGTCCTCTTCTTCCATAGTGGAAGCAGAGATGGTAGAAAGTCCTACCGGCCCGCCGGCGAATTTTCTGATTATGGTGTCCAGAATTTTTCTGTCCACCGCTTCCAAGCCGAGCTCGTCTATTTCCAAAAGTTTCAGCGCTTCCTCCGCGAGCGCGGAAGTCACTACGCCTCCGCCAGCTGGCGGACCTTTCACCTCCGCGAAATCACGAGCTCGCTTCAAAAGCCGGTTGGCTATCCTGGGGGTAAATCTAGAGCGCGAGGCGATTAAGGGAACTGCGCCGGCTTCAATTTGGACGCTTAAAATCCCCGCGCTCCGCTTGATTATCTTTTCTATGTCGGGTTGATTATAAAAATCCAATCTGAACGCTCCTCCAGAAAAGCGCGAGCGGAGCGGCGAGGAAAGCAGGGCGATTCTGGTCGTAGCGGCTATTAAGGTGAAAGGCGGAAGCTCCAGTTGTATTGTCCGCGCCGAGGGGCCTTTTCCTATTATTATGTCCAAGGACCGGTTCTCCATCGCCGGATACAAAATTTCTTCTATTAGCTTGTTTAGACGATGCGCTTCGTCTATAAATAATATGTCTCCAGGCGAAAGATTGGTTAGAATTGAAGCCAGGTCTCCGATTTTCTCCACGGCCGGCCCCGAGGTGATTTTAATCTGACTCGCCGTTTCCTTGGCTATGAGGTAGGCGAGAGTGGTCTTGCCCAATCCCGCCGGGCCGTAAAAAAGAAGGTGCTCCAGCGGCTCGCCGCGTTTTTTCGCGGCCTCAATTAAAATTTTCAGGTTTCTTTTGACTTTGTCCTGCCCCACGTATTCTTCAAACGACTTCGGCCGCAAAGCCACGTCCAAAGACAGGTCTTCACTCTTCTTTTTCGGAGACAATTCAATGTTTTGGCTGACACTTGACATATGCTATTTAATTTGCTATAATGGGAAAGATTTATAAAAAGCCGTGTTTCCGGAAAGTGGTCTCTAGGCGATTTTCCCTCCGCTATGCGGGGAGAAAGCGGATTTTTCTCTTAGTCCTAGGATGGCTCGGCGCCTTGTTTTACGCAAGAGACGCGGCGCCACTCCTCGGAGAAAATCTAAGCTCTATCTACCCATGGAAGAGCAATTGCCTAGAGACTACTCTTCAGAAACGACCCTGTTTAATTCTTCAAAGGACGTAATCCCGTCCAGAACTTTCAACGCACCGTCCTGATACATTGTCGCCATTCCCTGTTTTTTTGCAGCTTCTTCAATGTCCGCTTTCGGCGGGTTTTTGATTATCAGCCGCTCCATTTCGTTATCAATAAGAAATGCTTCAAAGATGCCGATTCTCCCTTTAAATCCCGTGCCGTTGCAGGCCGCGCAGCCGGCTGCTTTCCATATTTTGAATCTGCCAGCTGGCGGAGGCGGTAATAACTCTTTGTAAGACGGCGGGAGCTCGGAGACGGTTTTTAAAATCGCCCTTTTTTCTCCAACCGACGGAGAAACCTGTATTTTGCACTCTTTGCAGAGTATTCTCACGAGGCGTTGGGCTATGACCAAATTCAGGGCCGGCGAGATGATATTTGTTTTAACCCCCAGATCTATAAGCCGGGGGATTGTTCCGGCGGCGTCGTTGGTGTGAAGGGTGGAGAAAACCAGATGCCCCGTGAGCGCCGCGTGCATTGCTATCTCCGCGGTTTCCAAGTCGCGGATTTCACCGACCAGTATGATGTCCGGGTCCTGCCGCAAAATTGAGCGGAGGCCGTTTCCGAAATCGTATCCTTTTGCGGGATCCACCTGCGTTTGGGTAATGTTGGGCAGATGGTATTCAATCGGGTCTTCTATTGTTATTACTTTTACTTCCTGCGAAGCGATGGTTTTTAAAAAAGAGTAAAGGGTTGTGGTTTTGCCGGAGCCGGTGGGGCCGGTCGTAAGAATCATTCCATTGGGACGGACAAGCTCGCCTTTCATCATTTTATAAACCGGGGGCTGCATGCCGAGTCCGTCAAAAGTTATGGAAATGGTCTTGGGCAGTAAAAGCCGCATAACTACGGATTCTCCGTAAGGGCCCGGCAGCGCGGAAGTCCTGACTTCTATATCCTCTTTTTGGGTTTTTATGGTGAACCTGCCGTCCTGGGGCTTGTCGTGGATATTAAGCTTGAGTTCCGATATGAGTTTTATCCGGGAGAGCAGCAGCGAAAAAAGCGGCAGCGGTATCTCGGCCGCGTCCTGCAAAACTCCGTCCATCCGCAATCTTATTTTGGCGGTCTTCTCCGACGGCTCTATATGCACATCCGACGCTTCAACTCCTAACGCTCCGGCCAGAATCAGCTCAAGCGCGTCGGAGGCCTTTTTCGCTTCTTTTTCGCGCGCCATGGCGGAGACGGCCTCTTTGAATTTTTCAAAAGACCCGGCGGTTTCGGCGAAGGCCGCGAGCTTGTCGGGGGAGATGTCTATAATCCCCGCCTTGATTTCCTCAAAACGCGGAATCTCTTTGTATTTGGACAAGGCCTTTTCCAGGCCGGAAGGGGAGACCAAAAAAAGCTGGGGTTCATATTTTTTCGCTTTAAGATTTTCCAAAACTTCTTTAACCGCCGGCCGCTCCGGGTTCGTAAGCGCAACCTGCAGTTTTTTCCCAACGCTTTGTATCACGGCTACGGAATTCGCCCGCGCGGTCTCTTCTGGAATTATCTTGAGCGAATCCAAATCAATCGTGATGCGTGAGAGGTCAAGATAAGTAAGTCCGTGTTTTTGCGCCAAAATCCGCGCCAAATCTTCTTCTTCTTTTTTTCGGAGCTCGGAGATAGTGTCATCCTTGGGCATTCTTCAATTATAGCATTATCAAAGAACTTTCTTTATGTGGCCGCGTATTTTAATTTCGGCTTCGGAAAAAGCCGAAAAGCCGCTCGCAAAAATACACGATGAGGCCAAAGAGGCCCCGAAAAGCCCCGCCAGCGGCGCAAGTTTTGAATTGTCGGCAGATGAGATAACTGCGGATATTTTTTTTGGCTCCGAAGAGGTTTCCCATAAGAGCGCCCAAAAACCGGCGCCGGCCATCTCCGCCCGGAATTCTTCAAAAATTTCTAAAATGGCGTCCTGCCCCGCTCCGGTTTTTTGGAAATCCGCTTTCGGCAGAAAAGACCAAGCCGTTCCGATATTTTCTTCATACTCGCTTCTGGCAAGCGCCCGGCCCAGAAGTTTCCAAAAAGCCGATTTTTTCTCCAGCCGCGCTTTTTTCGCTTTTTCCTCGTCAAGCCCGAGCTCCAGCAGTTTTTGCAAGAGCAGATACCCGTTTTGTGAATGGGCCGCAAGCGCTTTTTCTTCGGAGGAGAGCAGTATCCACAAATTTTCTTTGGCTCCTTCCAGAAACTTTTTATCAAATATTTCCAGAAGCTCCGCAAGCTTTGCGGCAAGATGTTTTTCTTTGGCCGTCAGTTTTACCACGTCGCGGTGCGCCGTTTTTTCCAGCAGTCCGGGAATTTCATCCTCCGGCGGGTCTATGAGCACCAAAAGATCCGCCGGCGCGATTTCTTTGCTTACCGAAACATGGCTTATGTCGGGAGATTTCTCCGGGCTTTTGAGGATAATTTTAAGTTCGTCTCCGTCTCTTTCATATTTAAGTTCCGAAATTGGAAGTTTTTTGGTATCCAGCCGTATCAGCACGTTTTCTTCCGGTGCGGTTTCGTTCAGCGCGGATTTCTTGCCGAGCGATAGAAAAAAATTGTGGAGTATTGAGCCCGCGAGCAATTTTTTATTGTCCGGCAAATTAAGTTCTTTGTTCGCGGGGGCCACGCTTACTGCGATTGAGTCGGCTTTCTGGACAATCTCTTTAAATTTTTCCGCGGCTTCGGACATGATGATTAATTCCTAGCACGGAGGGCAATTTTTAAGCAACCCGCCAGCCGGCAGGCAAGGTGGATAACTGGCTTGACTTTTTTGCCGGAAAGAGTATAATTAACGGCAGGAGGGTCTTTTTATGAAGAAAATGATTGTTTTTGCCGGAATTTTCTGGTTGCTTTGGAGCTACGAGCTGACCGGTCCACAGCTGGTTGAGGCACAGGGAATTGGGTTGCGGTGTGATACGCCGCACTGCCGGTACGCGTCGTTTGATCGGGGCGGGCGCTGGTATGGCGACCGTTATTACGACGGGCGCCACGACGATTCGCCATACGCGCCCGACAGCGTCTACGCCCGAGGCGGGACGACTATCATTAACCCGCCGCCGGGGACGACGTTGACTGTGAAGAAAAGGAGCGGGGGACTGATTTGTTTGGGCGGATTCTTGAGCATCTTCGGATGCGGTGAGGAGACCGTGGATTTTTCCACCGCTCCAAAAAATCCGACCCCGGCACCGGCAGAAGGGGCACAGTGATGTGCCCCGTTTATTTTTCTTTGCTAAACTATGGTTAATGAAAGAACAAGTGGAGATTTTAACCAGAAGCGGCAAAGAGACAAAAAAACTGGGAGAAATTTTGGCGCAAGAAGTATTGAAATTCGCCTTCGCTAAAGCTTCGGCGGACAAACTTAAAACCGCAACGGTTTTAAGTTTGGAAGGCGAGCTAGGTTCGGGTAAAACAACTTTCACGCAGGGATTCGCCAAGGGTTTGGGAATTAAAGAAAATCCGAGAAGCCCAACGTTTGTGATTATGCAAATTTACGGAGTTAACAAACTCAACCGATCGGCCGAATTTGTTAAGTTTAAAAATTTCATTCATGTTGACGCTTACCGCTTAAAATCAAAGGACTTTAAGATTTTAAATTGGCGCGATTTTATGCGCAATCCTCAAAACATAATTTTAATAGAATGGGGGAACCGCGTTAAAATAATAATGCCGCGTGGCGCTTTGATATTACGATTTAGACATGGGCATTTGCCACACGAAAGAACTCTGCGAATTTCCAATTCCGAAATTTTCAATTTTCAATCAATATTTAAAAATTTAAAAATTAGAAATTCATTAGAAATTAGGAATTAAAAATTAAGAAATTATGAAGACATTGGTTCTACTTGACACCCACGCTTTGATTCATCGGGCGTATCACGCGCTGCCGAAGTTTACGTCAAAAAATACCGGCGAGCCGACGGGGGCGCTGTATGGGCTCTCCGCCATGCTTTTGAAAGTTATCCGCGAACTAAAGCCCGATTATATCGTGGCGGCTTTTGACCGGCCGGAGCCGACCTTTCGTCACGACACCTACGATGGCTACAAAGCCAAGCGGCCGGAGGCGGAAGAGGATTTAGTAAAACAACTTATCCGCGCGAGAGATGTCGTTGAGGCGTTCGGCATCCCGATTTTAGATGCCCCTGGATTTGAAGCGGACGATGTTTTAGGGACGATTGTTGAGCAGACTAAAAAGCTAAAAGACACAAAAACAATTATCGTCTCCGGCGATATGGACGTTTTGCAGTTGGTTGATGGCGACAGAGTTGTTGTATTTACTTTGCGGAAAGGGATTGAAGATACGGTAATTTATGATGAAAAGAAAGTTGAAGAGAGATACGGCTTCGGCCCGGAGCTGCTGCCTGATTTCAAAGGATTAAAAGGCGACCCATCGGATAACATTGTGGGCATTAAGGGAATTGGCGAGAAAACAGCGACGGAGATTATTAAAAATTTCAACACGCTGGAAAATTTGTATCAAAAATTAGAACAGGGCAGCCCCGCCAACGCGGCCGGCGGGGCTGTTGGTGGTTTAAAAGAAAAGACAATCCAGCTGCTGAAGGAACATAAAAAAGAAGCGTTTTTTTCAAAGACGCTGGCAACAATCCGCCGCGACGCGCCGGTTAAGTTCCAACTTCCAATTTCCAACTTTCAAACAAATAAAGACAAACTAACCTCTATTTTTGAAGAATTGGGCTTTGCGAGTCTTGTGGCTAGACTAAACGCTGAATGATATAATTGGAGCATATGAACAACAAGATAACATGTCGTTTCGCCAAGCGATAATCACAACCCTTATAGTTATTATTTTGCTGGGAGGCTATTTTAGCTGGAATTATTTTTCAAAAGTGTTCCGCCCTCTGCCGCCGCCAAGAATTTATAAAATAGGGTTTTTGCTTACCAGTAAAGACGTCCAAAGCGACAACATCAAAGGATTCAAGGAGCGCATGGAGGATTTGGGCTATAAGATTGACGAGAATTTGGTTTATGTAGAGAAAAACGGGGGCGGAGACAATAATCTTATATTGCAATACGCGAAAGAACTGAACGATACCGGGCTTGACGTTATAATTATTGGCTCCACATCCGCCGCAAGAGCGTTGAAAAAATTACAGGACGAAGGACAGCTTAAAACAAAAGTCTTCTTTTTGGCCGCAGGCAATCCTCGCGATTTTGTGCAAAACCTGCAGTCTCCCGAAAGTTTCATTACCGGCATAGGAGAGGGAACAGTAGAATTTGTCGGTAAAAGATTGGAGTTTTTAAAAGAGCTGGTACCTAATATGAAAAAAGTAATCTCGGTTGTGGAAAAAGAATCCACCAACGAAAAACTTTTTAAGGAAAAATTGGCAGAGGTGTCTAAAAAGATCGGCGTAGAGATGGTTTATATTGATATAGACACAAAAACGCCTGATGAGATTTTGCAAAAACTGCCCTTGCTTACAAAAAAATTAGGCGATGCCTATATAACCTGCCCTTGTAAAAGCAATGATATTGAGCGGCTTGCCAAACCACTGGCCGCCCAACTATTAAATGCGGGTCTGCCTTCCATTAGTTCGGAAATCAGCGCGGGAGCCAATTTGGGTTTTACGGCGACTTATAGCGACGATCGCGCCGAAAGCGGGAGGACGGGTGCGGTTTTGGTGGATAAAATTTTAAAGGGCGTGCCGATTTCTCAAATCTCAGTTTGGTTCGCCAAAGATGTTGTATTGGAGCTTAATCTTAAAACCGCAGAAGCAGTCGGCATTAAAATCCCAGATTCAGTTAAATTGCTGGCAAGCAAAATTTACCAATAACAATTTATTAGATGGGTGATATAATGTGGGCATGGGTAACAAAAAGTTTTTTTGGGTTGTAGTTTTAATACTTTTAATCGTTGCCGCGTTTGTTTTTTTCGTCTCTCCTCCTTTGCTCAGAAACGGCCGACAAGCACCGAAACGCGTAGCAATGCTTACGGCGTCCGATCTCCAGCTTGCCGCCGTTGACGGCATTAAGGCCGGGTTTAAAGAATTAAATTTGGTTGAGGGCAGGGATTTTATTATTGAGTTGAAAAATCCGAAAGGTGATAGAAATTTGACTACGAAGATGGCGCGGGAGATTGTGAATTCCGAGCCGGATTTGATTGTCTCGGTTTCCACCAGCGCCTCATCGGCGATAAAGGAAGCGAATAAAGACGCCAAAATCCCCGTCGTAGCCGTGGATGTCGGCAATTTTAAAGAGCTGGGGATTGAAAACGTCCAGCATCCCGGAGGATTTATGACCGGCGTAATAGTTGACAATGTTGCAATCGCGCCGAAAAGGATGGAGATTTTAAAAACTCTCAACCCGGCTCTTAAAACAATCGGCGTGTTGGTAAACCCCAAGCACGTCAGCTATGACGAAATCATCAAAGCCCACGAAGACGGGGCAAAAAAACTTGGGATAAAGGTCCTGTGGTATGAGATGACAAAAAAAGAAGAAGTCGCCCCTGCCATGGCGCGTTTAGTTAAGGATCGCCCGGACGCGGTTATGACCACTTCGGAAGCGACTATTTCCGGCAATTCGGATTTAATCGCTCCGTCACTCCGCAAAACCAAAATCGCGTCTATAGATTTCAACGTTGAGCGCGGCGTTGGCTCCGGCTATCTTATGGTTTACGGCGCCTCCAGATACGATGTCGGCAGACAAGGGGCGAGGATGATAAGCAAGGTTTTGGGGGGCGAAAAACCCGGAGATATCCCGGTGGAATTTGCGTCAACTCTGACTTTTGAGATAAACGCCGCGCTTGCTGGGGAGATGGGTATAAAAATCCCTGAATCCTTGCTCCTTCAGGCCAGCAAGGTTTATAACGAGTGAATTAATGCAGGATAGCTTAAACGAATTTTTTTTAGGACGCAGATTCCAGCTTTGGGCGTTGGGAGGCATCGCGGTTTTCGCGCTGATCGCGGCGAACGTGGCCTGGCTTTTTCCGACATTGCGCGAATTGGATAACGGCGCGTACGCCCTGCACCGCGCGATAGCGGTTGACGTAAGAAATCAAATCGGCGTTTCTCTGGAGCGCCACGAAAATGCTTTGAAAAACGCCGCGGACATCATTAGCCAGAGCGGCTCCTCAAGGCAGGAACTTATCTCGCGGCTGATGAAGGAAAACCAGCCGTTTGAATCCGTGAGTATTCTGGGGCTGGACGGGAAAGAAAAGGCGAAAAGCCATAGATTTCTTCTTATCACGCCGTCTGATTTCAGGGACCGTTCGGTTGATGAGCTATTTTTGGCGGTTTCGCGCGGGGAGATTTACCGCAGTCCGGTTTTAATATCCGGTGCTTCGGAGCCGCTGATTACAATAGCGGTCCCGCTGGATAGAAAATCTGGGTATTCCGCGCTGGTTGCCGAAGTCAACCTGAAATTCCTCTTGGATGTTGTGCGCGGGGCAAGCGCCGGCTCTTCGCTGGGAGGAGAGGCCGCTTACGTGGTGGACCGCGACGGATACATCATAGCGCACCCAAACTCGTCTTTGGTTTTTGGCAGAACCAACGTTCTGCAGAGGAAGCTGGTTTTGAGCGCTCTGGGAGGTCGCGAGGCGGATACGCGCTCCGGCGATTTGATTTACTTAAACGAGCAAAACGAAGAGGTTTTTGCCGTGGCGCTGCCATTTGAGCTGACCGGCTGGGCCATAGTGGCCGAAAATTTAAGGTCGCAGGCCCTATCTTCTTCCCGGCGCATACTTTCGGCGGCAATAGTTTCTTTCGGGCTGGAGATTTTACTTCTTTTGCTTTTGGTTTGGAATTATTTCAATTTAATAAGAACGGCGACCCTTTTCTATGCCGAGCGCAACCAGCGCGAGGCGATTTTAAACAGTCTTTCCGACGGCGTCATAGAATACAACGACAAATCACAAGTTGTTTTAATGAATCCGAAAGCCGAGGAGCTTCTTGGCATTAAGCTTGCGGATATCAGCGGCGCGTCCATAACTCCGGAATTTACCAAGACCAACGAGAAATTTAAGGGGCTGGTGGAGCTGATGTATCCGGCTTCAGCGCCTTACGCTTCCGGGGTCAAGCCCATCCCTGGCACCCCATCCGCAAAAACCATGGAAATTCACACCTCCGTGCCGGAGCTGAAGTTGCTGGTGACCATGACCCACGTCGTTGACCGGGCCGGAAACGTCCGCGGGTTTCTCAAAATTTTGCACGACGTTTCGCGCGAAAGACTTTTGGGCCGGATTAAGTCCGAATTTGTCTCAGTTGCCGCGCATCAGCTGCGCACGCCTTTGTCGGCAATCAAATGGACGCTGCGCTTGCTCTTGGACGGGGACGCCGGCGCGCTTTCCCAGGAACAGTCCAATTTTCTCTCCAAGGGCTACGAGATCAACGAGAGAATGATTAAACTGGTCAACGACCTTCTGAACGCCGCCCGCATAGAGGAAGGAAAATTTGGGTACGACTTTAAGGAAATTGACTTGGATAAATTCCTTGAGAGCGCTATCCGGGGATATATAGATTTGGCAAAAAGGAAATCCGTAAATCTGAAGTTTGAGAAAATAGACGGAGCTCTGCCGCAGATTTACGCCGATTCGGAAAAATTGTCTTTGGCGATTAATAATCTGCTGGACAACGCAATTAAATATACCGCGGCTGGCGGCGAGGTTTTGGTGAGGATTGAGAAAGCGAGCAACTACGCGGTGATAAGCATCTCCGACACTGGAGTGGGCATACCTCTCTCGGAGCAAAAAAGGGTTTTTTCCAAATTTTTCCGCGCTTCCAATGTGATTAAAATGGAAACCGAGGGCACCGGGCTAGGCCTTTTTATCGTGCGTAATATTATAAAGCGCCACGGCGGCGACACAACTTTTAACTCTAAAGAGAACGGCGGCACGGTTTTTACTTTCACCCTTCCTCTCAAAAAAGAACTGGTGCCTGCGGAAGAAAGCCCGCCTCTGGAGGAGTTTTTGGAAACGATTTAAGTATGGTATAATCCGCTTATGGCCGACTATAAGGTATTAATTATAGAAGACGAGCCGGTTCATTTGAATGTAATGAAAGCCAAGCTGGAATACGAGGGCTACCGGGTTTCGGTCGCAACCGACGGCGAGGCGGGCTATCGCATGATTAAAGAGGAGAAACCGGATTTGGCGCTTTTGGACATAATTTTGCCGAAGATGGACGGCTTTCAGGTTTTGGAGCGTTTAAAAAACGATAAAATAACCACCCCGATTATAATTGTGTCAAATTCCGGCCAGCCGGTTGAGGTGGATAAAGCGCTGAAACTCGGCGCGAGAGACTATTTGGTTAAGGCGGAGTTCAACCCGGCGGACGTTTTGGATAAAGTGGAAAAGGTACTGGGCGTGCCTAGCGAGCAAAAGAAAAACAGTTATCAAGCGCAAGCTGCACCAACGGAAGCGCCCCCGCAAGGGACAAACAGAAAGGCGCAATCCGGAAAAGTCAAAATTCTGGCGGTTGAGGACGACAAGTTTTTAAGAGATTTAATCGTTCAGAAGCTCCGGAAAGAAGGTTTTGCCACATTTGAGGCGATTGACGGCGAAGAAGGGCTGAAGATGGCCAAAGAACACCGCCCGGACCTGATTTTGCTTGACCTTATTTTGCCCGGCATGGACGGTTTTGAAGTGTTGCGCCGCATGAAGAGCGACCAAAACACTTCTTCAATACCGATAATCGTACTTTCAAATCTCGGGCAAAAGGAAGACATGGACCGGGCCGTCTCTGGCGGGGCGGAGGATTTCATGGTCAAAGCCCATTTCACTCCGGGGGAAATAATTTCCAAAATAAAGGTCATTTTAAAAAAGAAGTATTTTTAGAATGTTTACAAAAATCATTATCTTGGCAATCGTAGTTGCCGCGGCATTCGCCGGCTGGTACTGGTGGGATTTAAATAATGTTGAAACCGTTAAAATTAGTTTTGCGGACGCCGAAAACCTGAAATTTTTACTGGCAGTATTACAGGACAAAGGGATTGCAGAGAAACATGGATTGAAATTGGACGTTCTTTTTTCTCCTCCATCCGAAGCCGAGCGTCGCCTGATTGAAAAAGTAGACGGGGTTGAGGTCGGCACCATAAATCCGCTGTCAATTGCAATTACCAATCAAGCTAAAAACATAAAGCTGCGCGCGTTTGTGTCTACCTATCAAACCAACCAGGCCTTGGTGGTGAAAGCCGCGTCTCCCTACTATAAATTTGAGGACCTTAAAGGAGCAAGAGTTGCCATGCATCCCAAAGGAAGCGCGTCTTACACTATGCATGCCGTGGGGATGAAAACGCTTGGGTTGGATTTGGAGCGCGATTTTAAGCTCGTTTTCGGCTCGTTTCCGCAAAATGAGCAACGTCTGGCAAACGGAGAAGTAGAGGCCGCGTTTTTAAACGCGGTTGCCACTGCGCGGTTTTTGGCAACCGGCAATTATAGGGAAGTAGTCAATTTGAGCAGGGAGTGGGGTGGCATTACCAGCTCTGCCGTCATACCATTCGTGGATTTGGCGGCCCACGCAGACTGGATTTCGCAGAATCCGAATAAAGTTAAACGTTTAAGAGAAGCCGTTTTGGAAGCGGCAATCTTCATTCGGAAAAACACGCAGTTAATAGAAGAGTATAAAGGCATTTTGGGACTTGAGCGGCCCGAAGAAATCAACCTGATGAAGGAGCGCCTGCCGGCAATTTATCCCCTTGCCTGGTTGCCGGAAGAGCATAACGCTCTTGTAAAAAAGGCCTTTGAATTGAATCTCATTCCGGAGCCGCCCAAAGAAAATATTTTTGTTGAATAACAATGATTTATTTTCTTTTCGGGCCAAATTCCTATCAGGCACTCCGCAAGATAAGGGAATTTAAGGCGGCGTTTTTAAAGAAACGCGGCAATTTGCCGCTTGAGGAATTTGACGGCGAAAGCTCGGAAATTAATGCTTCTGACCTCTACTCCGCCCTTGGGCAGGAGAGTCTTTTTTCCCGCGCGCGGCTGGTCATATTTAAAAATATTTCGGGCGCTGACGGAGGAATGCTTAAAATTCTTCAAGAAAACGGAAAGTTTTTAAAAGAATCCGGAAACATTTTTGTTTTTTGGGAGCGTGAGCCGGAAAAACAGGCGCTGGCGTTTTTTAAAAAATACGCGGAAAAGATTCAGGAGATGAAAATTTTGGAAAAAGCAGGTTTGGAGGCGTGGCTTGCCCGCCGGGCAAAAGAGCTGGGAGTAAAACTTGGCAGGGAAGGAAAAATAACGATGGTTTCCGGGGCGGGGAGGGAAGCGGAGTGGGCGCTGGAGAATGAGTTGGAGAAGATGAGTTTGAGCGAACCGCCGAAGGCACAAGTTTTGCAAGACCTTGCGCAGCGCGACGGCGCGAGCAGAGCAATCCGCCAGCAGGTGGATATGCGTGTCCTTGCAAAACTTGGTGCCAAGGCAAGCCCATTCCTTTTTGTTGAAAAACTTGTCTCGGCGCCGTTGTCGCGCGCGCTTTTGGCTCTTAAAGAGGCGGAGGCCTCGGGGCAGGATTTGCAACGGCTTATTTATCCTTTACTTTGGAAAATAAAACAAAAAAAGATGGCCGATGCGTATTTCAAGGGCATCCAAGCCGAATCCGCCATGCGAAGGGACCCAAAAAACTCTTACGAGATTTTGGAGCGGCTTATTTTTTCGATGAATAAATGAAATAACCGGCGAAGCAGGGGTTATGAAAAATTTTTATTTGACCAGTTTCGCGAGCCTGGATTTCATCCTTGCGGCTTTGTTTTTTTTGGTGAGGCCCTTTTTGGCGGATTTATCTATGGCTTTGTAGGCAAGGCGCAGCGATTCCGCCGACTTGTCTTTCTCGGCTGTTTTGACGGCGCTTTTTAATTTGGCTTTCCAAACCAAATTTCTTTCCCGCCTCCGGCCGGATTGCCTCAACGCTTTTTTGGCTGATGAAGTTATTGGCATAGTAGGAGTTTAATTTATTTGATTGTTTTAATCAAGTCGCGCAGTTCGGCGGCTTTTTCGAAGTCCAGATTTTTGGCGGCTTCCAGCATTTCTTCTTCCAGTTCCTGCTTTAGTTTTTCGCGGGACATTTGTTTGGACATTTTTGTTAAATCAAATTTTTTAACTGCTGATTCTGCGCCGAATATGTTCTCGCCGATTTGACGCTGAATGGGCTGCGGCGTCAGGCCATGTTTTTTGTTGTACTCTTCCTGAATTTTTCTTCTGCGCCCGGTTTCCTCCAGCGCTTTTTTCATTGAATCGGTCGTCGTGTCCGCGTACATTATTACTGTTCCTTGGGTGTGCCTCGCGGCGCGGCCGATGGTTTGGATTAAAGTTTGGGCGTTCCTCAAAAACCCCTCTTTGTCGGCGTCTAAAATTATTACCAAAGACACCTCCGGCAGATCAATGCCTTCTCTTAAAAGATTTATCCCGACAATCACGTCGTAGACGCCCTTCCGCAAATCTCTTAAAATTTTGTGCCGTTCCAAAGTTTTTATATCCGAATGAAGATATTCGGCTTTAATATTCCTGCCTGCTGGCGAGGCGGGTTTTTCTTTCAAATAATCCGCCAAGTCTTCGGCCATGCGTTTGGTGAGAGTGGTAACCAGAACTCTTTCTTTGCGGCTCGCCCGCTTTTCTATTTCTGACACAACGTTCTTCATCTGGTTTGCCGTGCCGCGGATTTCAAGGCGCGGGTCCAAAAGCCCGGTCGGGCGGATGATTTGTTCAATGATATAACACGAATGTTGCGAATCGGTATGCGAATGATACGAATTTGCGAAGGAGAGAAGACCGGGGGAGAGGTTGCTTTCTCTTTGACACGAGAGATTCAGTTCGTAGGGCGCTGGAGTCGCGGAAACATAAACAACCTGCCTGATTTTTTGATTAAACTCTTCAAACTTTAATGGCCGATTATCTATTGCCGACGGCAGGCGGAAGCCGTAATCAACCAAAACCTGTTTTCTCGCGCGGTCCCCGCTGTACATTCCGCGGATTTGGGGGATAGACATATGCGATTCATCAATAAAAGTTACGAAATCATCCGGTAAACCCGCCTTGCCGGCAGGCAGGTAGTCCAGCAAAGTGGCCGGCGGCTCTCCTGCTTTTCTAAATGCGAGCTGACGCGAGTAGTTTTCTATTCCGTGCGTGTAGCCGGTCTCGCGGAGCATTTTTAAATCAAAATTAGTGCGCTGGGTGATTCTTTGGGCTTCCAATAATTTTCCTTCTTTTTTGAGCTCCGCGGTTCTGGTTTTCAGTTCAAGTTTTATGTTAGCCAGCGCGAGCTCCAATTTTTCCTGCGGAGTCACGAAATGTTTTGCGGGGAAAATTTTTCCGCCCCCGCTTATTTTTTCTATAGTGTTCCCATTCCACTCAATCCGAATTATCGAGTTTCCGGCCGGAGAAAAAATTTCCACCGCTTCCCCGCGCACTTTGAAAACTCCGGCTTGCCCCGCCGATGGCGGGGCAAGCCTATCATAATTATTTCTTTCGTATTGCATTTCAACTAATTTTTTCAAAAAAGCGCGCTGCGAAATCTGCATACCCTCTTTTACCTCAAGCGCCGCCTTTTCGTATTCAGATGGGTCGCCGATGCCGTAGATGCAGGAAACGGAGGCGACAATCACGAAATCCCTGCGCGTAAGAGCCGTGGCGGTAGTCGCGTGGCGCATCGCGTCAATGAAATCGTTTATCTTTGCATCCTTTTCTATATAAGTGTCCGTCTGCGGGATGTATGCTTCCGGCTGGTAGTAATCGTAGTAGGAAACGAAATAATGCACGGCGTTTTTTGGGAAAAAAGTTTTAAATTCCTGATAAAGCTGGGCGGCCAAAGTTTTATTGTGCGAAATCACCAAAGCCGGACGGCCTAAATTCGCGATGACATTCGCCATCGTAAAAGTTTTTCCCGAGCCGGTGACGCCAAGCAGAGTTTGGTGCCGGTTGTTAGATTTCAAAAGCCGGGTCAATTCACTAATCGCTCTTGGCTGATCTCCAGCCGGTTTATAGGGCTCGTGAAGTTTAAATAAGGTCATTTTGTAGTATAGTAATAGTAATGATTGGACACTTAGAAGGCAAGGTTTTGTTTAAGGGAGAGCGGCATGTTGTTTTGGATGTCGGTGGAGTTGGTTATAAAATTTTTGTGCCGGCGCCCGCGAATAAAATTTCCGTAAATGAAAATGCCAAGTTCTGGACCCATCTTCACGTAAAAGAAGACGCGCTTGAGCTTTACGGATTTTCGCACCAAGCCGAGCTGGAGTTTTTTGAATCTTTGATTTCGATCTCGGGCATCGGCCCAAAGTCGGCCTTGGGCGTGCTTGCTTTGGCGCCGGTAGACACAATAAAACGCGCGATTGCGTCCGGAGATACATCTTATCTGACAAAGATTTCCGGCATCGGCAGAAAGACAGCTGAAAAAATTGTCTTGGAATTGAAAGACAAAATGGGATTCGGAAAAGTTTCATTAGGCGGGGAAGAATTTAAAGAAGATACTGATATTTTGGACGCGCTGGAAGCCCTGGGGTATTCCCAGCGCGAAGCCCGTGAAATGCTTCAAAAAATTCCGGCGAGCATCCAGGGCCGCGAAAAAAGGTTAAAAGAAGCTCTGAAAATGTTAGGAAAATAGAAAAATAGAATGGAGGCGCTTTTGAATTTTATCAAGCGATTGATTCCCAAACAAATTTTTGGGGCATTGCAGCCGCATTATCACAAGTGTTTGGCTTGGTTAGCGGCTCTGCTGTATAATTTCCCATCGCGGAAATTAAAAGTCGTAGGAGTCACCGGGACCAACGGCAAGTCCACAGTGGTGCATCTTGTCACGGCTATTTTGGAAGAGGCCGGAGAAAAAACCGCATCTGCGTCGTCTTTGAGATTTCGCATAAACGGGCGGGAGTGGAGAAACACGCTTAAGATGACAATGCCCGGCAGATTCAAACTGCAAAAATTTTTGAGAGAGGCCCTTAGCGCTGGCTGCGAGTACGCTGTGCTTGAAGTTACTTCTGAAGGAATCAAGCAGTTCCGGCACGTCGGGACTGATTTTTACATGGCAGTCCTGACCAATGTCACTCCGGAGCACATAGAGTCGCACGGGACTTTTGAAAATTACCGCGCTGCAAAAGCTGAACTTTTCAAAAAAGCTAAAATCCATATTTTAAACGGCGATGACCCTTCAATTGATTATTTTTTAAAAATTCCCGCCCAAAACCGCATAATTTATTCAAAAAAAGATTTGCCGCCGGGGATTCATCTTAAACTTTTGGGCGATTTCAATCTGGAAAACGCTGTCGCGGCGTATCACGCGGCGAAACTTTTGGGAGTTGATTTCGGCGCCATAAAAAGCGCGCTGGAGAAAATAGAAGGCGTGCCGGGGCGGCTGGAATTTGTTCAAAAAAAGCCGTTCTCTGTGGTGGTGGATTACGCGCACACTCCGGACGCGCTGGAAAAAGTTTATATCGCCTTAAGCCATACGGCGTACGGCGTACGGCCCAATTTAATCTGCGTTTTGGGTTCGGCGGGCGGCGGGCGCGACAAATGGAAAAGGCCGGAGATGGGGAAAATCGCTGGCAGATTCTGCAAAAAAATTATTTTGACCAATGAGGACCCGTATGACGAGCTGCCTTCGGCTATTTTGGAGGATATTGAAAAAGGCGTCTCGCAATTTCTAATTTCTAATTCCAAATTTCTAAACAAATTCCAAACCCAAAACTACAAGAAAGTTTTGGATAGAAGAGAAGCCATTCGCGAAGCAATAAAATCTGCAGAGTCGGGCGACACGGTAATCATCACAGGCAAAGGCGCCGAGCCATGGATTATGGGGCCTAATGGGACAAAGATAGCGTGGGACGACAGGGAAGTTGCAAGAGAGGAACTTTCCAGATTATAATAATGGCTATGGAAATAAACGAATCAAAATATTTGCATATCAGGCCGCCGAAGGAGGCGCTTTGGGCGCTGGTGATATTTTTGGCCGTGCTCATTGTGTTTTTCGGCGCGCGCACGTGGAATGAAGTTAACGGGACCAACCGGCCGTTTCCGTCCTCCACAATCAGCGTTTCCGGCGAAGGAAAGGTCTTTGTTAAGCCGGACGTGGCAGTTGTAAATATCGGAGTTGTAAAACAGGGCGCCGACTTGGTTTCAACGCAGCGTTCCGCGACAGACGTCATAAACAAAGTTTTGGAGATGCTAAAGCGCGAAGGGGTGGAAGACAAAGACGTCAAAACAACTTCTTACAGCATAAGCCCGAGGTATGATTATAAAGACGGGACGCAAATATTCAGAGGATATGAAATTCATCAAAATCTTGAAGTTAAAATAAGAGACCTTGGCAAGGTGGGCAGCACACTTTCGCGCTCCGCTGAATTCGGCGCGAATCAGGTTGGCTCCATTCAATTTACGGTGGACGACCCGAAGGCGGCAAAAGAAGAAGCGAGAGCCGCGGCCATTAAAGATGCAAGAGAAAAAGCCGCGAAGCTCGCTAAAAGTTTAAATATCAATCTTAAAAAATTAGTTTCGTATTCCGAATCCGGCGGTGGTTTTCCGCCTCCTGTGCCGATTTACGGAAAGGCGGTTGAATTTGGCCTTGGCGGAGATTTCCCCGCTCTGCCTTCCGGCGAGAATGAAATCAATATTTTTGTTACTCTGACTTACGAAATTCGCTAAGCGCAACGTGGGCTTGACAAACCCACTTCATGGGTGTATAATGGAGCAAGACATTGAAATAGGCTAATTTGCCAAGATTCATGGTGACTTTTGGTGAATGCCACCCACCTCGGGTTAGAGGGAAACGAAAACGCGCAAATAAGCGCAAGGAGGCATATATGAGTACAGAATTTGCATCCGCCGACCTCACCGCCGGCCAACTCAACGCCATCGTCAAGAAACTCGGTGGCCACGACATGGCGCTCCGTTTTCTCCGCGACGAACTCTCGGTTTCCGAACCGACCCGTTCGTGGCGCAAGGAAGACGGCGTCATCTACTTCTCGGTCATCAGCGATGGCACGACTGGCGAGGATTGGGTCACCAGGCTTGAGAGCAAAGGCTTCCGCGTGGGTGACTACGCCAAGCAGGTGCTCCGTTCGCCGAGCTTCGTGCCGACCAAAGGCGTAACGACTGAAGTCGCCGTTCTCAATGGCATGCTCTTCGAGGACAACGACCGGATCACGAAGAAGATCCGCGCCGAGGCCGACAAGCGCAAGCTTGAAAAGCCGAACGCCGAAGTGGCTTGCCTCATCCGTGAGAAGTTCACGGACGAGGAGATCAAAGCCATGGGCCTTTGGTGGATCGTCGCAATGCACGAACCCATCAATGACTCCGATGGCCTTCCGGACTTGCTGTACGCGGACCGCGATGCTGATGGTCGCTGGTTGCTCGCGTACTACGACAGGCCTGGCGTTAGGTGGCCTCGTGACAGTGGGTTCGCGTTTGCCGTTTCGCAAGTTAGCCCTCAAAACTAAGACACTGTGATCTTTTAGGTCCTTTGGTCTTAGTCCTGCCCCTGTGTCTACTAGAAATAGTGGATGCGGGGGTTTTTCTTATGTTAAAATCCAGAGTGGTAGTAGGTGAATATGCGGGAGATAAATTTTATATTTCCCGCTACCGAACCCAGTATCCATGCATCGAGAGTATCTGCGATCACGGTTGCAGATAGAGTGGTGCATGCAGAAACTTCAAAAAAAGAAGATACTTGGCGCGAGATATTAAGGCATTGCTATGCCGGATTCGATTCAACCCCGAGAGTATTCGAGGGGTGGTGACATGGACGATATTTCGTGCGATTCCGATGGCAATCCGAACTTGCTGAACGCGAACCGCAATGATGATGGTCGCTGGTTGAACGCGTACAACGACAGGCCTGACAATAGGTGGAATCGTGACAATGGGTTCGCGTTTGCCGTTTCGCAAATCTCTTCATTTCTCTCCCGTTTTGGGAGAGTTTTGTTTTAAAATTTGCCCGCTCCATCCCCCAAGCATTTTACCAATTTCGATTATTTTTATCGACAATGCGGCATATTTTTTATTTTCCAGCGATTTGGTTTCCCAAAGAATCATTAAAAGTATATTTAACGTATCAACTTTTCGTATCGCAAGACGGATATATGGCTGTTTTTCCTGGCGAGCCAAAAAAGCGGCAATTGATATTGCCTCGATTGTTTCTATAAAAAGCGTATCAATTCGCTGACCAAGAGAATGCCTGTGTGGTTTGGGCAAAATTTGATAATAACTGTACCATAATAAATATGCGCTTTTTATTTTTTCAAGAAGCGGTAAAACCCTGCGGGGGGGGGGCGTAGTGGAAAAATTTTTATGAAAACTCAATTGACTCATAATTTTGAGGATATCATTGGTATAGAAAACTTACTAGAGGCCTGGCGGGAATTTGTGCGCGGCAAGAGAAACAAGCGCGATGTTCAAGAATTTTCTTTGCGGCTAATGGATAATATTTTATCTCTTCATAACGACCTTGCCCAGCATACTTACGAGCACGGCGGCTATAAATCTTTTCATATTTTTGACCCTAAGCCGAGGCATATCCATAAGGCCAGCGTTCGCGACCGGCTTTTGCACCACGCGATTTACCGCAAGCTCTATCCGTTTTTTGACAGGGTTTTTATTGCTGATTCTTTTTCCTGTCGCCTTGAAAAAGGAACTCACAAAGCCCTCAACCGTTTTCGCGCGTTTGCTTGGAAAGTCAGCCGGAACAACACCAAAACCTGTTGGGTTTTGAAGTGCGACATCAGAAAATTTTTTGCCAGCATTGACCACGAGGTTTTAATGAAAACTTTAAAATCTTATATTCCGGACTCGGATATTTTATGGCTTCTCGAACAGGTTATAAAGAGTTTTTCTTCAACTAGGCAGAATGTCGGCTTGCCGTTGGGCAATCTAACCTCGCAGTTGTTTGTGAATATTTATATGAATGAGTTTGACCAGTTTGTGAAGCACAAACTTAAAGCCAGATATTATCTTCGCTACGCGGATGACTTTGTGATTTTTTCTGAAAATAAGAATTGGTTGGAAGGCCTTATTCTGCAGATTAAAAACTTTTTATGCGAAAAGCTGAAACTTGATTTACATCCGGACAAATTATTCATTAAAACTTTGGCTTCCGGCGTTGATTTTTTGGGATGGGTAAATTTTTCCGACCATCGCGTATTGCGGACAAGCACAAAAAGAAGGATGATAAAAAGATTAAGTGAGAATCTAGTTTCCGAAACACTTAATTCTTATTTCGGCTTGTTGAAACATGGAAATACGTATAAAATCCAAAAAAAGATTAGAGCGGGAAATTTATTTGGTTTTGCATAATATCCGAAGTTTGCATAATGTCGGCTCTATTTTTCGGACGGCGGATGCCATGGGGGTTTCAAAAATTTATTTAACTGGCTACACGCCGGGGCCGCACGATATTTTCGGAAAACTTCGGAAAGATTTTCAAAAAACCGCGCTGGGCGCGGAGAAATACATGAAATGGGAAAAACTGCGATATATCGCAGTTTTAATAAAACGCTTAAAAAAAGAAAAAATTCAGATTATCGCCTTGGAGCAGTCAAAAAAGTCGCTGAATCTTAAAAAGTTTTCACTTGGAAGCCGGACTTCCAAGTCGGGCATCGCGCTGATTTTGGGCAACGAGGTCAGCGGCATTCCGAAATCGGTTCTTGAAAAATGCGACAAAATTATAGAAATCCCCATGCGCGGCAAAAAAGAATCGCTGAATGTTTCAGTTGCGGCCGGCATCGCGCTTTACGCGCTTAGTAACTAATTTCCGTAATTAACTTCCCCAGCTGGTCAAAGAGCTGGACGAGGTCGCGGCGGTTGCCCCACATCTCGGCATTTTTGCCGAGGTAAATGAGCCACTGGCGCTGATCAAAATCGGAATCGTTTTTGTGGTCGGCGACGCACCCCACATAGCTTGCGTGCTGGCTTACGAACTCTGCGCAGGTATTATCAATGCCGGTGTCGGCGTTGATATTGGGTACAACGCAGCTTCCCAAACTTTCTGTGTATTGTATGCATTTATTATTCAGATTCCTTGGCTGCGGCAAGTCGGAAAGCGACGGGCAGGACGCGTAAACCGGCAGGGAGTTGTTCTGGTTGAAGTATCCGGAGCATTTATTCAGTTTGAAATTTTTTCCGAGCGGGCTTATGCCCGTCACTATTGCCGCGCGCTCTCCGTAGTTGAGGGCAATGTTTCCGCCGTATTCGTCTTTGCCGATGGTTCCGGACACCCTGTCTCTATTTTGGAGTTTCATTCCGGAAATATTCGCCGCCTGCTTATTGTCAAAATCAAAATGCTCCAGGACGACGTATTCCTGCTCTGGCTGGGTGGAATAGGCCTGCCCGAGGCCCAATCGCAGTGCGGGCGGCTTTGCCGGAGCGGGCGGCGCGCCGGGAGTTGGCGCAGGAGCCGGCGCGGGCGGGGTTTTCGCTGGCGTTGTCTGGTTTGCGCTCCCGGATGGGGTTTGCGGCGCCGGAGCCGATGGTGTTATCGCGCCGGGCGCGGATGTTCCTACCGATGAGACACTTGGGGCTTCTGGAGATTCCGGAAACAAACCGGAAGGTTTTGATTCGGTGCCGGTTTTGAGCGAGAACAGATTTATATTTTTTCTTTGGAAGCCGAAGACAATGCCTACTATTATAAGCACGAATATCAGCCACATGACATCCTTGTTCATATTTGCTATATTACACTTATGGGTGAAAAACCAAAAGAGGGCGAGCTTTTTCCTGCCTTGGAAAAAAATCCGCGCGGCTTGCGGGAGCTTAGGAACTTGCGCGCGGAACTGGAAACCAAGAGCGAGATCAAAAAAAGAAAAGAGCGCCAGGAAAGAATAGATGAGATTTTAGGAAGAAACAAAAAAAATGCTTAGCATCCTCCCGCAATTTTTGGACTATAGTTTCTATGCCCCAACAATTTTGAGACTTGCCTTGGGGGCAATTTTTTTGGCGCACGGCTGGCAGAAATTGGTTTCAGACAAAGTCCAATTTGCCGGATGGCTTGAGTCAATGAAATTCCGCCCGGGGAAATTTTGGGCGTGGCTGGTGACATTGGTTGAATTTTTGGGCGGAATTGGCTTGATTTTAGGGCTTTTGACGCAACTCGCGGCGCTGGTTTTGGCGATAGAATTTCTGGTTATTATTTTTTGGGTTCAGCGCGGGAAGCCGTTTGTCGGCGGGCCTGCCTCGCCGGCAGGCGGGCGAGAATTTGATTTTTTGATTTTACTGGCTCTTTTGGCTTTGCTCGTCCTTGGTCCCGGGGCATGGTCATTTGACCTGCCTTTATAATATGGACTCGGACGACGTTGTTTTTGACATTGAAACCAAGCGTTCTTTCAATGAGGCCGGGATTTCCGCAAGAGACGGAGGAAGTTTCGAAAAACTCGGAGTTTCGGTGGTAGGAGCTTATGTTTACGGACTGGGCCAATACTTGACTTTTGAGGAACATGAAATTCCGGAGTTTGAGAAATTGCTGCAAAGAGCCGGCCGCGTGGTCGGCTTTAATATCCGCCATTTTGATTTGGCGGTTTTACAGCCCTACATTTCCTGGAATTTAAAAAATTTGCCCGCGCTGGACTTGATGGACGACGTAAAAAAATCGCTCGGCCACCGGCTTTATCTGGACAGCTTGGCGGAGGCGACTCTGGGCGTCAGGAAATCGGGGGATGGACTTCAGGCGCTGAAATGGTATAAAGAAGGGAAAATGGGCGAAATTAAAAAATACTGCCTGAAGGATGTGGAGATTACAAAAAACCTTTACGACTTCGGGAGGCAGAACGGCCACGTGCTTTTTTATTCAAGAAGCGCCGGCGGCAGGGTGGCGATACCGGTGGCCTGGAATAAGCCGGAGAAGTCAGGTACAGAAAAAAATGTCCAACTCAAAATTTTTTAACATATTGGGAGCGGAGCTTGGCTTGGAAGAAGTCGTTCAGGCGATTTACGATTTCGTTAAATCAAAGCCGTCCCGGCGGTACAAAATCATCGTGGGGACGGATTCTGCCGCGAGAAGCGAAGTAAATTTTGTGACTGCGGTGACCATCTGGCGGGTGGGGAACGGCGGGATTCATTTTTGGACGCGCTCCGAAAAAACGCGTTGCAATACTCTCCGCGAACGGATTTACAGAGAAACCATCTGCTCCATAACTTTGGCGCAGGAGCTCCGCGGGCGCTTAAAAGAAAAATTGGGGGATGAATTTTTCTGGAACGACCAGATTCACATTGATGTGGGCGAAAACGGCCCCACGCGCGAATTCATAGACGGCGTCGTCGGCATGGTAAGGGGCTACGGCTTTGACGCTATAATCAAGCCCAATTCTTTCGGAGCGTCAATCGTCGCCGACCGGCACACGTAGACATCCGACGTCTAAGTTGAGATTGAGATTGTCCTCGTCGTCCAATGGATAGGACGCAGGCCTCCGAAGCTTGAAATCCGAGTTCGAATCTCGGCGAGGACGCAAAATTATGCCAGAATTGCCGGAGGTGGAAACAACGGTAAGAAAACTAAAGCCGCTTATTGTGGGCAAGCGGATTTTAAACTTAAGCGGAAAAAAGATTTTAAATATAGAGCGCAAAGGCAAGGCGATTTTAATTTGTCTTTCGGGCGGAAAGATTTTGGGGTTTCACCAGCGAATGAGCGGGAAGCTTTTGATTGTGCCTCACGGAACGCGCGATAAGCATATTCGCCGCACCTTTTGTCTTTCCGGTTTACCCCCACACCTATCCGATAGGTGTGGGGGCGGGGATTTGGTTTTTCACGACGTCCGCAAATTCGGCGTTGTTTGGTATGGAGATTCCAAAAAAGTTTTGGGCGACCCGTATTTTAAGACATTGGGAAAGGACGCGTTAGAAATATCTCTGCGGGATTTTAGGAAATTATTTAAAACAAAATACATAACCCCCTTAATCCCCCTTACCTTAAGGGGGACAAAGATCAAATCATTTCTGCTCAACCAGAAAAATCTTGCCGGAGTCGGAAATATTGTCGCAGACGAGGTTTTGTGGCGCGCGAAAATCCATCCAGAAAGAGAAGTTAGAAGTTTGAGCGGATTAGAAGTTAGAAATTTGTGGAAATCAATCAAATTTATTTTAAACCGCAGCATAAAGTCCGGCGGCACTACGATGCGCGATTGGTTGCACCCCGAGGGAACCCGAGGGGCTTATTTTGAAAAAAGATTTATTTACGATAGAGAAGGCGAGCCCTGCCGAAGATGCCGCGCCGGAATTATCCGCAAAAAAATTTCCGGCCGCTCCGGCTATTTCTGCCCGCGGTGCCAAAAAATATAAACAATCTTTCGGGCCAGGCGGAATTGAACCGCCGCCACACCCACCCCAAGGGTGCGTACTGCCGTTATACTATGGCCCGCTCCGTTTAAGCTTCAAATGCCTCCCGGCTTTCATACATCTTGTGCAGATTTTGATGCGGCTGCCGGAGGGAAGCCGTGCCCATTGGAGATTGGGATATTTCCGCGATTTTTTGGTCGGGTTATAGTGGGCGCGCAAAAGCCGCCTTGTGCCCATGACAACCGACCCCTTTTTGCAAATCGCGCAAATTTTTGCCATAATTTGTGATATTCGGA
Organism: Candidatus Giovannonibacteria bacterium; assembly: GCA_016432405.1. Classification (NCBI taxonomy): domain Bacteria; phylum Candidatus Giovannoniibacteriota; species Candidatus Giovannonibacteria bacterium. The sequence continues at coordinate 42,299 of CP066687.1, read as the reverse complement.
TATCATTCGTAAATTAGCATTATATTATACATGAATCAAGCGCTGGAGTTTATTTTTCAAATTCTGATTTTGATTTTCTCCGTTGTTGTCCACGAGGTTTCTCACGGCGCCGTTGCCTACGCGATGGGAGACAACACCGCAAAAGACGAAGGCCGGCTCACGCTCAATCCCCTCAAGCACCTTGACCCTTTCGGCTCGGTGATTTTGCCCACAATCACTTATCTTCTTGGCGGGTTCATTTTTGGCTGGGCGCGGCCGGTGCCGTATAATCCCTACAATTTAAGAAGTCAGAAATATGGGCCGGGGTTGGTCGGCGCGGCGGGGCCCCTCTCCAATATAATGGTTGCCCTTGTCTTCGGGGCGCTGATTCGTTTCTCCGGAGCGCTGGCTTTGCCGCCGCAATTTTTGCAAATTGCCATCTTCATCGTTTTTCTTAATCTGATTTTGGCGATATTTAATCTTATACCCATACCTCCGTTAGACGGCTCCAAAGTTCTTTTTGCCCTTCTACCGGCGCGCGCTTTAGATTTGGAAGTATTTTTTGAAAGATACGGGCTTATTATCCTTGTGATTTTTATATTTTTTCTCTCGGGCATAATTTTGCCAGTCGCCGCGTTTTTGTTCCGCCTGATTACGGGCTTTGCTTTTTAATTGAAGTGTGATAAACTGCGATACAATATGCCTACTATAAATCAGTTGGTTAAAAAAGGCAGAAAAAAAATGGAATACAAGGCGAAGTCCGTGGCTTTGGCCAAGTCTTTTAACGTGCTCCAAAACCGGCCGCGTTTTTATCCGTCTCCTTTCAAAAGAGGGGTTTGTTTGGCGGTGAAAACTATGACGCCCAAAAAGCCGAATTCCGCTTTGCGAAAAGTAGCAAGAGTGCGCCTCACAAACGGCATGGAAATAACCGCATACATTCCCGGCGAGAAGCACGCCTTGCAGGAGCACTCGGTCGTAATGATACGTGGCGGGCGCGTTAAGGACCTTCCGGGGGTGCAATACCATATTGTCCGCGGGGTTTTGGACACAACTGGCGTTGAGGGCAGAAAACAACAGCGCAGTAAATACGGGACTAAGAAACCAAAAGCATGAGGAGAAAGAAAAAAGAAAAAAGAGAATTGAGGCCAGACCCAGTTTATGGCTCCCGGCTGGTGGCGAAACTTACCAACTATTTAATGCTTTCCGGCAAAAAGACAACCGCCCAGAAAGTTATGGAGGGCGTTTTTGAAGAGATAAAAAAGGGTAAAAAAACTGAAACCCCCGTGGCGGTTTTGGAAGAAGCGCTGAAAAACGTGACGCCTTTGGTGGAAATCCGCCCCAGAAGAATCGGCGGAGCGACTTATCAGGTGCCGAGGGAGGTTTCTGCGGAGAGGGGATTCGCTTTGGCGGCCAGGTGGATTATCGGCGCCTCCCGCGCCAAAAAAGGCAAGCCGATGGCTAAAAAACTGGCCGAGGAAATTCTTTTGGCCGCGAAAAACGAAGGCGCCGCCATCAAGAAAAAAACAGACACCCACCGCATGGCCGAAGCCAACCGCGCCTTCGCGCATTTCGCCTGGTAAGCCCCCACACCAACTTATGTTTTATGTTTATGTTTTAAGGAGCAAAGTAGACAGAGAATCAAATTTGAAGTTAAGGTCGATGGCTTTTGCGCAGCTTAGATTGAGAATACGCGCATCTTTAGAAATATAAGTTGATGTGGGGGTAAATTTGAAAATTTTATGGAAGGAGGCAAGGAACAATTGGATCCGAGAGAAGAAGCAAAGAAAATAATTGATCATTTATTGGATGATTTTGGGGAATATCCGGACATCTGGCTTACAAATGAGGAAAAGACCGCAGAACCCGAGATTGGGAGCGAGCTCGCTGAAAAGAAGCGCAAATGGAGCCACAACAAATACTCCGTAACATGGTGGTTTACGCCGGTTGTAGGATACCTTGATAGAATTATTGAAAACAATGTTTCTGACGAAAATCAGAAATCGCGTTTTCGGGAAGAGTTGAATGATTTGTTACAACGCGTAAGGAGTGAGGGGAGAGGAGCGATAAGTAAAGATACAATAAATAAAGCAGAAAAGCTTTTGCAGGACATAAAAGCTTCTCTTATCTAATTTTATTTTTTATGGCGCGGGAATATCCGATAGAAAGGACGCGCGATATCGGGATTATCGCGCACATAGACGCGGGGAAGACGACCGTAACCGAACGGGTGCTTTTTTATACCGGAGTTTCGCATAAAATCGGCGAGGTGCACGAGGGCGAGGCGATTATGGACTGGATGGAGCAGGAGCGGGAGCGCGGGATTACAATTACCGCCGCCGCCACGACATGTTTTTGGACCCCGTCATATTTGCCCAGGGATAAGAAAAACGAACACCGCATAAATATTATAGACACCCCCGGACACGTTGATTTTACCGTTGAGGTGGAAAGGTCTTTAAGGGTTTTAGACGGAGGCGTCGTTGTGTTTGACGGAGTCGCGGGCGTTGAGCCGCAATCGGAAACCGTATGGCGGCAGGCGGATAAATACAAAGTCCCCCGCACATGCTTTATAAATAAACTGGACAGAATAGGCGCTTCTTTTGAAAAAAGTTTCAAATCAATTTTGGACCGCCTGACTCCAAACGCGGTGGCCGTGAACATCCCCATTGGCTTGGAAGGCGATTTTTCCGGCGTAATTGACCTTATGCGGATGAAATTTATAAGGTTTGGAGGCGAGCATGGAGAAAATATTATTCAAGAAGAAATTCCCGAAAACAAAAAAGCGGAAGCGGAAACTTGGAGGCATAAATTGGTTGAGCGCGTTGCCGGAGAGGACGACGCGCTTACTGAAAAATATTTGGGTGGAGAAGAAATTTCTTTGGACGAATTGAGACAAACTCTGCGCGCTGCGACTTTGTCTTACAAACTTATCCCAGTTTTTTGCGGCTCGGCTTTGAAAAACAAGGGAGTGCAGCTGATGCTGGACGGCGTCGTTGACTATCTTCCTTCGCCGGCCGACCTTCCTCCGGTCAAAGGAACCGACCCGAGAACAGGAACAGAGATTTTTCGCGAGTCCAAAGATGAAGCGCCGTTTGCCGCTTTGGCTTTCAAATTACAGACCGACCCTTACGTGGGGCAGCTTACTTATTTCAGGGTTTATTCCGGCGCTTTGCCGGCGGGGTCGTATGTGTTAAACACGCGCACTGGAGATAAAGAAAGAGTGGGGAGAATTTTGCGCATGCACGCGAATCACAGAGAAGAGGTTAAAGAAATGCAGGCCGGAGAAATTGGCGCCATCGTTGGTTTAAAAAATACAAAGACCGGAGACACGCTTTGCGATCCGGAGCATCCGATTACTTTGGAATCAATTATTTTCCCCGAACCGGTGGTTTCTTTGCGGATTGAGCCCAAAACCAAGCAAGACCAGGAAAAAATGGGACTGGCTTTGAGGCGGCTTTCAGAAGAAGACCCAACTTTCCGCATCAAAGGGGACGAAGAGACAATGGAGACGATTATTTCCGGAATGGGTGAACTCCACTTGGAAATTATCGTGGAGCGGATGAAGCGTGAATTTAAGGTCGGGGCAAATGTCGGGCGCCCGCAGGTTGCCTACAAAGAAACCGTTAAAAAAACGGCGGAGGCAGAAGGAAAATATATTCGCCAGTCGGGCGGACGGGGGCAGTATGGACATGTTTGGTTGCGAGTTGAGCCAAATGAGCGCGGGAAGGGGAACGAATTCATAAATGAAATCAAAGGAGGAATTATTCCGCAGGAATTTATTCCGGCGGTTGAAAAAGGCGTGAAAGAAGCGCTGGAAAAAGGAGTGGTGGCCGGGTTCCCGCTGGTGGACATAAAAGCCGCGCTCTACGACGGTTCATACCACGACGTTGATTCGTCCGAAGCCGCTTTTAAAATCGCGGGCTCCATCGCGTTGCAAGAAGCAGTCAGGCGCGCGGTAGCCGTTCTTCTTGAGCCGGTAATGAAAGTGGAAGTGGTGACGCCCGACCAGTTTTTGGGGGACATAACCGGAGACCTTTCTTCCAAGCGCGGAAAAATTGAAAATATGTCGGAGCGGGGCAACGCGCGGGTTGTGGACGCCAAAGTCCCGCTTTCCGAAATGTTCGGCTATGTGACAAAATTAAGAAGCATGACCGAAGGCCGCGCTTCCTACACTATGGAATTTTCTCATTACGAAGAAGTTCCGGCAAACATTGCGGAGCTGATTAAAGAGGGGAAGAAATAATGGAAAACGAAGACGAAAAAAACACAGAGAAAGAAGAAAAAATATTGTCCGACGAATTGCTCGCCGAAGATTTGGATTCGGAGCCCGAACTTGACGATTTGCCGGTGTAGGACTTAACCATTATTGTCTGTACCAACTTTCAGCGATCGCTGGAAGTTGGTTTGCAGCGCCTTTAATGTCGCTTTTTGTTAGACTAAACACTTTCAACCGATCGGCTTTGAGTGTATAGTTTAGTACTAAATTAAAACTTGACGAGCTGCCGGTTTAATGCTAGGATGGCTTTAGAGCAATTTATGGAGAAAGGGGAACTGTATAATGGCAGAAAAAAATATAGAAGTCGAAAGACTTAGGGTTTCCGATGGACAAAGGCGCGCAATGTTAGAACTCCCTGATGGGACAAAAATCAAGATTAGTATTGATCGCACCAAAAGGGTTCCGGTTTGCTCCGTGAATGTAAAAAATCCGAGCGGCTTCGTGTGCTTCCGCCCCGAAAACATGCAGATAAATTGGGGCGAGGACGAATTGGGTAGCACCACCGCTTTTAAGTTCTTTGAACTGCCGCCGGAGCAGCAGAGGCGGCTTTTGGAGAGCAAGGACCTGTTCGCCATCTTTGACCAGCAGAACCGGCTGGTGGGGATTGTGAAAAACCATCCAAAGTGAGCGGCAGAGAGCGGCGCTTGACGCCGCCTTTTTTATTCTATAAGATATACTTTGTAAGATTATCAAGTTAATTTTTATGTAAATCTATGGCAGAGAAATTTGAGAGGACAAAGCCGCACTTAAACGTCGGCACAATCGGCCATGTTGACCACGGCAAGACCACGCTGACCGCCGCCCTTTTGCACGTTTTGAATTTGGCCGGCAAAAAGGCGAGGGTGGAAAAGGTTGAAGATATTGACAACGCTCCGGAGGAAAGGCAAAGGGGCATTACAATCGCGCTTCACCACTCGGAGTACGAAACGGACAAGCGCCACTACGCGCACATTGACGCGCCGGGGCACGCCGACTACATCAAAAACATGATTACCGGAGCCGCGCAGATGGACGGAGCCGTTTTGGTGGTTTCCGCTTCCGACGGCCCGATGCCGCAGACAAGGGAGCACATTCTTTTGGCGCGCCAGGTCGGAGTGCCGGCGATTATCGTATTTTTAAACAAGGTGGACGCTGTTGACGATAAAGAACTTGTTGATTTGGTTGAAACGGAAATCAGGGAACTTCTTACAAAATACGAGTATCCCGGGGACAAAACCCCGATTATCCGCGGGTCGGCTTTGAAAGCGTTGGAAGCGAAATCCGCGGAAGACGAGTGGGCCAAGCCGATTTTGGAATTGGCGAAACAGCTTGACGAATACATACCAGAACCGGTTCGCGATATTGACCGCCCATTTTTAATGCCGATTGAAGATGTTTTCTCCATTGAAGGAAGGGGCACGGTCGTGACGGGCAGAGCGGAGCGGGGCAAGGCCAAATTGAACGATGAAATTGAAATCGTCGGGCTCAAAGACACGCAAAAGACCGTGATTACCGGAATTGAGATGTTCAATAAGCAACTGGACGAAGCGATTGCCGGGGACAACGCCGGAGTGCTTTTGCGCGGAGTCAAAAAAGAAGATGTGGAAAGAGGGCAGGTTATCGCCAAGCCAGGGTCAATTACCCCGCACACGGATTTTGAATCCGAAGTTTACGTGCTCACCAAAGAGGAGGGCGGGCGGCACACACCGTTCTTCACCGGCTACAAGCCGCAGTTCTATATCCGCACGACCGATGTGACCGGAGACGTCGCGCTGCCAGCGGGGACGGAGATGGTTATGCCCGGAGACACAATAAAATTTACGGTCAAACTTATCGCTCCGGTGGCGCTTGAGGAAAAACAAAGGTTCGCCATCCGCGAAGGCGGCAAGACGGTGGGCGCGGGAGTCGTCACCAAGATTATAAAATAAATCGGATGGCAAAGGCGGCTGTTAAAATTAAAACGAAAGAGGCCGCGGAACCGGAAGAAAAGCAGAAGCTTCGCATCCGCGTCCGCGCCTACGACCACAAAATTTTGGATTCGTCCGTAAAGCAGATTGTAGACACAGCCATAAGATACGGGTCGGAAATAATGGGCCCCGTGCCTTTGCCTACCGAAATCAGAAAATACACCGTCAACCGCTCCACTTTTGTGCACAAAAACGCTAGAGAGCAATTTGAGATGCGGGTGCACAGGCGCCTGATTGACGTCTTGAACCCCACGCCGAAAGTGATAGAGGCGATGACGAATCTTAATCTTCCGGCGGGAGTGGACATTGAAGTTAAAATGTAATCTATGAAATTTATTTTGGCGAGAAAAATTGAAATGTCGCAGGTTTTTGACGACAATGGCAGTGTGCGCCCGGTCACATGGCTGGAAGCCGGGCCGGTTTTTGTTACGCAAAAAAAATCCAAAGAGAAAGACGGGTATGTTGCTATGCAGGTTGGATTCGGCAAAAAGAAAAAAGAATTTCGCGCCGATTCCCCCGTTAATGTCGGCGATAAAATTGACATTTCGGTTTTCAAAGAGGGCGATGCCGTAAATATTTCTGGAACTTCCAAAGGGAAGGGCTTTCAAGGCGTTGTAAAAAGACACGGGTTTCATGGCGGTCCGAGGACACACGGCCAGAAGCATTCCGAGCGCGAGCCGGGCTCAATCGGCGCCACTTGGCCGCAGAGGGTCTTAAAAGGCAAGCGCATGCCCGGGCGAATGGGCGGAGAGCGCGTCACGGTACAGAATCTTAAAGTAATAAAAATAATCCCCGAAAAAAATCTGCTCGCCGTCTCCGGCGCAATTCCGGGGCATCGCGGAAGTTTGGTGGAAGTGAGAGGATAAAAAAGCGCCGCCTGGGCTAGGCGGCAAAATTTTTACTTTAAAATTGGGCACGGGGCCGCATCTTTAATCGAGGCTTATCTGACACTTTGGGCGCCCCGTAGTTCTGCATGCACTCCACCGCTATTGCAGCCACAATTCTTATTTCGTGCAGTAGCATATCCGGGCCAAATCCTTGTGCGGTTTCGCAAGTAATTTCTATGAGTTTAAGATAATCCCCGACCGATGCCTGCGGCGTTAAACAGCATTTCCGTCGCTCGCTAAGTTCTTGATCTATCACTCCAAAAACCTTTTCACGGCTGATTTTAGCCATATTTTTCCCCTCCTCTGATGTTAAGTTATCCTGTTGCATCTGGAAAGTCAATATGCTATCATCTAAATCACTTGTGGGAAGAGAACCAAAATACGGTTTAGGAGGATAAAAAGGCATGAAATCCCGGGTTTTTAGCCGAGGGGGTTCTGCCCCCTCGTTTTTCGTTGCTTTAGCAACGATCCCGACGTACGTCGGGATAAAAGCTTAAGCTTTTATTTATAAATATGAAAACGGAAATTTACAACGTAAAAGGCCAGAAAGCTGGAACCGCGGAATTGCCGGAGGGGATTTTCGGCGCGGCTTGGAAGCCGGCGCTGGTAAAACAGGTTTTTGACGGCGAGATGGCTAACCGCAGGCGGCCTTGGGCGCATACAAAAACAAGAGGTGAGGTCCGGGGCGGAGGAAGAAAGCCATGGCGGCAAAAAGGAACAGGGCGGGCGCGTCACGGCTCAATACGCTCTCCTTTGTGGGTCGGAGGAGGAGTCGCCCACGGGCCGCGGAAAGAAAGGAGCTACGAAGTGAAGATGAACAAAAAAATGAGGCGAGGGGCGCTGCTTTCTCTGCTTTCAAGAAAATTAAAAGAGAAAGAGGTTGTGATTTTGGACGAGTTTAAGCTCTCGCGGCCCAAAACCAAAGAGGCGTTCAGTGTTTTTAAAAATTTACGAAGCGGGGCGGAGATTTACAAAATCGGCGAGCGGGGCGGGCGTGCGCTTTTGGCTCTGCCGAAATCCGAGACGCCAAAACGCGCCGCGAAAAATCTGCCGTATGTTTCTTATATTGAGCCGAGGAATTTGAACATTATGGAGCTTTTGCATAACAAATATTTGATTTTGGATAAATCCAGCATTAAAGAATTAGAAAAAACTTATGCCAGGTAGTGAAAAAATCGATTGCTTTTTGGTGATATTACGAAATCCAGCGGCTATCCGGCAGTTTTATATTGGGCCGAAATTTGAGGTTATATTTACAAAAGCATTATCACTAATCGATTTTTCTACTACCTGGTATGCCGTTTAATTTAGCGCAAATTTTCGGGGGGTGGAGGAGGAAAGAGGCGAAAAAAGCTCCGCGCCCTGCGGATGAAATTTCTAGGCGTGGGCGCGCGCCTTCCGCAACGCCGCCTCGCTCCTCAACACTCGGTGTTGAATCCTCAAAAACACCGAGTGTTTTCCCGCGAGGCGTTGTCAAAAATAAAAGCGGAATCGCTTGGAAATTACTTATCGCGCCTCATATTTCTGAGAAAGCGACGATGCTCGGCGATGACAGGTATGTATTTAAAGTTGCGGACAACGCGGACAAAAATTCGTTAAAACGGGCGATTGAAAGCCGTTACGGCGTCGGCGTTGAATTTATAAATATTATCGCCCCGAGAGATAAAAACCGGAGGCGCGGCCAGATTCTCGGCGTAAAATCGGGATTTAAAAAAGCCGTAGTGGTATTAAAGGCAGGTGACAAGATAACTGAATTTTAATTTTATGATAAAGACCTTTGCGCCAAGGAGCCCGGGGAGAAGGCAGATGACCGGAATAAACTACCGGGAGCTTTTAACGCGCCCGCGCTCCGCGCCGGAAAAATCTCTGGTATTCGGCAGAAAGCGCGATGTCGGCAGGAACAGCTTCGGCCGCATCACGACACGCCACAAAGGCGGCGGAGCAAAACGGCTTTTGCGAATCGTTGATTTTAGATTTGATAAAAAAGATGTCCCGGGCCGGGTTGAATCGGTTGAGTATGACCCCAACCGCACCGCCTTCATCGGCTTGGTGACATACAAAGACGGAGAGAAAAGATACATGGTTTTGCCCAAAGACGTCCGCCCGGGGCGGGAAATTTTGGCGTCCGCAAAAGCCCCGATTTTGCCGGGCAATCGCTTGCCTTTGGGGGAGCTTCCGCCTGGCACTTTTGTTTATAATATTTCGCTTTCCGCCGAGAGCAAGGCGGCTTTGGTAAGGTCTGCCGGCTCTTTTGCGGAAGTTGTCGCGCACGACGGCGGATACGCGACGCTGAAGCTTCCTTCCGGGGAGGTCAGAAAAATAAAAGACGATGCCTGGGCTTCCATCGGGCAGGTCTCCAATGAGGAGCACAACCTTGTCGTCATCGGTAAGGCCGGGAGGTCGCGGCGCATGGGCGTGCGGCCCACTGTGCGCGGCTCGGCGATGAACCCGGTTGACCATCCTTACGGCGGAGGCGAAGGCAGGACGCTTAGGGGGACACGCCGTCCGAAAAACAAATGGGGCAAGGGAACAAGGGGCGTGAAAACCAGAAACCCGAATAAATTTTCTTCAAGATTTATTATCAGCAGGCGAACTAAAAACTAGTATGGCGCGGAGTTTAAAAAAAGGCCCGTATACGGACCCGAAATTGCTCAAGAAATTGGGCAAGTTTCGCGCGGGCCTGCCTGCCGGCAAGGCAGGCGGAAAAGACGTTATAAAAACATGGTCGCGAAGGTCGCAGATTACGCCCGAGATGGTCGGGTTTATTTTCGGCGTGCATAACGGCAAAGATTTTATACCGGTGGGCGTTACTGAAGAGATGGTCGGACACCGCCTCGGAGAATTTTCGCCCACGCGCAAGTTTGTAAAGCACGGAGGCAAAATGCAAAAAGAGTTGGAATTACAAGCCAAAGAAGCAGAGAAAGCTAAAGCGGCTTCTGCGTCATCTCCGGCCGCGACGGCGCCGGCCAAAAAATAATGATTACCAATTTAGTATTGTTATGGAGATAAAAGCGCATTTGAGATATTTGAGGATGGCGCCGCGCAAAGTGCGGCTCGCGGCCGGCGCCGTCAAAGGAAAATCGGCCGGAGAAGCGGAAGCGGTTTTGGAATTTTTGCCGAAGCGCGCGGCGCTGCCATTAAAAAAACTTTTAAAGTCGGCCATCGCCAACGCCAAGCATAATTTCAACATTGAGAAAGAAAATTTGGTTGTAAAAACCATTACCGTGGACAAAGGGCCGACGCTTAAGCGGTTTATGCCGCGCGCGAGGGGCTCCGCCGCTCCCATCAGAAAGCGCGAAAGCCATGTTACCATTATTTTAAAAAACAAATGAGCCACACGTCGCATCCATACGCAATGAGATTGGGGATATTGAGGCCTTGGAGGTCGCGCTGGTTTTCCGCGCGCGGATTCGCCGGCGCTTTGAAGGAAGACGTCATGCTCCGCAATTTTTTGGATAAAAAATTAAAAGGCGCTTTTGTTGATTCCGTTGAAATAGAGCGTTCTCCGGCAAGCATCAACTTGATTATAAAAACAGCGCGCCCGGGCCTGCTTATAGGCAGGGGAGGCGAAGGAATTGAAAAATTAAAAAGAGACACGGAAGCGTTTTTGAATAAATTGAGAAAGCAAAAATCGGCGCCGAAATCAAAAGACAAAAATCAAAAGAGCGGGCTTAAAATCACCGTTGAAGAAATCAAGTCACCCGAGCAGCACGCCAAAGTTATGGTTGAATCAATCGCCCAGGATCTGGAGCGCCGCTTGCCGTTCCGGAGGGTGCTCAAGCAGACAATGGCGAAAATAACCGCCTCCAAGGAAGTGAAAGGCGCAAAAATTTCTCTGTCCGGGCGGCTGGATGGCGCCGAGATGGCGAGATACGAATGGCTGAAAGAAGGGCAAGTTCCCCTGCAGACTCTACGCGCCGATGTTGATTTTGCCAGAGGCCGGGCGCACCTTCCTTACGGGGATTTGGGCATAAAAATCTGGATCTATAAAGGTGAGATTTTTGATAAGAAGACCAAACAAGCCAAATAAATTAAACATATGCTGTTTCCAAAAAGAGTAAAATTCAGAAAATGGCAGAGGATGGCCACCCGCCGCAACCTCAAAGAAACGCGGGGCGTGTCTTTGGCTTTCGGCTCGTTCGGCCTCAAGGCGGAGGAAGCCGCTTGGGTGAATTCCAAACAGCTGGAGGCGGCGAGAAAAGCGATGACGAATTTTGTCCAGCGCGGCGGAAAGATTTGGATTCGGATTTTCCCCGATAAACCGGTTACGAAAAAACCCCCGGAAGTGACGATGGGCGGAGGAAAAGGCGACGTTGAGGGGTATGTTTTCCCCGTGTTGCCGGGGAGAATTCTTTTTGAAATGGACGGGGTGACAAAGGAAGCGGCCGAGGAGGCGCTTCGCAGGGCCGGAGCGAAACTGCCGATTAGAACCAAATTTGTTTCAAGATAATGGCAAAGCTCAAAATAAAAGATTTAAAAGGCAAGGCGGAGGCGGAGCTTAAAGAGCTTTTATCCGGCGAACGCGAGAAATTATTGGAGCTTAAAATGAGGGCGCACGAATCAAAGCCGAAAAACGTCAAAGAGGCGCGTGAAATCAGAAAAAATGTAGCCAGAATTTTAACGTTGTTACAAAATAAAAATTAAAATCATGCCGCAAACAGTAAAAGGAACAGTTGTTTCAAACAAAATGCGCCGCACAATAGTTGTGGAAGTTTCGCGCATCAAAAAACACCGGCTTTACGGAAAATTTATTAAGATTTCAAAAAGGTACAAGGCACATACTACGGAGGACGTTCCGGAGGGCGCGAAAGTCGTGCTGGAAGCGTGCCGGCCGATATCTAAAAATAAAAAGTGGAAATTGGTTAAAGTTTTATGATCCAACACCGCACAATGCTCAATATCGCGGATAACTCCGGCGCGAAGCTCGCCCAGTGTATTAAGGTTTTGGGAGGAACCCGCCGGCGCTACGCCGGCGTAGGCGACAAAATTGTCGTCGCAATAAAGGCGGCGGAGCCGAGAAAGGCGGTTAAAAAAGGCGAGGTGCACAAGGCCTTGGTGGTCCGGCAGAAAAACGCTTTTCGGCGCCCGGACGGCTCATACATCCGCTTTGACGATAACGCAATTGTTATTTTGGAAGGAGAAGAACCGAAAGGAGGCCGTATTTTCGGCCCGATCCCACGCGAGATTAAAGAAAAGGGATTTAACAAAATAGCGTCTTTGGCGGAAGAGATAGTTTAAACTTATGCGCATAAAAAAGGGAGACATTGTTAAAATAATTTCCGGAAAAGACCGCGGCAAGCAGGGCAAGGTTTTGCGCGCGTTCCCGAAATCAGAAAAAATAGTTGTGGAAGGAGTCGCGCTTCGCAAAAAACACCGGCGCCCGAGAAGGCAAGGGCAAAAAGGTGAAGTTGTAACTTTGCCCTCTCCTATTCATGTTTCCAACACCATGTTATTCTGCACGAACTGCGGCTGTGGAGTCCGCGCTGGACTTCAGATTTTAGAAAACGGGCGGAAAGCCCGAGTTTGCAAAAAATGTAAAAACGAGATTTGAATATGCAATCAATCAAAGAAAAATATGTAAAAGAGGCCGTGCCGAAAATGATGAAAGAGTTTGGCCTCCGAACTCCCATGGCTGTGCCGCGGGTTTTAAAAGTTGTCGTGAACGTCGGAACCGGCAAAATGCGCGACAAAAAAGAGGCAATTGAAGCCGTGGAGAAACATCTCGCGCTGATTACGGGACAAAAACCCTCGCCGCGCCCTGCCAGAATCGCTGTGTCGTCTTTTAAAACAAGGCAGGGAATGACTGTGGGATACAAAGTCACTTTGCGCGGAAAAAGGATGTATGACTTTTTGGACAAACTGGTCGGCTTTGCCATCCCGCGCACCCGGGATTTCCGCGGCATTCCGCTGAAATCCGTGGACGCGTCGGGCAATTTGACAGTGGGAATCAAAGAGCATATAGTGTTTCCTGAAATGGTTGGCGAAGACGTGAGAAATATTTTTGGATTGGAGGTAACGATTGTAACCAGCGCCAGAAAACGCGATGAAGCCGCGGAGCTATTCAGATTATTGGGTTTTCCTTTTCAACGCAATGGCTAAAACTTCCACGTACGCAAGATCATTAAAGCCCCCGAAATTCAAAAGCAGGGTGGTCAGGCGCTGTTTCAGATGCTGGCGCAAGCGCGGTTATATGCGCGACTTTGACCTTTGCCGGATTTGTTTCAGGGAACTTGCCAACGAAGGCATGATACCCGGAATTAGAAAAAGTAGCTGGTAGCGAGTACGAATTACGAATCTGATACGAATATACGAATATGAATACGAAAAAAGAAATAAGAACAGATTTAATATATCCAGAGCTAAGCTATAAAATAATTGGCATTTTGTTTGATGTTTATAATCAGCTAGGTTACGGATACCAAGAAAAATATTATGAGAAAGCTACCGCGGCCGCGTTAAAATTGGCCGGATTGAATTACAAAGAGCAATATCTTGTTCCTTTAAAGTTTAAAGACGAGAAAATTGGAAATTATTTCCTAGATTTTCTTGTGGATGATAAAGTTGTATTGGAGTTGAAACGAGGCGAACGAGTTGCTAAAAGCAATATTGACCAAATTTACGCCTACCTAATAGCCACAGGTCTAAAATTAGGAATTCTTGCGCAATTTACCCCAAGCGGCATTAAATTTAGGAGGATACTTAATATTAAATAATTACCACGATGATAAATTATTCAGATTTTGAAAAAGTTGATGTTAGAGTAGGCGAGGTGGTTAAAGTGGAGGACTTTCCTGAAGCGCGAAAGCCAGCTTATAAACTGGATATTAATTTTGGAGAAGAAATCGGTATTAAAAAATCATCTGTACAAATCACCGAACATTATACGAAAGAAAAATTATTAGGGAAACAAGTGATTGCAGTAGTCAATTTCCCGCCGAAGCAAATCGGCCCGTTTATCTCCGAAGTATTGACGCTCGGTCTTCCTGATGAAAATGGAGATGTTGTGCTTCTGTCTCCGACAAAGAGTGTCCCGTTGGGAAAAAAGATGTTTTAAATTATTAGTATATTCGTAAAAAATTAGTAATTAGTATTATGACAGACCCAATCGCAGACATGTTGATAAGGATAAAAAACGCGCAGGCGGTTAGAAAGGGCGCCGTTTCTTTCGGTTACTCCAAAATTAAATTTGAGATAGCCAAACTGCTTGAACGCGCCGGTTACGCCGGGCAGGTTGAACAAAGAGGCAAGAAAAACGCCAAGTTGATAGAAATGAAATTGCTTTACGAAGAGGACGGCGCGCCGAAAGTTTCCGGAGCGCGCCGGGCATCCAAACCGTCGCGGCGGTTTTACCGCGGCCACCGGGAAATTTATCCTCCGCGCGGAGGGTTTGGCATTGCGGTTTATTCCACTCCCAAAGGGCTTATGACCAATAAAGAAGCGAAAAGGGCGAAATTGGGCGGAGAAGTTTTATTTGAAATTTGGTAAAACGATGTCCCGGCTCGCCAAAAAATCAATAAAAATTCCGGAAGGCGTTTCCGTAAACCGCGCCGGAGATTTCTGGCTGTTTAATGGCCCAAAGGGAGAGCTTAAAAAGCGCTTTCCCGATTATGTGGACATAAAAGACGCGGGCGGCGAATTTAAAATAAGTTTGAAAGAAAATTCTCCCAAAGAATTTTATCCGGTGCTGGGCACGGCGGCCTCCATTTTTAAAAGCGCCATTTTGGGGGTGAAAGACGGCTATGAAAAAAAATTAGAGATAGAGGGCGTAGGATACAAAGCGCAATTGGACGGCAAAGACCTCTCTTTGTCTTTGGGATTTACGCATCCGGTAAAAATTCCCGCGCCGGAAGGTGTGGCATTCAAAATTGAGAAGAACATGATTGTGGTAAGCGGCGCCGATAAAGAAAAAGTCGGCGAGGCGGCCGCGAATATCAGGGCGCAGAAGCGCCCGGAGCCGTACAAAGGGAAGGGCATCCATTACGCGGGTGAAATTATAAGGCGCAAGGCCGGCAAAAAGGCCGTAGCGGCCGCCTAGCGGCAATTTCTAATTTCAAATTTCTAATTTCTAAACAAATCCAAATGACAAAAATAAAAGAACACAAACGGGAGATAAGACATAAAAGGGTGAGGGCGCGGGTTTTTGGGACTGCCGAGCGCCCGCGGCTTTCGGTTTTCCGTTCAAACAAGCATATTTTTCTCCAGCTTGTTGATGACGAAAAACAAAGAACAATTTTGAGCGCGTCGGATAAAGAAATCAACGTTAAAAAAAAGGCGAGTAAATCGGACAAGGCATATGAAACGGGGAAACTTTTGGCGGAGAAGGCAAAGAGCAAAAAAATTAAAAGCGCGGTGTTTGATCGGGGCGGATTTAAATATCACGGCCGCGTCAAAAAAGTTGCAGAGGGAGCAAGGGAAGGCGGATTAAAATTTTAATTTTATGGCCAGAGAACCAAGACAAAAAAGCGAATACGAGCAAAAACTGACGGATCTCCGGAGGGTTGCGAGAGTTGTCGCCGGCGGGCGCCGCTTCACCTTCAGGGCAGCGGTTGTTATCGGAAATAAAAAAGGCGATGTGGGGTTCGGTTTGGGCAAGGCGGCTGACACTTCGCAGGCGATTGAAAAAGCCGTGAGGAAGGCCAGAAAATCCCTGATTCACGTCCCGCTCACAAAGGATGAGTCAATTCCGCACGAAGTTTATTCAAAGTTCGGCAGCGCGCGGGTTATCTTAAGGCCGGCAAAAGCCGGCCGGGGGCTGGTCGCCGGAGGCGCGGCGCGGACGGTTTTGGCTTTGGCGGGGGTAAAAAACGCCAGCGCCAAAATTTTATCGCACACCAAAAACAAGCTCACCAACGCGCTTGCCACTTTGGAAGCATTGAAATTATTAAAAGAAAGAAACAAACAAAAAGATGCAGGCGCATAATTTACTAAAATCAGGCAATAAAAAACACAGGAGAATAGGGCGCGGGGGGAAGCGCGGGTCATTTTCGGGCCGGGGCATTAAGGGGCAAAAATCGCGCGCGGGGAGGAGAATCCGCCCGCAAATTCGTGATATTATAAAGAAAATCCATAAAAGGCGCGGCTATCGCTTCAAAAGGGGCTTTGCCGAAAAAGTTGCGGTTGTAAACTTGAGAGATTTGGAAACGAAGTTTAAAGACGGCGAGAAAATAACCAAAGAACTGCTTGTCGAGCGCGGTTTGATTAGATCCAAAAGGCCGGTAAAAATTCTGGGAAGCGGCTTGCCTCGCCGAGTCAAGGCGGGCAAACTGATTAAAAAGTTTATTTTTGACAAAGATATTTTAATGTCTCGCCCGGTTAAAGAAAAATTCAATGTGGGCTAAAGTCAAACTGATTTTGCAGGAAGCGGAGCTCCGAAACAAGTTCTTGTATCTTTTTGGCTTTCTGGCCGCTTTCCGTTTGATTTCCGCGGTGCCGATTCCGGGGGTTGACGCTTTGCGTCTGCGTCAGTTTTTTGATTCAAATCAATTCTTCGGGCTTTTAAATCTTTTCTCCGGAGGCGCTTTGGGGAATCTTTCCATAATGATGCTGGGCGTGGGCCCTTATATCACCGCTTCCATTATAATGCAGCTTTTGACGATGATTTTTCCGCAGTTAAAAGAGTTGCAGCAGGAAGAAGGGGAGGCCGGGAGGCAGAAATTTAACCAGTATTCGCGCTTGCTCACCGTGCCCCTGGCTTTGGTGCAGGGATTCGGGCTTTTGACCATTTTGGAACGGCAGGGGATTTTGCAGTTTATTAGTTTCTACGACAAATTCGCCAATGTTATCATCGTCGCCGCAGGGTCCATTTTGCTTATGTGGATAGGCGAGCTGATTTCAGAATACGGCATCGGAAACGGCGTGTCGCTTTTGATTTTCGCCGGCATTGTGGCGCGCCTTCCTGCGGACCTAGCCCAGACATTCGCGGCTTTTGACCCGTCGCAGCTGCCGCCGCTCATCGCTTTTGCGGCAGTCGGCCTCGTAACCGTGGCGGCCGTTGTTTACATATCGGAGGGCGACAGGCCAATACCGGTTTATTACGCCAAGCGCATCCGCGGCATGCGCATGTACGGCGGGACAACGAGCTATCTGCCCTTGAAAGTGAACCAAGCCGGGGTAATCCCAATAATTTTCGCGCTTTCCATTTTGCTTCTGCCGCAGATGGTGGCGAATTTTTTCGCGTCTTCCGGAAACGCGGTTTTGCGGGCGATTGCTTCCTTCATAATCAATTTTTTAGGGAGTTCCTGGACTTACGCGTCGGCTTATTTTATTTTGGTTTTCCTTTTCACTTATTTTTACACCGCGGTCACGTTTGACCCGGAGTCCGTTTCCAAGAATTTGCAGCAAAGCGGGGCGTTCGTGCCCGGAATCAGGCCCGGGGCGTCCACCGCCGGTTTTTTGGGAAAAATAGTAACCCGCATAACTTTCGTTGGCGCCTTGTTTTTGGGCGCTGTGGCGGTGTTGCCCTTGATTTTGCAGGGTTTGACGGGCATTACCACTCTTACCATCGGCGGCACGGCCTTGCTCATCGTGGTTTCGGTCGTATTGGAAACCGCTAAACAGGTTCAGGGCCAGCTTTCTCTCCGCGCGTATGAATGATAAACGCTACAACATCGTTTTCATCGGGCGCTCCGGCTGCGGCAAAGGCACGCAAGCGGAACTTTTGAAAACATTATTGGAAAAGAGGGATGGAGCAGGAAACATACTGTATGTTTATACTGGCGCTCGCTTGAGGGAACTCGCCGGCCACTCGGAGTTTTTTACGGCAAGGTTATTGGATAAAAAAAGTTTGAAGTCCGGCGAATTAACCCCAAATTCTTTGGCCATTTGGGCATGCACAACTGAATTTATTCACGGGGTTACGGAAAACAATCACATTATTGTAGACGGCTCTCCGCGCGCGGCGCTGGAAGCGGAAGCGTTGGATGAAATGTTTGATTTTCTTGAACGCAACAACCTTTTTCATATTTGGCTGAATGTGAGCGAGGAGTGGGCAAATGCGCGCATGGAGGAACGTGGGCGATCTGATGACAGCCCGGAGAGCATTAGGCATCGTTTGGCATATTACGAAAGAGACGTTGTTCCGGCCATTGAATTTTATAAAAAAGATAAAAAACACAAGTTTGTAGAAATCAACGGCGAGCAGAGTATAGAAAAAGTTCACGAAGACATCGTAAAAGCCGTCGGTTTATGATTATAAAAAACCAAAAAGAGCTGGAAATTTTGCGTGAAGGCGGCAAGAAACTTGCCGCCGTTTTGGCTGAAGTCGCGCGCCGCGCAATTGTCGGAGTCTCTGCCAGAGAATTGGACGCGCTTGCGGAGAAATTAATCTTAAAAGCCGGAGGCAAGCCGTCATTTAAGGGGTATAAAGTAAAAGACACGCTCATGCCTTATCCGGGCTCGCTTTGCGTTTCTATTAACGACGAAGTGGTGCACGGCTTGCCGACGGACAGGGTTTTGAAAGCCGGCGATATTGTGGGATTGGATATAGGGATGTGGTACGAAGGGCTATGTACAGATACCGCGCTGACGGTTTTGGTCGGCGGCGGGACAAATAAATTAATTGAAGCAACAAAAAAATCTTTGGAGATTGGCATCGCGGAGGTCCGCGTGGGGGCGCATGTTGGCGATATCGGATACGCGATTCAAAAGTATTTAGAAAAAGAAGCCAGCTTGCCGGACGGGCAGGGTTTCAGTGTGGTGCGCGAACTTGTTGGGCATGGCGTAGGCCATGCTGTGCACGAAGACCCAGAAATTCCGAATTTTGGTAAACGAGGCGCTGGGCCAGAGTTAATAGAGGGAATGGTGATTGCGTTAGAACCAATGGCAACAGACGGCAGCCCAAAAGTTAAACTCGCCGCCGACGGCTGGACGTGGCTTACCCGCGACGGCTCAAGAGCGGCGCATTTTGAACATACGGTTGTGGTAACAAAAGATGGCGCGGAGATATTGACAGCAATATCTTAATTTGCTATAATGGGGCTAGAATAGTTTGAAATAGGGCGAACCTAGTGCCTTTGATCTAGGCAAGGCGTGTTATTTAACAAAAAAGAAAGGAGGCGTGCGATGAAAATCGCGAGCCGAATATATCGACCATCGGATTTTTCTGGTGGTCAGCCGCATGAGATGCTGGTTACTTTGGGGAGGTTTGGTTTTTCTCCTCAAATGGCCGACCTCGTTCAGAACGCAAAGTCCGGCTTTGCTCGCAAGATTGTCGGGCTTTTCAGCGAAGCAGACAGGAAAGTCTCGGTGGAGTGGTGGTTCCGCTGGTGGGAGTTTTTCTACCGAGGCTTCTTTAAGTACAACCTCGATGTTTCCGGGCTGTTTGTACCAGAGAGCCGGAAGGGATTTGACTGTCTGCTGGTCCTCGCGGAGCCGGCGATATCCCAGCCCCTGTTCGACAAAAGCAGTGAATACTTCCCGTGTTGGAAAATATACGGAGGGAATCTCGACGAGGCAGTGGCCGAACACGAACGCGACCCCCGAAAAGGCGCTTATGCTATATGGGTTGAGGATACCCAGGAGCCGAGCAAGAGGTTGAAAAACATCTCCGCTGATAAAGTCCGCGAGATGAAACTCGCTACCGAGACGCTTCCCGAGCGGCTTCTACACGGCCTCGTTTATCATCTGGGAACCGGCCAGCATCTCGATGTCGAAAACACCACTTACTGCGCCGGCTCTCGCGATTACGTTGGCGGCATTCCGAGTGTCCGCTGGGACGGCGGCGGGCTCGGCGTTCACGGGTGCCCTCCTTCCCACGCCCACGACTCTCTGCGTCCCCGCGAGGTAGTTTCTTAATCTTGTATCTTCTGTCTTTTATCCTTTCGAAACGAAGGGGTCGGCAAAGCCGACCCTTTTCTCTTTTTATGTTAAAATAATCTTATGCCGAAACCGGATATCTACTTGTCTGTAATAATTCCTGCGTATAACGAGGCGGAACGTCTGCCGAAGACATTGCGCAGGTTTGATGAATATTTCGCCGCGCAGCCGTACAGTTACGAAATTTTGGTTGTAAACGACGGCTCGCGCGACGGCACGGCGGCGGTTGTAAACAAGATGGCCGGTGAGATTAAAAACCTGCGGCTCATTGACCGCGGAAAAAATATGGGCAAGGGGCATACGGTGCGCGAGGGGATGCTGGCCGCCAACGGCCGAATTCGCCTTTTCGCCGACGCGGACAACGCCACGGACATTTCCCATTTTGACAAAATGCGCCCGCTTTTTGACGGAGGATACGATATTGTGATTTGCTCTAGAGACCCCAAGGACGCCAAGGGAGCAAAACTGGTTGTGCGCCAGCCCTTGTGGAAAGAACTCTTGGGTAATTTAGGCAATCTTTACATCCAACTTTTGGCTGTCCGGGGCATCTGGGATACCCAGTGCGGCTTTAAGGCGTTTAGAGATTACGCGGCCGAGCGGATTTTTTCTTTGGCCAAAGTCAACCGCTGGGCTTTTGACGTTGAGGCGCTGGCTCTTGCAAGAAAATTAAATTATAAAATAGGAATAGTGCCCGCGAATTGGGTAAATGACCCGCGCACGGCCGTCCGCCTTTCCAGCTACTTGCATACGCTCTGGGAGGTTTTTAAAATCAGCAGAAACATAAGAAAAAGCAAGTACTTCCTATGAGCAAAATTGAATTTCGCAAAGACGCGGTTTCAGGTGAATGGATTTTGATATCCACCGGAATTCAGAAAAAACCCGTTTTTTTTAAGCGCCCGGAGGAAAGGCCGCTGCCCAAATCAAAATGCCCTTTTGACGACGCAAAAAAATCAAGGCAAGAAAAAGTTTTGTTTTGGGCGCCCAAGCCCGGAGGCAAAGATTTCAGGGATTGGTGGGTGCAGATTTTTCCGAATAAATATCCCGTTGTCGCGCGTTCCGGTATTTGCCCGCCGCTGGAAAGGCGCGGCATGCACGAAAAAAAAATCGGCGTCGGGTTTCAAGAGGTCATTGTGACGAGGTCACACGAAAGACACTTCGCGCTTATGAGCCAGGAGGAGATAAACTTGGTTTTGGAAGCGTACCAGTCCAGGTTTCAGGCGCTGGCCAGCGAGCCCTGCGTGGATTACGTTCTTATAATCCATAACCATGGCTTCAGAGCCGGCGCAACGGTTCCTCATCCGCATTCCCAGATTTTTGCCATTCCGATAATCCCTCCGGACGTGAAAAGAAGCTTGGAGGGCTCGCGCAAATACTTCCGCGCTCACAGGCGCTGCGTCCACTGCGACATTTTAAAGGGCGAGCTTAAAGAAAAGGAGCGCATCATTTACCAAAACAAACGTTTTATTGTTCTGGCGCCCTATGCCTCCCGCGTTATCTACGAAGCGAGAATTTTTCCAAAATTCCACGAGTCTCGCTTTGAAGTTATAGATGAAGCGCAGAGGCGGGACTTGTCGGAAGCGATGAAATTCATTTTTCAGAAGATTTTTAAAAAAATTAAAAACCCTGATTATAATTTTTTCATCCACACCGCTCCGCCGAAAGAACGGCATGCCGAGCACTACCACTGGCATATGGAGATTTTGCCAAGAGTCGCTATTTGGGGCGGGCTTGAGCTCGGCGCGGGGATAGACGTGGTCAAGGTCTCGCCTGAAGAGACAGCCAAACTTTTAAGAAAATGAAAAAAATAATTATCGCAAACTGGAAGATGGCGCCGCAAACTCCCCGCGAGGCGTTGCACCTTGCTAACGAAGTCGGGCGCGGAGTTAAAAGCGTCCGGGGAGTAGAAATTGTTTTGGTTCCTCCGTTTGTGTTTTTGCCAATCTTGCGCCATACGCCGTACGCCGTACGCAATATATTCAAACTCGGCGCTCAAGACGTGTTTTACGAAAGAGAAGGAGCGTTTACGGGCGAGATTTCTCCCTTACAACTTAAAGCGTCCGGCGCAAGGATTGTTGTCATCGGGCACTCGGAACGGCGGGCTATGGGGGAAACGGATGAGGCGGTAAATAAAAAAACAAAGGCCGTTTTGGAATCCGGCATGCGAGCCGTTTTATGCGTTGGAGAAAAAGAGCGAAAACCCGGCGAAGTTTTCCCGAAAATCGTCCGCGAGGAGCTTTTGGGCGGAATCCGCAAAATTAAAAAATCTTTGCTTGCAAATTTAATAATTGCCTACGAACCGGTATGGGCGATAAGCGGCGGCGGACGCGGGAAAGCCGATACTCCGAAAAACGTTTATGAAATGGCGATTTTGATACGGCGCGAGCTTTACCGCGCGCTTGGAAAGCGCGCGGCTTCAAAAATACCGGTGCTCTACGGCGGTTCGGTTGATGAAAAAAACGCGGCGGATTTTGTCGCCAAGGGCGCGGTTGATGGGCTTTTGGTCGGCGGGGCCAGTTTGAACGCCAAAAAATTTGTTAGTTTAGTAAAAGCAGTTGATAAAATAAAATGAATTTTCGCGGCAAAAAAGTTCTTTTAAGAGTTGATTTTAACGTGCTGCCGTTGAAACCGCGGGAGCCGCGAATTTTAAAAACCCTCCCGACAATAAAATACCTTTTAAAGAAAAAAGCGAAAATAATTTTACTTACTCATTTGGAGACGAATGACGGCAAGACCCCGAGCACAAAAAAACTTTTTCCTTATCTCAAAAAATTTTTGCCTATGGGCGAGATAAAGCTTTTTGAAAATTTAAGAAAATTTCCAGGGGAGAAAAAGAATGATTTAAAATTTGCAAAATATCTGGCCAGCCTCGGAGATGTCTATGTAAACGAGGCCTTCTCTGATTCGCATCGCAAACACGCTTCCATTGTGCTTTTGCCTAAGCTTCTGCCCTCCTTTTCCGGATTGTTATTTAAGGAGGAGATAAAAAATCTTTCCCGAGTTTTTAATCCGCCCCACCCACTCACTCTTATTTTGGGCGGAGGAAAAATCGAAACCAAACTTCCTTTGTTGCGAGCGCTTTTAGCTAAAACAGACTGTGTGCTCTTGGGCGGAATTATCGGAAATAAATTTTTAAAGCGAAAAATGATCTCTTCAGAGAAAATTTTTCTGCCTATCGACGTGGTGGAAAGCGGAGGTCGGATTTACGATGTTGGGCCGAAAACCATTGAGAGCTGGACGCCGCTTATTAATAAATCTAAACTCGTTGTCTGGAACGGCCCAATGGGTTTTCTTGAAAAGGGGTTTACGGCCGGAACCAAAAGACTCGTCGCCGCTCTAAAAAAATCCAAAGCTAAAATTATTATTGGAGGGGGCGATACCGCGGATTGTCTGCCTCGCAACTTGCCAAAAAACATCTTCATTTCAACCGGCGGCGGGGCGATGCTGGAGTTTTTGGCGAAAGGCACCTTGCCGGGCATTGAAGCGCTCAAAAAATAAGCTATACTACCTTAATATGTGGTACCGGGACGCGGAACATTTTAAAGCAAGTTGCGGGCATGAAGTAGACGGCGCGTGGTATCCGCGAGTGACGCGCATACTTTCAATAAAAGCGAAGCCGGCGCTGGATATTTTTTTCAAAGAAATGGAAAGCTACGCGGCGGCAGAGGAGGTGAAAAATAAATCTGCCGAAGAGGGGACGCTGGTGCATGAGACGATTCAGAAATTGGCGGTGGGCGAGCCCGTTGAGATTCCTAAAGAAGTGGAGCCGGCCGCGTCCGCCTTCAAGAAATTTCAGGGTGAACGGCAGATTTTTTTCCATCCGGAATATGTTGAGCGCCAAATCTGGTCGGGTTTGCACCGCTACGCGGGAACGGTTGACGCGCTCGCTACAATAGGCGGGAAATTCGGAGTTTTGGATATTAAAACCTCAACCGGATTTTATCCGGAATACAACCTTCAGACGGCGGCTTATGTTCTAGCGCTTCAGGAAAACGATTTGAAGCGCGCGCTTGCTTTGCCGCGTGATATTGAAACGCGGTGGATTTTGCGGGTAGACCAGCAAAAAAAATGCCTGCGGTGCGGTGCGTCGCTTCGCGAAAAAGGCGGAAGAAACAAAGTGCGGACAGCGCGAGCCAATGACTCCAATGGTAATAGCAACGGCCACTGCGGCTCTTCGCACGAGGACCATTATTGGGGTCCAGCTGAAGGCATTGTTGAAATACGCGAGTTTCCGTATTATTTTAAAGACATAAAAGCATTTTTGGCCGCCAAAACTCTCTGGGAATGGGAAAACGATTACTGGCTCCGGCAGGTTGGGTATTTGAGATGAAATACGATATTTATTTTCACGGGGGGTGTTTTGACGGGGCGGCGTCGGCTGCGATACTTTTGTATTTTCTAAGATTGCGGGGAGATGGTTACGGAAAATTTATTCCGTTGACGCATCCGGTCGACAAAAAATGGTGGAGAAAATTAAAAATGAAAAATCCAAGCGCGATTGTTGATATACTTTACCATCCCAAGGCGAAAATTTGGTTTGACCATCACCCAACGACTTTTATTGATAAAAAATGGGAAAAAAATTTTCAGCCGGATTTAAAGCATAAGCTCAATGTCAAAAGTCCGTCGTGTGCCGGACTAATTTACAGGCATTTTACAAAAACTTTAAAAATCAAAGTGCCGAAATATCTGCGCGACCTCGCCAGTTGGGTTGATATCACGGACAGAGCTCAATTTGGGTCGGTAAAAGAAGCGCTTAATTTAAACCCGCCGGCAATGCAAATTGGTTTCTATTTGGACAGCGTTGCTAAAATGCCTGTCTCGCGTCAGAAAAATCTTATCCGTCTTTTAAGCGAAATGCCGTTGTATTCAGCCGCAAAAACAACTTGGATTAGGAACGGATTTTTAAAATATAAAAAAAGATTTGACGAATCGTTGCGAAAAGTAAAAAATATGCTTATCCTCCGCGGCAACATGGTGTTTTTGAATTCTATGGGTAAAGAGCTAGTTGGCACTCGCTGGATGCCTTATTTTTTCTACCCAAAATCTAATTACTCTATTCGGCTTGTAAAACACGGAAAAAATTTTGTTTTGAGTGTTGGCTCAAATCCTTGGAACCGTTCTAAAAACCCAGCGCACATAGGGCGATTTTTAGAAAAACGATATGGCGGCGGAGGACATGCTGTCGTTGGATCTGCTCCTTTTAGAACAAAAAAGGAAGCATTGCGTGAAGTTTCAAATATCACCGATTATTTGAATAAACATGCTTAATCAAAAAATAGTTTATATAATTCACGGGTGGTGGGGCTATCCGAAAGAAGGATGGTTTCCTTGGCTTAAAAAAGAACTTGAAAAAAGAGGGTTTAAAGTTTTTATTCCAAAAATGCCGGAAACCGGCAAGCCAAAAATAAACACTTGGGTTTCTAAATTGCGTAAGCTAGCTAAAAAAGCAGATGGAAATACTTATTTTGTCGGGCATAGCGTCGGCACGCAGGCGATTATGAGATATTTGGAAAAGTTGCCAAAGAATAAGAAAATCGGTGGAGCTATTTTTGTGGCGGGATGGACGAGTTTAACAAATCTTGAGCCCGGGGAGATAAAAATTGCTAAGCCGTGGCTTGAAACCAAAATAAATTTTGCCAAAGTTAAAAAATCAGCTAAAAAATTTGTTGCAGTATTTTCAGACAATGACCTTTATGTGCCTTTTGTCCAAAATTCAAAAATATTTAAACGAAAACTTGGTGCGAAGATTATACTAGAGCATAAAAAAGGCCATTTTTCTGGAAGCGACGGCGTAAAAAAATTACCCGTTGTTTTATCGGAATTAATGAAAATGGCAAAATAAACATGCCTAAATCAGAGAAACTAATTGTTTATACAGACGGAGGGTCGCGGGGAAATCCGGGGCCGGCGGCGCTGGGAGTGGTGATTTCGGATGAGAAGGGGCGCGTGATTAAAGAATGTGGGGAGAAAATCGGCATAAAAACCAACAACGAGGCCGAATACGCGGCGGTGATTTTCGCGCTCAAAAAAATAAAAGCGCTTTTTGGGAAAGAAAAAACAAAAAAAATGGAGGTAAATTTTAAAATGGATTCGGAATTCGTGATGAGGCAGTTAAACGGAGAATACAAAGTTGAGGAAGAAAAATTGTTTCCGCTGTTTATTTTTGTGTGGAATTTAAAGATGGATTTTGCTAAGGTTACTTTCAGCCATGTGCGGAGAGAGCAGAATAAAGCTGCGGACAGATTGGTAAATATGGCGCTTGATTCCGAACAGGGTAAGCTGTGGCAATAAAATACATACCTTATTTTCTTTCGGCGTTTTTGGCGGGAGTTGGAGTCCGCTCGTTTTTTGATGTGCCGCAAAGCTGGATATTTGGAGGTTTGGGGTTGGTGATTGGATTTATAATTGCTTTGTTTTTTAGCACAAGATTGATACCTCACCCCCTAACCCCCTCTCCTTGTGAAGGAGAGGGGGAAAAAAAGAGAAAGTATTTCTCTTTTCAGGGGGTGGGGTGTGGGTTGCTCTTGCTCTTTTTTCTCCTCGGCGCTTTGCGTTTCTCCATTTTTGAAAATAGTATAGCAAAAGACCAGCTTCATAATCGGTACGGGGAAATTTTAACTTTGAGCGGACAGGTTGTCTCCAGCGAACCCAAACCGAATTCCGCCAGAATAATTTTAGAAACGGATTTGGGCAGATTGTTGGTTGTTTCGCGCCCATACCCGCAATACAAGTATGGCGACAAGCTGGAGATTAAGGGAAAAATAGAGGAGCCGGAAAATTACGCAGGATTTGACACAGCCAAATTTCTGGCCAAACAGCAAATCTACTCCCAGATGATTTTTCCGGAAATTAAAAAAGTCGGAGGCGGCGGCGGAAACTTTATTTTGGGCGCTCTTGTTTGGGTTCGTGAAAAATTTGAAGAAAGTTTAAAAAATATCCTGCCGGAGCCCCACGCCTCTTTGGCGGACGGCATGCTTTTGGGCCGTGAAGGAGTATTACCTCAAAATATTGTTGACGCGTTCAGAAACACCAGCACCATCCATATTTTGGTTCTTTCCGGCTACAATATAACCATTGTCGGCAACGCGCTTTTGGCGTTTTTTAGTTTTTTCCTGCCGCAAACTTTCGCTTGGTCTATTTCCATTTTCGGCATTTTGGCCTTTACTTTAATGACCGGAGCCGAGCCGGCCGCTGTGCGCGCGGCTATTATGGCCTTAATCGGCCTTTTGGCTTTGCGCGTGGGCAGGAAAACATTGCCGGCGCTTTCCTTGCTTTGGGCGGCCCTTTTTATGATTTTGTGGAACCCGATGTATTTAAAATTTGACAGGGGGTTTCAGCTTTCTTTTATGGCGACGCTCGGCCTAATTTTGCTTTCCGGGTTTTTCCAAAAAAAGTTTTGGCTTTTCCCTAAATTTTGGGGCATCCGCGAAACGGCCGCCGCTTCCGCCTCGGCCCAGCTTTTTGTTCTTCCGCTTTTAATTTCTTGGGGAAATGCGGTTTCAGTATTTTCTCTTCCGGCGAACATTCTGGTTGTAATTGCCGTGCCGGCGGTTATGTTTTTTGGTTTTTTGGGCGCTTTGGGCGGTTTTATTTCCGGGGCTTTGGGACAAGCGCTGGCCGCGCCCGCTTATCTTTTGATTTCCTGGCAGCTTTTTTTGGTTAATTTTTTCTCCGGGCTCATATGAAAGATTTTTTCAGATCAAACGGCAAAAAAATATTTTTCGCCTCCTCGGCGCTTTCCGCATCTCTCTTTTTTGTTTCCGCGCTGGCGTTTTACCAAAGCCAGGAAAAACCAGAACTCATGGTCAGCTTTTTTGACGTCGGGCAGGGAGACTCGATTTTTATTGAATCCTATGACGGCACGCAGATTTTAATTGACGGCGGCCCGCCTAACAGGATTTTGCCGCTTCTTGGGGAGCGGATGCCATACTTTGACAAGTATATTGACGTGGTTGTGCTTACGCATCCGCACGCCGACCACGTCTCGGGACTCATTGAAGTGCTGGAAAAGTATGATGTCGGTATGCTCATAGAAAGCGGAGCGGATTATCATACAGCAGAAGCGAAAATATTTGAGAAGATGGTCAAAGAAAAAAATATTAAGAAAATAATTATTGAGCGCCCCGTTGGTTTAAATTTTTATAATAACGCGGTTTTGAGGTTCATTTACCCGGAAGAATCTTTTTTGGGAAAAACTTTAAAAAACGTGCATGACTCCGCTTTAATTTCCGAGCTGGATTTTAACGGCAAAAAGATTTTGTTTATGTCGGACGCCGAAAAAAATATTGAGAAACGCTTGGCTGACGAAGGAAAAATCGGTGATGTTGATGTTTTAAAAACTGGACATCACGGCTCCAAAACCTCCAGCAACGATTTTTTCCTGGCCGCCGCAAAACCCGAATACGCCGTGATTTCCGTAGGCGCCAGAAACCGCTACGGACATCCGCATCAGCAAACTTTATCAAATCTTGAAGCCATCGGCGCTAAAATTTTCCGTACCGATTTAGACGGAACGATTACTTTAGAAATTAGGAATGG
Source organism: Candidatus Giovannonibacteria bacterium (assembly GCA_016432405.1). Lineage (NCBI taxonomy): Bacteria > Candidatus Giovannoniibacteriota > Candidatus Giovannonibacteria bacterium. The sequence goes on along the minus strand of CP066687.1, from coordinate 13,860 downwards.
CGATTTAGTTTGGAAATAGTCACTAAAATTATTTGACGATCGCATTATAATTTTAGTAATATAGTCACAATGCGGAGATCCAAGAAAATAGAAGAAATTTTAAAAGTTTTGGCTGGTGGAGGATTGGCCACTTTGGAGATTTTGGATGAAATTTTACCAAATTACCAGCGGTCTTATAAAAGTGCTAGAAGAGCATTATATGCAGGGGCTCTCGCAGCCAAAAAGGATTTAAAAGAACGTATTGAAAAGCAGAAATTTTATTCGTTGCTTAACCACTTAAAAAGGCAAGGATTGGTTGAAAAAAACAGCAACAGCAGCGGAATTTTGTGGAAAATAACGGCGGCGGGTCTTGATAAGCTTAAATTGTTTGAAGAGAGAGGTGGGGTTGATTACGAAATTGCCCGCGATGATAAGTTGAAAATCGTGCTATTTGATATTCCGGAGAAAGAGAAATGGAAACGTGCTTGGATTAGGGAAGCGTTAAAGTTTTTGCGTTTTAAAATGTTACAGAAAAGCGTTTGGATAGGTAAGAGCAGAATCCCGGAAAGATTTTTGGAAGATTTGCGCACGAGGCACTTGCTTGGTTGTGTGCATATTTTAGAAGTTGGTAAAGCGGGGACGGTTAGGGAATTGGTATAAAAATTGTTGTTGCGCAAGCTTGCTAAAATTTTAAAACGATCGTTATAGAATTTTAGTAATTAATGATAAAAAAGATAATAAGAAAAACAACTTGAAAGCAGCGTGGAGATTTGTTATTGTCAATTTAATATGCAAAAACCGCAAGAAGAGAGAACTTTTGTTTTAATAAAGCCAGAAGGGGTGATGCGCGGCATCGTTGGGGAAATAGTTTCGCGCTTTGAAAAGCGGGGGCTTAAAATTATCGCGCTAAAGATGGTTTGGCCTTCCGCGGAGCACGTAAATAAACATTATCCTTCCGATGAAGATTGGTTTTCAAATGTCGGCGCGCGGACGAAGGAATTTTTTAAGGCCAAGAATGTTGACGTAAAAGAACATTTCGGGACGGACGAAAATGTCGCGATCGGCAAACAGGTCAAAGGGTGGCTGGCAGAACACCTGACCTCCGGGCCAGTAACCGCTTTCATCATAGAAGGGATGCACGCTGTAACTGTGGTACGGAAAATTGTCGGCCATACTTATCCGGTTGAAGCGCTGCCGGGGACTATCCGAGGCGATTTTTCCATTGATACTCCCTCAGCTGCAAATGTTGAGAAAAGGGCGATTAAAAATATTGTGCACGCTTCCGGAAACGAAGAAGAGGCGGCGCATGAGATAGAGCATTGGTTTGCTCCGGAGGAAATCCACGATTATAAGCGCGCTGACGAGAATGTGATGTTTTGATGAAACCATTTTTTGAATCCTATCTTTTAATTTTTGTATTTTTAGTTTTTCTTTTGTTAATCCACGGTCTGGCTTTGTGGTTTAACCTTTATTATCTCTTTTGGTGGCTGGATATGGCGCACCATTTTTTGGGAGGAGTTTGGGTGTCGCTTGTTTTTAATTGGTGCGCGAAACGTTTTGGTCCGCCATTTTCTCCCCCAAGGTTTTTATTTGCTGCAGCCGTCTTGGGTGCGGTCGCATTTGCCGGAGTTTTCTGGGAGTTTTTTGAATTTATTTTAGACCGCTACGTCGTAAATATCGGTTTTCTCGGCTATGAAGACACGCTTTCAGATTTATTCTTTGACTTATTGGGCGGGGCTGTTGGCCTTTTCCTTATAATATGACCCGGCTTTCTTTTTACGGCGCGGCACAGGAGGTTACCGGAAGCTGTTTTTTGCTTGAATCGGAATCCGCTGGCCGGCGGACAAAAATTTTGGTGGATTGCGGGCTGTTTCAGTGTCCGAAATTCTGCGATATTCGGAGCCGCGAGCCATTTCCGTTCGGCCCGGAAAGCATAGATGCGCTTTTTGTGACCCATGCGCACATTGACCACACCGGTAGGATTCCGAAACTCATAAAAGACGGCTTTCGCGGAAAGATTTTTTCCAGCCACGCGACCAAAGAGCTGGCGGAACTTATGTTAAAAGACAGCGTCGGCGTTTTGGAGAAAGAGGCGAGGCGCGAGGGCGAGGGGCCGTTGTATTCCGAAGCCGACGTGGATAAGGCGGCGTCTTTGTGGGAAGCAAAAGAAACGCACGAGGAGATAAAAATAGGCGGCTTTTCCGCGGCTCTTTACGACGCCGGGCACATATTAGGTTCGGCCATGGCCGTTTTTGACTCCGGCGGCGAGCGGATTTTATTCAGTGGAGACATCGGCAACGCTGAAAGCATTTTGCAAAGGTCTGCGGAGGTGGTCAAAAAACCGACTTGTTTGATTATGGAATCAACCTACGGCGACCGCGCCCACGAAAGCGCAGAGAGGGTTTTGATGCTGGAACGGGTGATTGAGCGGACTGTAAAACAGGGAGGAGTTTTAATGATTCCCGCTTTCGCTTTGGAGAGGACGCAGGAGCTTTTATCGGTGATATCCAAAATGATGGGAGAAAAACAAATCCCTAAAATTCCAGTTTATCTGGACAGCCCTCTTTCAATCAAGGCGACGTCAATTTACGAAAAATATTTGAAGATTCCATTTTTTAAGTTTCCCGGCGTCAATTTTTCCCTGACCACCGAAGAATCCAAAAAAATAAACGGCGTCCCGCCGCCTAAAATTATTATCGCCGGTTCGGGGATGTCGACCGGTGGGAGGATTTTGCATCATGAGCGGAGATATTTGCCCGACGAAAGAAGCACCCTTCTCATTGTAAGCTACCAGGCGCCCGGCTCTCTGGGCAGGCGCATAGAGGACGGCGCAAAAAGCGTTGAGATTTTCGGCGAGGAAATTCCGGTCAGATGCCGCGTTGAGGTGATTTCCGGCTATTCCGCGCACGCCGACCGCGACGCGCTTTTTGAATTCGTCCGCGCCCACTCCGACACGCTTAAAAAGGTCTACGCTGTCCACGGCGAGCCGAAATCCTCTTTGGCTCTCGTCCAAAAAATCCGTGACAATCTTGGTATTCCGGCCTATGCCCCAAAATACGGCGAGAGTGTTGAGATTTAAATAAAACACCCCCTACTTGATTTTCTGATAATTTTATAATACTATACCTATCAATATGAAAAAATTTATCTTATTTTTACCAGAGTTGATTGTTTTCGGTTTGGGCTTTGCTTTGTTTAAATTCTTGATTATAGGCAAAAAGCCGCTGGATCCGCAAAAAACCTGGGATTTAATTACAAAACCGGGCGTGTTTAGAAAATGGGTTGAGGATCATTATCCGCCAAAAATGTTTAGAAAATTTATCATCTCCTACTACCGGCATACTTTAATGTACAAAAGCCACTCTTATGGCATATCCAAACATTACGATATTTCTAACGAATTTTATAAACTCTTCCTTGATAAAAAATATATGTTTTACAGTTGCGCTGACTTTATAAAATCAACAGAGAGCCTCGAAGATGCCCAAGAAAATAAGGCCAATTATTTAGTTAATCTAATTGATCCGAGGCCTGGTGAAAAAATTTTAGATTTGGGGTGCGGCTGGGGCAGTATGTTGCAAAAAATTTATGAAGTTACCGGCGATAAAGAAAACTTGGTTGGCTATACTTTATCCGAGGAACAAACAAAATATATTAACGAAAAATACGGCTTTCACGTTGAATTTAAGGATTTTATAACCACGAAATACCAGGAAAACTCTTTTGATAAAATTTTCTCTATCGGAAGCTGGGAGCATGTAAGACAAAAAGATTTGTTGCTCTTATCTCAAAAGTTGCGGAAAGCCATAAAGCCCAACGGCAGGATAGTTCATCATTTTTTCTGTCAAATAGACGAAGTGCCTTGCCCTAACGCGCTAGCGGGCGGACTTAGTATTTTCCCTGGTTCCGAACTTTCTTCGCTTCAAAATCATTTAAACATCTTTGAGAAGGCCGGTTTTAGGATCGTCCACCATTCAATCCACGATTACCGTCCCACTTTGAGAGCCTGGTTTGAACGATTAGCAGAAAATAAAAACAGGGCCATAGAATTAGTTGGATTAAAAAATTATAACAAATATCTTTATTTTTTCGCCGGCATATGGAAACTTTTTGATGACCATAACTTGTTGATAATGAGGTTCGTGTTGGAGCCAAATTCTATAGAGTAAAAGCTAATTTCTCAAACTCCGCGATAATCTAGGCATTCCGGCCTTCGCCCCAAAATACGGCGAGAGTGTGGAAATTTAGCACTAATAACTGATATTACTGATTACAAGTTTGACAGCTATCGCTCTCAAACTTGCATTTGACAAAGTTTAGGGATAGGAGTATAATAGAGGCAGAAAGCTAAAATAGGGCTAAATAAAGCCAAGGGGCGAGCATAAAGCCCTTGATTTATGCAAGGCGCAAATTGACAAAAAGAAAGGAGTCTGACCATGAACATCATGCTCAGAAACGCGCTCCGAAAAAACATCGGACTGCGTCATCAGCTGGAGAAAAATCTTCTCGGCAATGAAGGCGATATTTGGGAGCAAGAGCTCAAAAAGTTCCTCCGTCAGGAACCCTGCTGGGCGCCTATCCAGAAAAATAAAGAACCGATGCCCCAGCTTCTCAAGCTCATTGCCTCCGGAGTATCTATATCCGAAGCACCCGCCGTGAAAACAGTGGATTGCTTCAAAATCGGCGACGGCGTCTTCGCCTACCGCGACTCGGATTTTGACCGCTGGCTGCCGGAAACCGTTCCGGCCGTAGGCGCGGGAACCGCCTCGACACTTGAACTCGCCAAGGAACCGACGTTCCAAGAGATGACCGCGGCGAATCTCGGGGCCCCCTGCAACTCCGTCAATGAACTCAAGAGAGCTCTCATCGAGAAAGGAAGGTGCTGGAGCCCAAAGCAGATTGACGAGCTTATTCGCAACTGCGAGAAGGGGAAAAATCCTCTGAAGCTCCGCACCGACGGCTACGCAAGCATCTTTTTTATAGAGGTTGGCGGTAACGTCTTCGCGGTGTTCGCCTTTCGGCACTCGGATGGCTGGCGTGTGGGCATCCTCGAGTTCGCCCACGCCGATCGCTGGAACGTCGAGAACCGTGCTTCTTTCCGCAACTGATTTGTCCCTCTGGCTCTTTGTCCCTTTCCGTAACGCCGGGTGTTCGCTCTGAACATCCGGCGTCTCTTTTTATTTTTTTTAATTTTTTTGCTACAATTAAACAATGGACGGAAAGCATATCCATCTTAAATACAAAATCTGCGTGTCGGGGGCGGCCGAGACTGGCCATTGCTCGCCGGATACTTTGGAGAAAGCCAAAATTTTGGGGCAGGAAATAGCAAAGTCCGGCGCGGTTTTGGTTAATGGCGCCACAACCGGCTTCCCGATGTGGGCGGCGATTGGCGCCAAAGAAGCCGGCGGATTTACAATAGGCCTTTCCCCGGCCTCATCCGAAAAGGAACATATTGAGGCCTATCAGCTGCCTGTGGATTATATGGATATCATCGTCTACACCGGATTCGGATATTCGGGAAGAAATCTTTTGCTCACGCGCACGGCTGACGCGGTGATTGTCGGCTGCGGCAGATGGGGGACGATTAACGAATTTACCATCGCGCTGGAAGACGGCAAGCCCATAGGGGTTTTGGACGGCTCCGGCGGCTCCACGGAGGTTATCAAGGACATCATCGCCAAATCCGAACGCGGACCGGGGAACATTGTTTACGACCCGGACCCGAAGCGCCTGGTTGAGAAAGTTTTGGAGCTCGTAAAAAAAGGAAAAACAATTAATGTTTAAAACTATGTACGGCGATTTTTTGACTCCGGAAACCGTTTGGATGATAAAACAGCTGACGCTGGCCGCGGTTTTGGGGATGATAATCGGTTTTGAAAGAGAGCACCGGAGAAAGCCGGCGGGGCTGCGGACTTACACGCTTGTCGCTTTGGGGGCGGCGCTTTTTACGATACTTTCCTCCGCCAGTGTCGCGGGCACTTCTTTTGACCCGGCGCGAATTGCCGCCAATGTTGTGGTGGGTATCGGCTTCATCGGCGCAGGGCTCATTTTTATGCGCGGCGGGCATATGGAGGGGCTTACCACGGCGGCCGGGCTCTGGGCGACCGCCGCCATAGGCATGGCGGCAGGGTTCGGCTTTTCGGCGATTGCAGTTTACGCGGCGATTTTGGTTCTTCTCGTCCTTTGGGCGCTCCGTTTTTTGGAAAGCACTATCCACGGCAATGAATGATAAACTAATGACAGGATGAAATTTTTAAAATCTCCATATTGGGAGGCGGTAGGGGTTTTCGGCGGGATGATAATCGGCTCCGGGATGTTCGCGTTGCCTTACGCCGTATCCGTTTCCGGCCTTTGGGCGTCTTTGATCGCCGCCGGCCTCGCGCTCTTTGCGGTTATGTCTATACATCTTGCTTACGGAGAGATAGTCGTCAATACGGAGAAGCGGCATCGTTTGCCCGGATATGTGAGGGCCTATCTTGGCAAGTTTGCCGGAAATTTAAATAAAGCAGGGCAGATAATTTTTTTTAACGCGACGCTTCTGATTTACGCGGTCTTGGGCGGGATTTTTTTATCTACAATCTTCGGCGGTTCTTCATTTTGGTGGACTTTATTTTTTTTGACGGCCTCCGCCCTGATTTTGCTTTTTGAAAATATTGAGGGGATAGGTTTTTTAAATTTTATTTTAACTATGCCTATGATTTTGGCGATTCTTTTTATTTCCTTTTTGGCTTTTGGGAAGGGAGGCGTCGCTAATATTCCTATTTATGGCGGAGACCCGTTTTTTGTTTTCGGCGTTTTTGTTTTCGCGCTCACTGGACTCTCGGTGATACCGGATGCTTATGATATTTTCATATTCAGAAATGTCGAAGGGAAAAAACCGTTAAAAAAAGTAATTATTTTGGGCACGATTATTCCGCTCATTTTATACGCGATCTTTATTGTCGCCGCGCTTATGGCCGTAGATGGATTAGTCTCGGAGGACGCGATTTCTTCTCTTGAGGGGGTTTTGGGGCGCTCCGCGGTGCTTTTGGGGGCGATTGTCGGATTTTTAGCGGTATTCACTTCTTTTTTGGTTTTAGCATACGATCTTAAACAAATTTATCGTCTGGATGTGGGGATTTCTAAAATCAACGCTTGGATTTTAAGCGTGGTAGTTCCCGCGGCCTTTTTTCTTTTTGGGCTGACTGATTTTGTAAAAATAATTTCTATTGTTGGCGGTATTTTTATCGCCTTGGACAGTTTTTTCATTATTTTCATTCTGCACAAAATGAGAAAACTCGGCATCGCGGAGGAAAGATTTTTGCCGTTCGGGGCGCTCCAGAAAACCGCGCTCTTTTTGATATTCGCCGCCAGCATTCTCTACGAAATTTTCTACCAGGTGCTATAGTCCTTTCGGCCGGAAAAGCCATTTCCCAAACTCAACAGCAGCGATATTCAGCGCGCCGATGAGAAAAACTCCCAAGAGCCAGAGCGGCGGCAGAGCAACCGTGCCAAAGAGCCGCTGCAGCGGCGCGATATAAATTGCCGCCAGCATCAGCGCAATGCCGATGGAAACGCCGGCGACCAAATAACTATTGGACAGCGGCGGATAAGCAACAATGTTTTTCTCCAGGCTTCTTACGGAAAACGCCAAAAATAGACTGTAGCTTCCGAAACTTGCGAAGATAAATGTTTTTACAAGCTCTTCAGGGAACCCGGCCCGGAGCAGTATCCAGTAAAGCGCGAACAAAAAGGCGCTTGTGACAATGCCGATGAAGAGGATTAAAAATTTCATCAGCGGGTCAAAAATGCCGGCTTTGGCGCTCCGCGCGCGAACCTCAAGCCCGTCAATATCCTTTTCAAAGGCGAAGGCGATCGCCGGAAAGCTGTCTGAAAAAAAATTAACCCAGAGAATCTGAAGGGCGTTGAGCGGAAGCGCGATGCCCAGAACCAGCGCTCCGCCTATGAGAAACAGCTCATCGGCCGCGCTGGAGAGAAGATATACAATAACTTTGCGGATGTTATTCATAATTTGGCGTCCTTCCGCCACCGCCGCGGCAATCGTTTCTAAATTATTGTCCAAGAGCACCAAATCGGCCACGTCTCGCGCCACTTCCGTCCCTGAACCCATGGCGATGCCTATATCCGCCTGTTTTATTGATGGCGCGTCGTTTACGCCGTCTCCGGTCATGGCCACCACTTCGCCCGCTTCTTGAAATGCTTTTAAGATTCTGACTTTGTCGGTGGGCGATACCCGCGAGATGACGCGAAGCTTTGGCAGGCGCGCTTTTAAATCGGCGTCGGACAAAGACGCCAGTTCGCTCGCGTCCAGAACGTTTTCTTTATCAATCTGCATGCCCACTTCTTTTGCCACCGCCTCCGCCGTGCCCTGATGGTCGCCGCTAACGATAATTGTTTTTATCCCGGCGCGCTCAATACGGCGGATTGTTTCTTTGGCGCCGGGCCGCACTGGGTCGGAGAAAGTAATCAGTCCCGTGAAAGAAAGACGGGTTAATTTTAAATCTTTTGAAAAGTCAAAATCTTTTTCCGCGCCAATTTTTTTAAGAGCCACTCCCAAAACATGCTCACCGGAGGCGGCCAATCTGTTTACCCGTTCCAGGGCCTCTTTTTGCTCCCCCGCGCCCAAAGCGGAGTGGCTGATGAGAATATCCGGCGCGCCCAAAAAGACCAAGAAATGCTTTCCGCGTTCATGCACCAGCGCGGCGGAGAATTTATTTACGGCGTTAAACGGCATAGAACCCAAAATCTGCATTTTATTTTTTATTTCGCTCATCGTTACTCCGCGCAGAGCCGCGTGCTGCACCAGAGCCGTTTCCATTATCTTGCCGCTCACCCGCCATTCCGAAACGGAGTCGTTCGGATTTTCAATGAGCACGTTGGTGTTGAGAATTGCCAGTTCAAGCAGTCGTTTTTTCTCTTCTCCTGCAGCAGGCAGTATTTTGCTAAGTTCCATTTTTGCCATGGTCAGCGTCCCCGTTTTATCCGTGAGTATGACTGTTGTGCTCCCCAGCGCTTCCGCGGCGACCAATTTTCTGATGACGCCTTTTTTCTTGGCCATGCGTTCCACCCCTATCGCCAGAATCACGGTAAGGGCAACGGGCAAGCCCTCGGGCACCGCCGAGACGGCAATGGCAACCGATATCAAAAACATCTCCAGCGGCGAATGTCCCAACGCTATGCCCGCTCCGAAAATCAGGAGCGTAAGCGCCCCAAGTAAAATACTGGCGCGCACGCTGAAACGCCTGATAGCTGTCTGCAGGGGAGTTTCTTCGCTCCGCGATTCAGTTACGAGCGAGGCGATTTTTCCGAGTTCCGTAAAAAAATCCGTGCGGCATACTATCGCGGTGCCGGCCCCTTGAGTGATAAGCGTTCCGGCAAACACCATTGAATTCTGGTCCGGGAGGATTGCGCCCCGCCCCGCCGGGTCGGCAGATTTTATTACCGGCAACGATTCGCCGGTAAGAATTGCTTCGTCCGCTTGCAAGTCGTTCGCGGAAGCAATCCTCCCGTCCGCCGGAACGCGGTCGCCTTGGGCAAGGCGGATGATGTCGCCGGGCACGAGATTTCCCGCGTCAATTTCGCGTTCCACCCCGCTGCGCACAACCCGCGAGCGCTCTTTGAGATAAGTTTTAAGTTCCGCGAGTGCTTTTTCAGCTTTATATTCCTGATAAAATCCTAAAATCGCGTTTACGGCTACCGCCGCCAAAATAAAAATCGCGTCGCGGTAATGGGCTATAAAAAGCGTCGTCAGGCCGGCGAAACAAAGAATTAAAATCAAAGGGCTTTTAAATTGGTTTAAAAAAATGGCGAGGCCTGCGGCGCGGCGCGGTTTTTCAATCACGTTCGGCCCGAATATTTGGACGCGATTTTTAATTTCCTTTTCGGAGAGGCCGTTTTGCAAATCTGTTTGCAGAATGCTTGCGGCTTCCTCCGCCGCAAGCGCCCAAAAAGACATCCGTTCAACTTCTTTGTTTAAGGGTTTCATAGAGCTTTGGCGGCCGCGGCTATGAGCAAAATGCCCGCGAAATTAAACGCGAACGAAAGCGGGATGAACCACGAAGTTTTTATTTTTGAAAGTCCCATTAAACTCACCCCTGCCTCGTCAGGGAGAGGGGAGGCGATAATCAGCCCCCCGACAAAAAAAGCGACCCATCGGAAGGATTTGAGCTTAAAAAGCGCCGAGATTCTTTTCCAGACGCCGCGATTCCGCATCAGCTCCGCGAGGTGCCCGGAAAGCCGGTCCCTGACGAAGCGGAAAATTATTAAGTCGCCCACCACCGCTCCCGCCGCTCCAAAAATGGCAACTTGTAGCGCGGAATTGGCTTGGGCGATTTTGCCGAGCGCGACTACGGCAGGGGCGACTGTAAAAACCGATGTAAAAAACATTCCGGCGATAAAACTGCCAAGAAGTTTCAATTCTTGGGCAGAGGCGAGTATTTTTGCAAGAATATCGGTTGTCGCCAAAATGACGGCGATAAGCACGCTCAACGCCATAATCGCCAAGTCTTGCACTAAATCGTGTTGGTTATGGTTCATATAACCTTCTTTATATTTATGTTAAGCTAAAACTTATGGAATTTCTAGCCGGCTGGGATTTGGTTTCGCTCATAAAAACTGCGGGATACGCGGGGCTTTTTGTAATCGTGTTCGCGGAGTCCGGGTTATTTATAGGTTTTTTTCTGCCGGGGGACTCGCTTCTTTTTACCGCCGGGTTTTTGGCCTCGCAGGGATTTTTGAACGTCTGGCCGCTTGCCCTGCTTATGTTTCTTGCGGCGATTTTGGGGGATAACTTCGGCTATTCTTTCGGCAAAAAAGTCGGGCCGGCGATTTTCAGCTGCGAAGATTCATGGCTTTTTCATAGAGACCATCTGGAGCGCGCGAGAATTTTTTACGAGCGGCATGGAGCGAAAACTTTAGTGCTCGCCCGTTTTTTGCCGATTGTCCGCACCTTCGCGCCGATTTTGGCTGGGGTCGGCAGGATGCATTATCCGACATTCTTTTTTTATAACATTTTGGGCGCCGCGCTTTGGGCCTTGGGCATAACTTGGCTCGGTTATTTTTTGGGCGCCACTATTCCGGGCGTGGATAAATATCTTATCCCGATAATTTTGGTAATAATTGTTGTTTCCATCCTGCCAACACTGATTCATATTTTAAGAAATAGAAATTACGCACAGAAATAAAAATAAAATTGATGGTTATAGAGACTAAACAATATTGACCGACCGGTCTTGAGTGTATAGTATAGGTTTATGAAGCGCCACAAGGTAAAACCAAAAAGCGAACCTTTAATTAGGAGGCCTAGTATCGCCACTTTGATTTTGAAGAAGTTGGGAGAAATCGGATACGGCACCGTTGACGCATTTTTTCCTGCCAAGTATCCGGAAGCGAGAGTGTGGAGGGAGATTTTAGGATTGGACAAATCGCACGGATTTTCTAAGCAGACTTTTCATTCAACTCTTCAGAGATTGCAGAGACAGAAGTTAGTAGCAAAAAACACAAAAGGATGGCACATCACGGATTTAGGTAAGAAATTTATTCACAAAGTAAATTATAACCCTAGACCCGTTTTGCCACCGGAGGACGGAGTTATCCGCTTGATTATCTTTGATATTCCGGAACGCGATCGCAAAAAACGGCTTTGGTTAAGAATCGAACTTGCGAGTTACGGTTATGAAATGTTGCAGAAAAGCGTTTGGTTGGGGCGACGTCCCATGCCGCAAGTTTTTTTTGAGGCATTGGAAGCTCTGGGTTTAAGGGGGTTTGTGCACATCGTTAGTATTGGGCGTGCTGGTACTCTAAATATTTCATAATGCACTCCGTAAATTTCTGGTTTGTTTATGCGACTAATTATGTGACTAAACATCATTAACCGTTCGGCCTTGAGTGTTTAGTTTGAAATTTTTTGAGCACAGTGATACCCTTATGCTATCCATGATAAATATTTTGATCATTAATGCATCGCCGAATCTCAAAAGAAATGTAAAATAAATTGGGACTATGGATAAAAACGAAGCATTAGAGAATCTAAAAAAAGAAATGGAGGCGGATAAATCACTGCCGCTTTATGGGACGGCGAATTTGGTTTTTGGGGAGGGGAGCCCGGACGCGGAGGTAATGTTTATCGGCGAGGGGCCGGGGTTTCATGAGGACAGGTTGGTAAGGCCTTTCGTTGGGCAGGCGGGGAAATTGCTTGACAAACTACTTGCTAGTATTGGCTGGCCGCGAGAAGCCGTTTACCCCCACACAAAAAATTTTGGTGTGGGGGTGTATATCACCAACATTTTAAAAAGGCGTCCGCCGGAAAATAGAGACCCACTGCCGAAGGAGATTGAAGCGTATAAGCCGTATCTTACGAAGCAGATAGAAATAATAAATCCAAAAATGATAGTCGCGCTCGGGAGGTTTGCAATGGCCTACTTTTTGCCGGAGGCGAAAATTTCCAGAGACCACGGCAAGGTTCAGAAAATTGACGGACGGATTATTGTTTCTCTTTACCACCCCGCCGCCGCACTACGTTCAACGCAGGTTTTAAAAGATTTGGAAGCGGATTTTAAAAAATTGCCGGAGTTATTAAAAAATGATGAAGGTGTTAAGATAGAAGAGAAAAGAGAGGCGACCAAACAAACCTCTTTATTCTAATTATGCGCATTCACATAAACATCACCGTAAACCGAGCTGTGCAGATTTTGCTGGTTTATCTTTTTGCCATTAACGTGGCCGCGGGGCTCTTCGGGCCGCTTTTTGCTATTTTTATCACGGGTTTTATTGAAGGCGCGACTTTAAAAACGGTCGGTTTTGCTTTGGCGCTTTACGCTATCGCAAAGTCAGTTTTACAGATTCCGTTAGCGAAAGTTTTGGATACTAAAAAAGGCGAAAGAGATGATTTTTATATCCTCATGGCCGGAGCGCTAATTGAGGTATTGTATCCTTTTGCCCTCATTTTTATATCGCAAATTTGGCATCTTTACACACTGGAAATATTGGCGGGTTTTAGCTCCGCGGCGCTTATGGCGTCTTATTATTCCTTGTTTGCGCGCCATGTGGACAAAGGAGCGGAGGGCTTTGAGTGGAGTTTGTTTAGTGTGGGAGGGCTCACTATTTCCAGCGCAATAGGAGCTGCGATAGGAGGAGTGCTCGCGGATATTTTCGGATTTAGATTGCTTTTTATCTTGGCCGGAGCTATAAACTTCGTCGTGTTTTTTGTTTTGATTCGTCTTTACCCTTTGCTTGACGGCGCTCGGCCGGCCGCCCTTCCGCCCTTTACGCCGATTCCTAAAAATCCGGCAACAAAACATTAATAATATAAAAAACTGTCCCCCGGTGCGAGGACACGGGGGTAAAAGAGGAAATATTGTTGATGGTAGGGAACTAAATATTAGCGCGAGCGAAGAGCGCGGGATATGCTCGGTTGAGCTTAATGATGTTGCCAGACGGCAAACATTGTTTTGGCACGCTTTGCTTGCGCCAGCTCGATAAACGGGCAAATTGTTACCTGCTTTCATTATCCCAAAACATTAAGGGATGCGCAAGCCGGGGCTGTGGATAAGATTTATTGGTGCTAAAATATTCTTAATGGCCAATCAGGAAATCGCCAAAATTTTGTATGAGATGGCTGAACTCTATGAGATGGAGGGAGTTCTCTTCAAGCCGCAGGCGTATGAGAAAGCCGCGCTTGGCGTTGAAGCGCTGGACAGGGAAATAAGGGAGATTTATAAAGAAGGCGGCGCAGGCGCCTTGCTTAATATACCCGGAGTGGGCAAGGGCATCGCTTACCATATAGAAACGCTTCTTCGCGGGAGTAAATTTGCCGAATACGAAAAACTAAAGAAGAAAATTCCGGTGAATATTTCGGAACTTACGGCGGTTGAGGGCGTAGGG